>NZ_VOYG01000011.1:0-124352 GCF_013420785.1 Acinetobacter sp. YH01011
TCCCATCTTCTTAGGGTTTGGATGGAAACACCCAGTGTTTTAGCTGCAACGCCAATACTAACATATCTACTCATTTGTATATAATAATATAGAAATAGGTAGATTTCAACTAGCAGTTATTAACCCTTTCGGCTTGTAAAATCAGCTCAAGCTGCCAAACAAGTATCCATCGTCATGCGACCAACAGTTTTGTTTAAGAACTGCGCATTTAAAATAGCAACCAAAACTTATACTAGATAAGCCATCTATACTATGTGGGATCAGCATTTTTCAAAAATACATCAGATAAACAGTAAGTTATTTAATTTTTATAGTGAAGATTAAAATAGCCTACAAACACATATCATAAAAAATATTCATATGACCTATAAAATAAATTAGAAAATCATAGCTCGATCTACTAAAATCGCTTTCTTTTGTTTACATCTTATTTCTCTCCCATGACGAATTTACGCACACGGGATATTATTGCCTTGGGTTTTATGACCTTTGCGCTGTTTATTGGTGCAGGTAATATTATTTTCCCACCTATCGTGGCACAGCAAGCGGGCGAACACGTCTGGCTTGCTGCGCTCGGTTTTCTCATTACCGCAGTTGGCTTACCCGTGATTACCATTATGGCGTTGTCACGTGTCGAAGGTTCTATACAAATTTTAAGTTCGCCTTTAGGCAAAATCGCGAGCTTAATTTTAACAGTCGTCTGTTATTTAGCGGTTGGCCCGCTTTTCGCCACACCACGTACCGCTACCGTATCTTATGAAATTGGTTTCTCTGCCTATTTTGGCGATTCCGCGAGCACCTTATTCATTTATAGCGCCATCTATTTTGCCTTGGTGATGTTAGTTTCACTGTATCCACACAAAATTTTAGATACAGTGGGCTATGTACTTTCCCCGCTTAAAATTCTGTCATTACTAATTTTAGGCATCACTGCATTTATTATTCCGACAGGTACAATTTCACCTGCCATTCACAATTATGTGAACAGTCCTGTATCTGAAGGCTTTATTAACGGTTATCTCACTATGGATACCTTAGGTGCATTGGTATTCGGGATTGTGATTATTAATGCGATTCGTTCACGTGGCGTAACTGATAAAAAACTCATCACCCGCTATGCGGTATGGGCAAGTTTAATTTCAGGGATCGGTTTAACTTTAGTTTATCTAAGCCTATTTAAACTGGGGATGGGCAGTCACGATGTTGCCGCCAATGCCAGTAATGGTGCAGTCATTTTACATGCCTATGTGCAACATGCTTTTGGCGGATTTGGCTCGGTATTTTTAGCTGCAATGATTTTTATTGCCTGCATGGTTACGGCAATTGGACTGACATGCGCATGTGCTGGATATTTTGAGCAAATTACTAAAATTCATTATCGCCGTTGGGTATTTATTTTAGTGGGCTTTGCCTTTGTTATTTCCAATCTTGGACTCACCAAACTCATTGCAGTTTCAGTGCCTATTTTAAGCGCGATTTATCCACCTGCAATTGTGGTCATTCTACTCAGCTTTTTCTGGGGATTATTCCGTATTCCAACCCGCGTGATTGCACCTACTGCCGCAGTTGCATTGCTCTTTGGCATCATTGATGCAATGAAGGCCGCAGACTTAGCTAGATTCTTGCCAACCACACTGACCAATTTTCCCCTGAGTGAACAAAACCTCGCTTGGTTGATTCCTGCATTACTGATTTTTGTATTCGCTACAATTCATGATCGAATGAAAAAATAGCCAGTACGGACTTCGAGCTCGGCTATTTTTTCAAGTCATGCTCTATTTTCGAGCTGTATTGTATTAAAGTCGTGTTTTATCCAAATACGAATTTAAGTTAGACAATAATTGTCAGGTTTTACCCAAACCCGCACTTATTGTTTCTTGTGCTAAAACTGCCTCTTTTTAAGGCAATTTATCAGTCATGATAATAGCAACCCAAATAATTATTTGGTATAAATAAACAAATGAAATTAAAATATTTTCAATAAAAAACTAAAACAAAATAAATCATTCACCCATTTTAAGCAGAGCTCAAATTAACGCTAAAGTCGTATAGTCGCCCTCAAAATTAGCTGGCATAAAATATGCAAGTACGATTGAAATCGTATTTAAATGGCTTAAAAAACACACTACTTTTTATTATTTTGTAAATAAATGATAACAAATAGTAGTATTTCATATGAAAATGATGTTTTTTATCAAAATATGACTATAAGGGCTTGAAATAGTTTGCTGAACAAGGTAGAACAATAAAACCAATCTGACTAAAATGCTCTGATTTTAGTGATTTATAACAAGGAGGGATGGAGATGTTTTCACATTTCAATACGCAAGTCTTCATTAACGCTCTGAAGGCTAACCAAAATCTAGTTACTTTTTTAAGCACCACTTTTGCACTGATGCTGACCCTATTGCTCCAAGGCTCAATTCAAGGCAACTTGAAACCAACCTATTTTTTATATGCCTTATTGGTATGTATAGCCTTTGCGATTTGGACATCCATTGACCAAAAGTTTCGTGAACATAAAAACGTAGAAGTTCATTAATCTTACCCTAGCACCCACTCATTTTAGCTTTTTCGCTTTCACTTTGCGGCAGATGGATCACTCCTCTGCCGCCAAACTCAAAAAGTAGATTCTAATCATCATTCCTGATCTACAGCAAAAATCTCAAAATCTTCTACGGGCTACCAAGAAAAAATTAAACTGAGCAATTAGAATTACAACAATCCATAGATTGCGCCAAGCAATAACACACTAGTCCCACCCAATTCAGCCACAATCAATAACAGCATCGCCAAACTCATGCACCAACTTGGCAATGTCCATGCTGCAATTTGATGCGGTTGTTTAAATTGATTAGTGGTATCTTTAAGCAATCCATGCAAGATATAACTCAGAATAGAAAAGCTAAAAAATACTAAATTTAGAATCACACAAATTAAAATTACAGTGGCATCCCAAATACAAAAATAAGCCAAGACCGCTAAAATTAAACTTGCAGGTGCATATAACAAACTACTGCGATGTGCGATATCCACATAATAATGAGCACGCGCTTGGGCAGAAGCACGAATTTGCCAATATTTCCACACGCCTGTAAGCATCCCCACCCACAAAAATATTCCACTGAAAATAATCGCAAGGCGCACTGCCAAAGATAAACTTTCCATGTTTAACACTCTTTTATTTTTCGTGTGGCTATTTAACTACACTCGCAGACTACTAAGCTTGACTTTAGAGTCAGAATAAATACAAGTTTCTTTTTGGAACTCGTGTAAAGTAACTTTATTCTCATCATCCTTAAAACATTATGAGCACATTTGAAAGCTTAAATAGTATATGTGCAGATGGTTATGCCCTCGCTGCCCGTTATTATCCAAATCAATATACACAAGCACAGCGTCTACCCGTCTTGATTTGTCCCGCGACAGGCATTACCAAGAATTTTTATCACGCTTTTGCCACATGGCTAAATGAACAAGGCTATGCTGTGCTGTGTTTTGATTTTCGTGGTATTGGTGATTCGTTACACGAACCATTGAAACAATGTGAAGCCAGTATTGTTGATTGGGGGCAGTTAGATATTCCTGCAGCAGTAAATACTTTGCTGCAAAAAACGCAAGCTGAACAAGTGGTTTTATTGGGACACAGCGCAGGCGGACAATTACTGGGGATTAATCCTGAATATCATAAAGTGGCAAAAGTCGTAGCTGTTTCAGGCTCTACAGGCCACACAAAAGGTTTAAAAGGTCGTACTCGCCTACTTGCCCCTGTGATGTTTAAAGTTATTTTTCCACTTGCCAGAATCACACATGGTTATGGCCCAACCAATGCAATTGGCATGGGCGAAAACCTACCTAAAAATGTGGCCCAACAATGGGCACAATTTTGTAGCAAACCCGGCTATGTCATCAATGCTATAGGCAAAACAGTTTCACAGCATTATCACGATGAAATTCGTTGCCCGATTACTGCTATTTGGAGTTCGGATGATGAGATTGCCACCGAAGCCAATGTGAAAGATTTACTCCGTCTCTATCCCCATGCATCGACTAATATGATTGAACTTAAACCAAAGCGTTATCAGCATAAAGCCATTGGGCATATGGCGATGTTTAAAAAGTCACATCGAAATTTATGGAATGTGATTGAAAATCAATTGGCAGTTTAATTTTTAGTGGCGAAGTCACATACAAATTAAACATTTGTTTTAGTTTCTCGCTTTTTCTTTTCCCTGTTTAAGCAACCAAATTTGTAATCCTGTTTGGTTGTTTCTTTTTTTCTATTCCATGCCACATTTCATGTTCAGCTTTTAAAATCCAGACTTATCGCTGATACACATTTTCAGGATGAAACATCACAATCTTTTTATTACACCATAAAAAAGCTCCACCATTTCGGTAGAGCTTTTTGAGTGATTTAATTCAAAGCTTAGTAATTAGCGTAAGCGAATCATCACAGTTTTAATACGGTTACCATCAAGTTCTGTCACTTCAAAGTGCACACCTTGATAATCCAACTGCGTGCCGACCTGAACTTCACCTTGGGTTTTATCTAAAATCAAACCTGCAACGCTAATGTAGCCTGCATCTTCTTCAATCAGATCCATCATACCCAGTTCAAGTTCAAGCTGGTATAAATCCAGCATACCTGTTGCTTTCCATTCGTTTTCATTGGTTTTAACCAAATCTAACTGTTCGTCTGCATCAGGGAATTCACCTGCAATCGCTTCAAACACATCAAGCGGTGAAATCAAACCTTGAACATTACCAAACTCATCGCTGACTAAAACCAAAGAACCTTTAGAGGTACGTAACGTATTGATCGCATCAATCACTTTCATTTTTTCAAAAATGTAAATTGGACGCTGACGTTTAATTAAAGCTTTAAGCTCTTCTTCTTCGTCCAATACATCCAACAACTCTTTGGCACGTACAATACTAATGACTTTATCTAAACTACCACGACACACTGGGAATAAGCTGTGTGGTACAGATAGAATCTGTTCGCGGATTTGTTCAGGTGAATCTTCAATATCGACCCATGAAATTTGGCTACGTGGCGTCATAATTGATGCGACTGAACGCTCTGCCAAGGTCAAGACACCACCAATCATGTAGCGTTCTTCATCTGCAAACGCTTCTTGCGCTTCGTTATGCAAATCAGGGCTACTGGTTTCAACTCGCCCCCCCATCAATTTTAAAATTGAATCTGCAGTACGGTGACGTAACGGAATTTTTGCTTCATGTTTTGCAACATTGCGCTGACCAAATTGGTTAAACGCTTCAATAGCAATCGCAACACCAATACCCGAATAGATATAACCTTTAGGGATATGGAAGCCAAAACCTTCTGCAATCAAGCTGATACCAATTAATAGTAAGAAGCTTAAACACAAAATCACCACTGTTGGATGACGGTTCACAAAAGCAGTTAATGGCTTAGATGCAAGTAACATCACCAACATTGCAACCACCATGGCAACCATCATCACATAGATGTTGTCGACCATGCCAATTGCGGTAATGACTGAGTCTAAAGAGAAAACTGCATCTAGAACAACAATTTGTGCTACAACTGCGGCAAAACTTGCATAAACCACATTGGTCGTGACTTTGACTTCGGGTTTGCCTTCCATCTTCTCATGCAACTCTCCTACCGCCTTATAGACGAGGAACAAACCGCCACCCAAGAGAATGAGGTCACGCCCTGAAAAGGTTTTTTCAAATAAGGTAATTAACGGTTCGGTTAAAGTAACCAACCAAGAGATTGCAAATAACAATCCTAAACGCATAAACAACGCTAAAGATAAGCCAATCACACGGGCTTTATCACGCTGTTCTGGGGGTAATTTTTCTGCAAGAATTGCAATAAAGACTAGGTTATCAATACCTAATACGATTTCTAGAATAATAAGTGTAATTAAACCAACCCATATTCCCGGATCTAATAAAAACTCCATTAGTTCATAGCTCCGAGATAGTTAGCAGAAATCGAAATATAAAGTAGACCTGCGCACGGCGACGGATCCATAAAAGTAACCTTTTTAGCAATAGATAGCTTAATTATGCACAATCTTGAACATTTGTAATTAAATTTTTAATTTTTTTGAATAAAACTAAACAGTACGATCTATAAGATGGTTTTTACTTTATTTTTCACATTCTTAATTTTTTTAGAGCGATGACAGCCAAACAAAAGCCGTGAGAATGGATTAAAAATGTCAAATGAATTGTAATGTATTTTTAGACGCATTAGTCATAGATTACAACTGTAAGCCAACCCACACTTTAATCTAAACTTAAAATATTGATAAAAAACAACTATTGTTAAAAGATTAGACCAAAGCTTATAATTTTTTTGCAAAATTCAACGCAATAACCCGCACTTTTACCTAAAAGCCAAGTGTACAAATGTATTTTTTTAACTAAAATGCAGCCTAAGTTGATGGTTAAATTGATAATTCAACTTATAAAACCAGATAACTCACTACTAATCCAAACTAAAACAATTCTATAGGATTAATTGATATGACACATGAATATGGATTGAACTTAAACAAATGCTTACGCGCTTGGAAAAATAGCCATTTCAAAGCCAGCTTCTAAATCGAGATTCATCATATTTCATCAGATTTCAACCAAATTTTAGCCACTGAAAGCATCTTGCTAAGCACATGAGTTTTCACATAAAATGTGAAATATCAAAAATACAATTAAAACAATGCAGGGAATATGCAATGTCCAAGAAATATTCAAAATTTCTACCATCCGCCGACCAATATGATATTGAACAATTTCCGTATTATTGGGTCACACAAGTACATGCTCAATATGTACAGAATGTCGATCAGGCACTTAAAAAGTATGGTTTAGATAATTCTCGCCGTCGTATTTTATTGGCATTAAGGTCAAAAGCACATGCGAGTGTGTCTGATTTGTCAGACATGGTGGTGTCAAAAATGTCAACTACAACTAAAATTGTTTATCGTTTAAAAGATGAAGGTTTGGTTGAAACTTATTCTTGTGATGATGATGCGCGTATCACTCGTGTCGTGCTTACTGAAAAAGGTAATGAGATGACCAACAAAATTAATGATCTGACTAGCGTTGTTTTAGAGCAGTCATTTGATGGTTTAACTCCACTACAAATTGAAAAAATGATGGAAAGTTTACGTCATATTTTTAATAATTTAGCACGCTAAACATCACGTTATTGTTCCACATCTGTTCTTATCCTATATAAGCACAAGATGTACTTAAAGATCGAAAAAATTGAGCTGGGGGCTTACTTTTTCGATCTTTGCTTTTGGTACATGTGAACACTCAAACTCGTCTACAGGAAAGCCCTGCACAAAGCTGTGTATGTTCGGTGTTTTCAAACTTAGCCATTCATCTAAACGTGCATGTGGAATAACAATAACAGAACGTTTGACTGGCCCAGGCTCATGAAATTCCTTCATCATCGCGTGATCAATTGCGTCCATGGTAATCATACTCGCAGAACGGACAATTTCTTCCGTGCCTTGCCCATCCTTTAAACGGCAAATTTCATACAGTGCTGCAATAAAAAAGGCCTGTCCATCTTTACGACGTACACCCCAACGCTGCGGTTTACTGTCTATATATTTGGATTCATAAAATTCTGACACAACAATCGCGCCAAATTTACACTTATAAGCAGCTTCACTAAAACTTGGTTTTTCTAATAAAGTTTCGTTACGGCAATTATAGGTTTTTTGCGCAATACTTCTGTCTTCCGCCCATTTGGGAATCAAGCCAAAATTCACCGAGCGCCACTCTAAACCTTGTTCAGACTTAAACAATAGTGGCACACTCGAATTTGGATACGCTTCTTCAGCATATTCAAACGGAATTTCAGGCAGACCTAATGCAGATAATTGCGCTATGCTTATTGGTTTAAAATTGGCACACATATACAAATTGGATGATTAGACACACGCACTATATTATGCGTTTTGATCATGAACAGTAAGTGCGCACCCACGCATTCCTTCTTACTCAAACAAAACGCAGGACAAATAATTACCGTTAAGCTGGCAATGTCAGCCAATGCGTGCGGGTAAATTCTTCAAATATCCAGCGCCCATTAAAACGACCTAAGCCTGAGTTTTTCTCACCACCAAACGGTGCATTGGCATGATCGGCAACGGTAATACCATTAATATGTGTCATTCCAACATCAAACTGTGCTGCAAATTCTGCACCGCGTTCTACATTTGTAGTGCATACAGCAGCAGATAAACCATAGCGTGTATCGTTCGCTAACTGTAAGGCATGTGCGGTATCTGCTGCTTTGAGAATCGGTAAAATAGGTCCAAAACTTTCATTTTGTACAATTTCTGAATCGGCAGCGACATTCACAAAAACATGTGGTGCAACTAAGTTCCCCGTAACCCCGCCCGCATAAACCAATTCTGCACCCTGCGCCTGTGCTTTTTGAATAATATGCTGATGCTTTTTCACCTGTTCTGCATTAATAATTGGCCCAATCAAGGTGTCATTTTTATTCGGATCACCTACTACTAATTGCGACACACTTGCTAACAATTTTTCAAGATAGGCTGCATAAATAGACTGATCGACAATGACCCGATTGGTACTCATGCAAATTTGACCTTGATGCAAAAAGCGCCCCATCACAGTTAGTTCTACGGCCAAATCTATATCTGCATCATCCAAAATGACTAAAGGTGCATTGCCACCGAGTTCTAAGGCGACACGTTTTAAATGCTCACCCGCAACGGCCAGTTGCCCTACATGCTGTCCAACTTCTGTAGAGCCTGTAAATGAAATCATTTTAGGAGTTGCATGCTCAACAAAGTAATCACCAATTTCACGACTCGCACCCGCCACCACATTGAGTACGCCTGCAGGCAAGTCTGCTTCTTCGAACAGTTTACCGAGTATAGTTCCACCTGTGACTGGCGTATCACTGGCAGGTTTGAGCACTACACTATTACCACAAGCAATCGCTGTAACCACTGAACGCATAGACAAATGGAAAGGGAAATTCCACGGACTGATCACAGCAATAACACCCAAAGGTTTACGCAAAACAACACTACGGACTTTCGGATCTTTGCTTTCCAGTTGCGTCGTGGTCATTTGCTCGGGAAATTGTGCAGCTTCTTGAATAATCCCTAAAGCAGCATCGACTTCGATATTGGCTTTTAAACGGGTACTGCCCGACTCATCAATCAGCCACTGGATAATTTCTTCGCGTCGTTGCTGAATGACTTGCTCTAAGTTCTTAATGATGTATTGACGCAGACTTGTGGATTGAATCAATTGTTCATCAAAAGCTTTTTGCGCTGTACTATAGGCACTATCAACATCTACCACGCTGGCGCCCTGCATCTCAAAAATTGTAGTTTGATGATATGGATTCAAGTTTGGAATGGTTTTAGTAGATGTCCCAACCGACCACTTGCCGCCAATAAATTGTTGATTCAAATCTTGATATGCTGGCATGTATTTGTCCTTGCGCTACTTTTTATATATGACTTTCACTCTACTCCGCAGCTTGATGTTTTTCTAGCAGCAAGTACATCCTGTAACTATTCAGCTGCAAAATTTTCAAAAAACCATAAGCAAAATACAGGCAACAAAAAAGCCTCCGAAGAGGCTCATTTGTTTGTATTACACAATCAGTAAATCAAATCCTAAAGGATTAATCACCTGTATAACCTTTTAACTTTAAACGCGCTGCGTGTAAAAGTGGCTCTGTGTAACCAGAAGGTTGCTCGCCACCTTTGAAGATCAAGTCAGATGCAGCTTGGAATGCAATGTTATTAGCAAAGTCGTTAGACATAGGCGTGTATAGTGGATCATCAGCATTTTGTTGATCTACAATTTTCGCCATGCGCTGCATTACTTCTTCAACCTGTTCACGCGTTACAATTCCGTGACGTAACCAGTTGGCAACGTGCTGAGAAGAAATACGTAAAGTTGCACGGTCTTCCATCAGGCCCACATCATTGATGTCTGGAACTTTAGAACAACCTACACCCAGATCAACCCAACGAACGACATAACCCAAGATACCTTGGCAGTTATTTTCCAGTTCTTTTAGTTTCTCTTCTTCAGACCAGTTGGTATCAGTTGCAAGAGGTGGAGTTAACAAATCATCTAAAGGCAATGCTTCAGTTGCAAGCAATTCTTGCTGACGGTTTGCTACATTAATTTGATGGTAGTGAATCGCGTGAATCACTGCACCTGTTGGAGACGGAACCCATGCACAGCTTGCGCCTGCTTCAGGATGTTCAGTCTTGGTTTTGTACATGTCTAACAGCATGTCTGGTTTTGGCCACATGCCTTTACCAATCTGTGCTTTACCACGTAGACCTGTTTGTAGACCTACCATGACGTTACGGTTTTCGTAAGCTGGGAACCATTTTTGGCCTTTGATTTCGCCTTTACGAACAAATGGACCTGCTTCCATGAAGGTATGGATTTCATCACCTGTACGATCCATGAAACCGGTGTTAATAAAGATGGTACGGTCTTTCGCCTGAGCAATACAGTTTTTCAGGTTAACAGAGGTACGACGCTCTTCATCCATGATACCGATTTTCAGGGTTTTAGCAGGTAAGCCAAGCGCTTGTTCAGCACGTTCAAACAGCTCAACCGCAAATGCTACTTCTTCTGGACCGTGCATTTTTGGCTTAACGATATACATAGAACCAGTACGTGAGTTCTTGATCGTGTTCTCACCACGGATATCAGCCACAGAAAGCAATGGAGTGACCAATGCATCCATGATGCCTTCATAAATTTCTTCGCCATCTACAAGGATCGCCGGGTTTGTCATCAAGTGACCCACGTTACGAAGCAGCATCAATGAACGGCCATGAACCTTGGTCTCACCGCCTTCAACATTTTTGAAGGTGCGGTCAGCATTTAGTTTACGGGTAATGGTCTTGCCATTTTTCTCGATAGACTCTTCAAGCGTACCTTTCATCAAGCCTAACCAGTTACGGTAGCCTTCAACTTTTTCTTCAGCATCAACTGCTGCAACAGAGTCTTCCAAGTCTTGAATCGTCGTTACAGCCGCTTCAAGCACAACATCTTTCACGCCAGCTGCATCTGTCTGTCCAATTGGGCTGTTTGCATCAATCTGGATGACTGCGTGCAGGCCGTTATTTTTCAGTACGATTTCAGTTGGTGCAGAAGCTTCGCCATTGTAACCAACGAATTTAGAGCTATCCGCAACAGTTGTTGTAGAACCATCTTTTAGGCGAACAACAAGTTTGTTTGCTTCTACAGCATATTGAGTCGCGTCGGCATGTGAACCTTGCGCCAATGGGAAAGTTTCATTTAAGAAGTTTTTCGCGAATGCAATTACTTTTTCACCACGAACTGGGTTGTAGCCTTTACCTTTTTCTGCGCCATTTTCTTCAGAAATAACGTCAAAACCGTAAAGTGCGTCATATAACGAACCCCAACGTGCGTTTGCTGCGTTCAAGCAATAACGTGCGTTACGTACAGGTACTACGAGCTGTGGACCAGCCAATAATGCGATTTCTTCATCAACATTTTCGGTGGTAATTTGAAAATCTTCTACTTCTGGTAATAAGTAGCCAATTTCAGTCAAGAAAGCTTTGTAAGCTTCTAATTCAAATGTATTATTGCGGTGCCATTCATCAATTTTAGCCTGAAGCTCATCACGCTTTGCGAGTAATGTTTTGTTCTTAGGGCTAAGATCGACAACGACTTGCTCAAAGTTTTTCCAGTATGTATCACTGTCCAAACCAGAACCTGGTAATGCTTCATTTTCGATGAAATCGTAAAGTTCTTTAGCAATCGCTAACTTGCCTTTTTGAATACGTGCAGTCATTGTCTTTCCTGATATTGCTACTTTTTATACAAGAGATTCTAGTATACTGATTTATATTTAGCTGAATAGTATTATCACATTTCAAAATAACGATCATTTATTACAAGATGAATGACAACAATCATCATAAATCCTGATCAGAAACACGACACTATTACTCATCTAAATACACTTTTACAGTGTATAAAGTTTTTGAAATGTCGAAATTAGACTTAAGTTCAGATTTTGTTGTAAAAATCGACGTCAGTCTTATTGCAACCCTTCAAGATTAAGCCATGTTTATGACAAAATGTCGATAAAACCAACAGTCACATCTTTTCTATCATAAAAAAGCGCCTAGTTCTAGGCGCTTAAAAGATCAACTGATTTGATGTTTGGCTTCGGTGGCCTGTATCTGTCGATGTTCTTCATTTAAGTAATCATCAGACTGCATTTCCAATAAACGTGAACGTGTGCGTTCAATTTCAAATGCCAGTTTTTCGCCCTGATAAATTTCAATAATCGAATCTTCAGAAGTCAGTAATAACTTGACACCACGATCATAAAATTCATCGACCAAATAAATAAAACGACGTGTTCCTTCAGACAAGAAGTCTGTTAAATGCGGTACATTGCTCACCAAAACCGTGTTGTAGATGTTGGCAATTTCAATAAAGTCTGCAGGACTACGCGGTTTAAAGCACAGTTCTGAAAATTCACACCACAACACATCTTCAGTATGCGCAATTGTTTCAACAATACGTTGGTTGATAATAATTGGCTCAGAAGAATAATGTTGTGTATTACTCAAAGCACTGAAACGCTGTGCCATCCAGTTTTGATTATCATGCGTTAAAGGCGATTTAAATAATTGCGCCTGTTTCAAAACACGTAAGCGATAATCTACACCAGCATCGACATTTAGCACTTGGCAATGTTTTTTGACCATTTCAATGGTTGGAATAAAACGATCTCGATGGATACCATTTTTATATAAACCGTCTGGGGCGATGTTAGATGTTGCCACCAAAGTAATGCCACGATGGAATAATTTTTGGAACAAGTCACTCAGAATCATCGCATCAGTCACGTTAGATACGAAAAATTCATCGAAACAAATCACCACTGCATCTTTATAAATTTGGTCTGCAACAGAATCGAGCGGGTTACGCTGCCCTGAAAGTTTGTTCAGTTCACGATGCACATGCTGCATAAAGTGGTGAAAGTGCATACGTGTTTTACGTCTAAATGGAATCGAGTCGTAAAACTGATCCATGAGCCATGTTTTACCACGACCTACACCACCCCACATATAAACACCCTGTGGTGCTGTTTGGCGGCGGAAACGGCGGAACGCTTTTTTTGATGCTTTATAGCGTTGAATTAATTCCTGCCACACACGCTCAAGTTCGTGTACAGCCTGCGCCTGCGCATCATCTGGCATAAATTGTCCAGAGGCTAACGCTTGTGCATAACGCTCCGCAGGCGATAATGGAGTAAAGGCTGTGGTTTGTGGCGAATTAAAATCAGACATATTCATCAGTACTTATTTGGGCAAATAGATTATAACGAAGATCGAATCACGAGATATAGCACTTTGGCATAGTTTGCAAAATACTTAGGCTATTTTGTATATTGGCGTGGACTTTGTCCAAACCACCGCTTAAAGGCATGATTAAATGCTGCGGGTTCTGAATAACCAAGTAACTCTGCAATCATTTCAATTGAATATTCCTGATATTCAATTAATCGCAATGCTTTATCTTTGATGAGATCTTCACGAATTTGTTTATAACTGGTGTTCAGTTGTTGCAGTTGATGGCGCAATGTCCGTTCAGGAATTTGCAAAGCATGTGCTGTTTCTGCCATGCTCGGCATACTGCCCTGTTGTAACTCCAAATAATCTTTTACGCGCTGCACTACCGAAGGCGCATCATCTTCAAGTTTAAGTCGCTCTAACTCAATCACACACTTGGCTTCATAACTGCTAAAAGTGACTGCATCGGCAGAGGGAATACGTGCTGTGAGAACTGCATCATCAAACCAAAATGCTGCTTGTGATTGATTAAAAACAATATCTTGACCGTAATAATCATAAAAAGTTTGCAAAACTTCACTTTGCTGCGGCTGTACAAATGGCAATTCTATGCGAATACGTGGCGCACTCATCCCCATCATTTTATATAGGTCTTGAATAAATTTGAATGTGCCTGAAATTTCACACTGCGCACGTAATACACCTAAACTACTATGTAAATCATTGGGTTGATAACACAATGCAATATGTCGCGTGCTATGTTGTAAACTTAGTTTCCCGCTTAAATGCGTCAATCCCTGATATTGAATCCCTTTTTCTAATGCAGTGGCAATATCTGGACTGGTCACCAATAACATCAATAAAGGACCATAACCTGCCAAAGCATAATGCTGTCCAATAAACAGCCCCATTTCAGGCTCTACATCTTCACCAATGACTTTTAGAATATCCCATTCCAAACTCAGATGAATAATTGAACTGGTATCCAGCGCATCTGCACGCAAGCCGATACTTTGCAATTTTGCATCGACATCAACGCCTGCTTTACGCATGCCTTGTATTAAATACATTAAGCCAAGTATGGATCTTTTCATAAAATGAACAGTGCGAAACGGAATATCCTTTTTACCCGATTCATCCACAGATAGAAATTGCCGAAAATATCAATTTTTATGTCAGCACGATCATGTTACCGCATGCTGGCTTATTCTATCCTGACTCAAACAAACTCAAATCAAACAAAATAAATATAAGGATATCTTCATGCAGGATGCAGCAGCGTATTATCAAGTCGCAATTATTGGTGCAGGCTTTGGCGGATTAGCCATGGCGATTCGTTTACTACAACGCAATATTCATAACTTTGTGATTTTAGAAAAGTCTGATGAAGTGGGTGGTACTTGGCGTGAAAATCAATACCCTGGTGCGGCTTGTGATGTGCAGTCGCATCTGTATTCATTGTCATTTGCACCCAAAACTGACTGGTCAAAACGCTATGCCGAAGCACCAGAAATTTTTCAATATATTCAAGATGTGGTGCAACAATTTAATCTGCGTGAATATTGCCAATTTAACAGCGAAGTGGTGCATACCGAATACCATGAAAAAGACTGTGTATGGCATGTTGCGTTAAAAGAT
Source organism: Acinetobacter sp. YH01011 (assembly GCF_013420785.1). Classification (NCBI taxonomy): domain Bacteria; kingdom Pseudomonadati; phylum Pseudomonadota; class Gammaproteobacteria; order Moraxellales; family Moraxellaceae; genus Acinetobacter; species Acinetobacter sp. YH01011. Next base: position 15,012 of record NZ_VOYG01000011.1, read on the forward strand.
GGCAGACAATTGAGTTGCCAATATTTAGTCTTTGCTTCTGGCCCACTGCATGTGCCACAAATCCCGCACATTAAAGGCATTGAAAAGTTTCAGGGCAAGGTTTTTCACTCGTCTCAATGGGATCATCAATACAACTTAAATAGCAAAGTTGTGGCATCTATTGGCACAGGCGGCAGCGCGATTCAATACATTCCTGAAATTGCACCTCAAGTTAAACAGTTATATGTCATGCAACGTACAGCTGCATGGGTCATTCCACGAGATGAACGCAAATATCTGAATATTGAGAAAAAACTGTTTAAACAAGCAGACTGGTTTAGAAAATTGCATCGTGCGCGTTTGTATTGGTCGAATGAATCACGTGCAATTCCAATCATGCAACCTAGCGTGATGAAATATACCCAAAAACTGGCAGAAGCCTTTATTCGTTTTCAGGTCAAAGACAAACAATTGGCACAAAAACTCACGCCTGACTACATTATGGGATGTAAACGTATTTTAGTGTCCAATAAATACTTCCCAACTTTTAACCGTGACAACGTCGAATTAGTGACTGATGCAATACAGGAATTGACTGCAGACAGCATCATCACCAAAGATGGTAAAATGCGAAAAATTGATTGTCTGATTTATGGCACAGGCTTTATTACCGATCCGCGTATCTATCTACAGCCATTTAGCTGCATTGGTGAACATGGCGTTGAATTAAAACAGGCATGGAAAGATGGCGCAGAAAGCTATTACGGCATTAGCCACAAAGGTTTTCCGAACCTGTTTCAGTTGCTTGGGCCAAATACAGTTTTGGCGCATAACTCGGTTATTTTTATGATCGAATCGCAAGTCGATTACATTCTGCAAATGATGGATTTGGTGGCACAATCACAGAGCAATGCAATTGTAGTAAAAGATCAAGTACAAGATCAATTTAACCACGATGTGCAAGACATGCTAAATAACACGGTTTGGCAATCTGGCTGTGTAAGTTGGTATCAACAAGATGGTGGAAAAAACTTTGCACTTTGGCCAACCTATACTTGGAAATATTGGCTAAAAACCAAGTCGCTGCATCCGAGTGATTTCAGATTAATCAGTAAAGCGGCATAAATTTCCGCTTTTAAAAGCAAACTGGCATAATCAACAGGTTTTTATCTATCTCCCACCTGTTGATCTCATGCAATCTCTTTGGCTGATTTTCCAATTACTCTGCTGTTTATGTCTAGGCTTTGTACTGGCAAAACGCCTCCCTCGAATAATCGAAAAAATTGCGTTTCAACTGCTTCCATATTTTAGCTATATCCTGCTAATTGCAATTGCGATGGAATTTTCACAAACGCTCGGTTCACTACAGCAGCCATCGCATATTCTATCTACAGCTTTACAGATTGCATTTGCTACATCAATTGGTGCTTTTCTGTGTTGTTATTTGCTTTACAAAGGTTTGGGGCTGCAAGCAACGCAAGGCAAAGTTTCATTACAGTTGTTGATTCAATCCTGCATCAACATCAGTTATGCCTTTTTTGCACTTTTGGCAGGCTACGTGCTGCATCTACTTTTTAGTGCTATGGATTTCCAAGTTCAGATCAACACTTGGTATTTACTGTTGCTGTTTATGTGGATGATTGGACTCGATCTCGCTTATTCGCCTTTAGATCGTTCTTGGCTGAATTGGAAAATTTTAATGGTGCCCGTAGGCTGTATTTTCGGTTCAGTTGCAGGGGTACTACTTTGCGCACTTTGGCTTCCCATCGCTCTACAAGATTTGCTTATGCTCTCACAAGGTTATGGATTTTATTCCATGAGCGGGATTGTGGTGTCGGAACTTCGCAATGCCGAATTGGGTAGTATTGCGTTAATGAATGATTTATTCAGAGAGATTTTTGCGATATTGCTGATGTATATTTTGGGATGGCGTTATCCACGTGCTGCAATTTCTGCCGCAGGCGCAACTGCCATGGACGTCACTTTGCCCATGGTAAAACAAGCCTGTGGCAACGATTTTATTCCACATGCCATGGTCAGTGGATTTGTATTGTCAATCCTTGCACCCATTGCTGTAAGTGTATTGGCTGCTATTTAAAAAGAATCAACAATTGTCCTCTCTCCCTCTGGGAGAGAGTTGGAGAGAGGGTTTGCGCTCTATTTAGGCGAGAGTTAGAGAGAGGGCTTATCTCCCTTTTAGAGAGTCAGCGATAGTAAAATTAAAGCGTCGCTAAAATATCTTTCAAAGTCTGACGTGGATTTTCAGATTTTGTAATTGGACGACCAATCACCAAATGCGTAGAACCATCCAGCATAGCTTGTTTGGGAGTCACAATACGTTTTTGATCATCGGCATTTGAGCCTTCAGGACGAATCCCTGGAGTTACTAAGGCAAAATCCTGCCCTAAGATTTCACGCAACATTTTGGCTTCTTGCGCAGAACACACCACACCATCTAAACCACTTTCTTGAGTGAGTTTAGCTAAACGCTGAACTTGCTCAAAAGGCTCAATATCTAAACCTAAATCTTTTAAATCTTCACGCCCCATAGAGGTTAGTACAGTCACTGCAATCAGTTGAGTCTGATAATTCCCTGCTTTTAAACGCTCCACACAGGTTTCCATCATTTTACGACCACCTGAGGCATGCACGTTGACCATCCATACGCCTAAATCTGCTGCAGCACATACAGCCTGAGCCGTTGTATTTGGAATATCGTGAAATTTCAAATCTAGAAAAACCTCAAAACCTTTGTCATGCAAGGCTTTCACGACTGCAGGACCTTCATGGGTAAATAACTCTTTACCAACTTTTACTCGACATAATGCAGGGTCTAATTGTTCTGCAATGGTTAAGGCGTCATATTGGCTTTTAGCATCGAGGGCAACAATGATACTCAAGAGAATTACCTATGGATTTGACAAAGAGTCGCTATTATAAAGTGATTCGTGCCAAGCAGATAGTCAAAAAGACAGCTTATCCCCCATCGCAGCGATAATCAGCCATTCGTCAAAGGCACACATAAAAAAACACCCCAAGATAACCTTGAGGTGTTGATGATCAATTCGCTCAACAGAGCAAATTAAAGTGCATTAGAAGAACGATCTTCAGTATGCACATCTAATACCGTTTTTTCATGACGAGTATGCGCAGCAGCTTCAGCAGCAGCCAGTTGAGCTGCATGAATTTGCTCTTTGCGTAGGTATTCAATATCTTTACGTAGTCGCTTAATTTCCCAACTATTTTGGAATACACGGAAAACCTGCACGCCCAACAATAACCCTAGCACCAAACCAAGTGCCAATGTAATCAGTAGCAATAGACCCAAACGCATTGCAGGCACTTGAGTAAATAACAGGTCAACTGAAAGTTCAGTGCCGTTTTGCAAAACCAATGCCAGAGAATATCCAAATAGAATAACTAAAATAGCGACTAGAACGTAACGCATAAACACCCCTAGGAATTTTATTTATTTACAGACTCGTTTACTGCATCACGTAGTGCTTTACCCGGTTTAAAGTGCGGTACAGCTTTAGCCGCAACTTCTACAGACTTACCTGTTTTTGGGTTACGACCTACACGTGGTTCACGGTGATGCAATGCAAAACTACCGAATCCACGAATTTCAATTCGGTTATCTGCCGATAGTGATGCAATCATTTGATCAATCATGATCTTCACAGCTTCTTCCACCAATGGCTCAGCCAAATGTGGATTTTTCAAAGCAATTCGTTCTATCAAATCAGACTTATTAAGTGCTTCAGTAGTCATCTGCGACCTCTTTAATTATCAAGCTACTTTTACCTAAACTGATAATAACCTGTTTAAATACAAAACGGTAGCGTAATAATTGAATACTACGCTACCGTTTACAGTATTTGTGTAAAAAGTATGTGCTAATTTACATTAACCATACAGTTTACCCGCAACTTAGTTGCCCATTTGAGCTTTGATCAAGTCACCAATTGTCTTAGGACCATTGTCTTGACCGCTAGTTGCAGTTTTCAAGTTAGCAACAGCTTCTTTCTCTTCAGCTTCGTCTTTCGCTTTGATAGACAAGTTGATAGAGCGAGATTTACGGTCTACGTTGATGATTTTCGCTTCAACTTCTTGACCAACTTCCAAGAACTTAGTTGCATCTTCAACGCGATCACGGTTGATTTCAGATGCTTTAAGTGTTGCTTCAACTTCGTCAGCTAACTTAACAGTTGCGCCACGAGCATCAACAGCAGTTACAGTACCTTTAACCAAAGCACCACGTTCGTTAGCAGCTAAGAAATCGTTGAATGGATCGCTGTTCAATTGCTTGATACCAAGGCTGATACGGTTGCCTTCAGCGTCTACAGAAAGGATAACCGCTTCAACAGTGTCACCTTTCTTGTAACGACGAATAGCTTCTTCGCCTTGCTCGTTCCAAGAAATGTCAGACAAGTGAACTAGGCCATCGATACCGCCTGGTAAACCGATGAAGATACCGAAGTCAGTGATTGACTTGATTGTACCTGAAACTTTTTCACCTTTGTCGTGGTTCTTAGCAAACTCTTCCCATGGGTTAGCACGAGTTTGTTTGATACCAAGAGAAATACGACGACGCTCTTCGTCCACTTCAAGAACCATAACGTCAACTTCGTCACCAATCTGAACAACTTTAGATGGGTGGATGTTTTTGTTAGTGTGGTCCATTTCTGAAACGTGTACTAAACCTTCAACGCCTTCAGCGATTTCTGCGAAACAGCCGTAGTCAGTTAAGTTTGTTACGCGAGCTTTAACGATAGAACCTTTAGGATAACGGCTCATGATCGCTAACCATGGATCTTCGCCTAATTGCTTAAGACCTAAAGATACGCGGTTACGCTCTTTGTCAAATTTAAGTACTTTAACAGTAACTTCTTGACCCACTTCAACCACTTCTGATGGATGCTTGATACGTTTCCAAGCCATGTCAGTGATGTGAAGAAGACCGTCAATACCGCCAAGGTCAACGAATGCACCGTAGTCAGTAAGGTTCTTAATCGTACCAGTAACAGTTTGACCTTCTTCAAGCTGAGCAAGAAGCGCTTCACGGTCAGCTGAAGATTCAGCTTCCATAACTGCACGACGAGATACAACAACGTTGTTACGTTTAGCATCAAGTTTGATAACTTTGAACTCTAACTCTTTACCTTCAAGGTGAGTTGTGTCACGGATAGGACGAGTGTCTACCAAAGAACCTGGTAAGAACGCACGAACTGGACCGATGTCTACAGTGAAACCGCCTTTAACTTTACCAGAGATAACACCAGTAACGATTTCGCCGTCTTCAAAGATTTTTTCAAGTTTAGTCCAAGTTTCAGCACGTTTCGCTTTTTCACGTGATAAAACAGTTTGGCCCATACCGTTGTCAAGTGCTTCAACAACAACATCAACGGTGTCACCAACTTGAACTTCAAGTTCGCGTTGTTCGTTTAAGAATTCAGCGCGGTCAACAACGCCTTCTGATTTAAGGCCAGTATCAACTGTTACCCAGTCAGAGTCGATGCTTACTACAACGCCTTGGATGACAGCACCCTTTTCAACGTTGAGGTTTAATTCGCTTTCTTCAAAGAGGGCTGCAAAAGATTCGGTCATGATATACCTGATAAAGTCAGCGGTCTTGGATCAGACAAGGCCGGTTTAGTTAAGCGTCTACATAGTCCGTATAGAACTGATCAAGCTATGCGTTCGCTGAATAGGTTTATTTCACGCGGTTAAGCGCGGCAAATAGCAAGCTTCTGATCGACATAAGCCGTCATTAATGCAAACACTTCATCAATGTTCAACTCAGAACTATCAATGATGTAAGCATCTTCTGCGGGCTTGAGCGGAGCAACTGTGCGCTCCATGTCTCGTTTGTCGCGAGCCTGTATATTCGCTAAAATGTCGCTTATTTTAGCATCCAGCCCCATACCCTGCAACTGTTTTACTCGTCTTTGTGCACGTGACTCTGCCGAAGCAGTTAAATAAATTTTAGCCTGCGCATTTGGGAAAATACTGGTCGCCATATCGCGTCCATCTGCAACCAAGCCTGGTGCTTGGGCAAAGGCATGCTGACGTGCAAGTAATGCTGTGCGCAATTCAGGTACTGCCGCAACTTTTGAGGCATATTCCCCCACACGTTCGGTACGTATGGTTTGCGTGACATCTTCACCATCAAGCAACACTTGTGTGCCATCTGGCTGGGTCACAAATTGAATATTGAGCTGTGTTGCAATGGCAACGCATTGACTCAGTTCAGTATCAAGTTGATCTAGCAAATTCTGCTTATGTAACGCCAAACCCAACAAACGATACAACGCACCAGAGTCGAGTAAATGAAACTGATAATATGCTGCCAATTTTGCCGCGAGTGTGCCTTTACCTGAACCGCTAGGGCCATCAATGGTAATAATTTGAACCGTCATGCTGTTTCCGAAATGATTAGAGAGATTTTGCTAGTTTGGATAAACCAATTTTAATTGCAGTTTTCAACTGCGCAAGAATAGCTTTGCTCACAAACGGAACTCGCGCTTGTAGCTCAATGCTATACGTGACCAAGGTTTTGTGATCTGCCACTTGCTGAAATTCAATGGTACCCAAATGATGTTTGATCAATGGATTTTTAATGATTTTATATTCAATCCGCTGATTCGGTTCAAGCACGGTAATTTGCTCTTGCAAAGGTTTAATTGGCCCAATCCCCATACGACGCACCGAACCTACACCATCTGGACGTTCAGGGTCAGCAGAGTCTTTAATGCGCACCACTTGCATTGGTGCAAACGCAATATTATAAGTTGCATGTTTAGAAAGTAATTCAAATACTTGCGCAACTGGCGCATTAAATTCTTTTTTAATTTGAATAGCGTGCATGGTTTGCCCTGATGATGAATGCTATGTTGTGTTTGATTTAGTTTAACGCAAATCAAGCCTAAAACTCAGAACTGGTTTTGATCATGGAGGTCATTTATCAACTATTGCTGCTTTTGTTGTTTCTTTTGCGCACGGCGCATCTTAAAAAAATCACTCAACTGGGCTGAACATTGCTGCTCTAAACAACCTGATTGATACTCAAAAATATGATTGTAATAGCCTGACTCTAAAAGCTTTCTAGCACTGATCAATGAGCCGGCTTTGGGTTCAGTTGCTCCAAATACCACACGTTTGATTCGCGCATGAATGAGCGCACCCACACACATGGTACAAGGCTCCAGTGTGACATAAAGCGTGGCATCTTCAGGCAAACGATAATTTTGAATATGATCACATGCTGCACGGATTGCCACAATTTCGGCATGTGCGGTTGCGTCGTGTAAGGAAATAGGCGCGTTATAACCCGCGCCAATCACTTGATTTTGACTAACGATGACAGCCCCCACAGGAATTTCCCCCTGTGCTGCAGCCAAAGCAGCCTGCGCATAGGCAAGCTGCATCCAGTCTTCATCACTATAGTTCTGTTCTGACATTTAAATATGAGTAAAAATCAATACGAATTAAATAATCTCGTATTGTTTCAATAACTCATTCCAGCTTTCAATGCTCGTCACAGGTGGATTGTCTGCAAAAATGGTTTTGAGCTGCACTGGCCCATTTTGCTGCCAAGCTGGTGCAAGGTCTTTATCGACCAAACGTGCGCGCACACCTTCGACAAAATCTGCGTGGCGAATTTTCCAGTCTGAAATTTGCGTTTCCAGTTCAAACACTTCATTCCAAGCGTGAACCTTCTTACCCCATTGCCATAGTAACCACGTTAAAGCTGCTGTGGTTGGTGAACCTTTTTGCAAGTTTTCACTGGCTTGACGTAACCAATCGCTACGTGCATCGCTTAGACCAATGATGGATTCATAATCACTTTCAAAACTCACACCACGGCACACGCTTTGAATCACATCCAAAGAATTCTGTAGCGGCCCAGGCCCTACAGGACGGTGCATGCTGTTCAAGGTATCATCAATGGCACGGAAGTCACCTGCAGGGTAATGATTCCAGTCAATATTAATGACTTTTTCTAATACAGAAGCGCGTTGTGCATCACAAATATGGGTTGCCCAACCAATACCATACGCACCTGCAGCAGTCATAATTGAACCCGTTAAACCTGTGAACAAGCCAATCGCACCACGGTCAGCCAAGAAACGAGTTGCCCCTACATCTGGGTATAAACCAATGTTAATTTCTGGCATAGCTAAACGTGAATACGGTGTCACCAAACGGAATGGTGCAGCCATAAATAGACCTAAGCCACCACCCATGACATAACCTTCACCCCACACTAAAACAGGCTTGGCATAGTTATGTAGCAACAAGTCCAACGCATATTCTTGCTCAAAGAATTTATTGGCAGTTGCAACCTCATCATTAATGACAAGCTGACGTAATTTACGCACATCACCGCCTGCACAAAATGCTTTTGGTGTGGTCGAATCTAGCCAAATTGCTTTTACGCTATCATCGGTATGAAAGTCTTCAAATACTGCCAATAATGCAGAAACAATAGATTCATCTAAAGCATGCAAAGATTTTGGGCGATTCAAACGTACAATGCGCCAACCGTTATTTGCTTCTTCGACAATTAAATCCGGATGATATTCTTTAGAAATGGGAGAATGTGTCATGCGTCCAGCTGCCAGTCTATAGGCTCAATGCCATTTTGTTTAAGATAATTATTTGATTTTGAAAATACTTTACATCCAAAAAAACCACCGCGGTTTGCTGCCAATGGGGATGGATGCGCTGCCTTCAAAATCAGATGTTTATTTGGATCTATACGTTGTCCTTTACGTTGTGCATACGCGCCCCACAAAATAAACACAATATGCTCACGTTGTTGATTTAACACATCAATCACATGATCTGTAAAATCTTCCCAACCCTGCTTTTGGTGCGAGGTTGGTTGTCCTGCTTCTACCGTTAACACGCTGTTGAGCAGCAATACCCCTTGCTCTGCCCAATGGGTTAAATCACCGTGTCTTGGAATAGGCACACCTAAATCTGTATGTAACTCATGGAAAATATTACGCAAAGATGGTGGCAATGCAACCCCTCTTTGTACAGAAAAACTAAGTCCATGTGCCTGATTAGGTCCATGATAAGGGTCTTGCCCAATAATCACGACTTTCACCTGATTTAAAGGCGTGGTATTTAGAGCATTAAATATCAGTGAACTTGGTGGATAAATCACCTTATTCTGTTGTTTTTCCTGCAACAAAAAATCGCGTAGCGCATCCATTTGTGGACTCAATAAAAATTCAGCTAGATTGTATTTCCAACTCTCATCTAACTGAACTTTATTTAAGCTCGCATATTGCTGCTCAGTAAAAGACATACCGCTATCAATCCTTGTTGATGTCTAATGATGTGATTTAAAGTTTAACTTGTAACTCGACATTCGGGTTTTGGAATGTCATCCCCTGTTTTAATTTTTCATACATTTGTGGGTCTGACCATTCTGTCTGTACTTGCTCAGAGAAATGAATTTGATCCAGACTTAGCAATCCCATCTGCGCATTTTCAATATCTTCCAAAAAGCTTTGTGCATAGCCTGTATCAGTTTCATGTACAATCACAGAATAGACTTCTACATCACCTTCCCCATTTTGTGTGATGGTTGATGCCAAAACTTGTTGTGCCAAATAAAAGAAAATACGTGAAAACTGCTCTGCTGATGGCGATACTGGTAAAGATACCCAACGTGCGCTGAACGTTTTGCAGGCTTGAATATATGCAGGGTCATCCTGCTCCCAAAAACAAATGGCATGATCGAAGGCATCAAATAATTCTTTGATTACACCTTTAAGCAAACCAAAGTCATACACCATTTGTCCATGATCAAGTTTTGAAGCTTTCAGTAATAATTCTACTTTATAGCTATGACCATGAATCGAGCGCTTACAGCGGTCTGAAGTGCAATTACGCACAATATGCGCATTTTCAAACTTAAATAACTTTCGAATTAACATGGGTCTTAACGTCATCAAAATATTTGGGGGATATTCTTTTTAATTATAATGCAAAACGTGAACAATAAGCCAATTTTAGCCCGCAGATTGCCAGACAAAAATCGTAATGATCAGTTTCAGTACAGATATGCAATGCATTTGCATCCGAATAACAGCAACTAAGTCAAGGTTAATGCTAATACTTAAAATGGCGCCAGACTTCGCCCACTGACATTGACAGATTTTTCGCTACGCACCAAATCACTGCTAAATTGACGTTTGCGCTCGCCCAATACCACTTCAATTTTGGCTTTAAAATAATGGGATTGCACACCCAATAAACTTGTAAATTCATTGCGTATCGCGCTATCGACAGCTTGAAAGCCATCTAACTCCCACAAAGCATTTACATTGCTAAAGTGCTCTAAATTGGCATTACGACGATCAAGTAGATTTTGCACAGCAACCACATCCAATTTTTCATCAAAGCTCGCCAAAACTAAAGCAGGTGCGGTATTAATATTGATAGTGGTATCTCGTTTTGGCAAGGCACTCACATAAGGTGCAATTTGCTGATACTTCGCACCTTCAAAACCACGGACTTGTTTTAATTCTTCCGCACTATGAAACAAGCTATTGGGCGGTAAATAAGGAATTGGCAAACCTTGGTAATAACTCGACTCTGCACCCATAGCACCACTCGGTTCATCATCTGCATCTTGCCAATCAATCACAGCTTCACTTAATTGCGCAGGTAGCCCAACACGCTGCAATAATTTTTCAAAATATTTTTTTGCTTTTTCGTTTACTTGATCTTCGGTTGTCAGCAAACTATTTAAATTAAATTTCCCTGACTCATCTTGCAGCACGCCCGATACATAACCATCTTCGACTGGAAATGGCGGCATCGGTTTTGCCCAGTTCTCTTGTAAGTGATCAACTTGGCCTGCATTTTCAGCATCATCTTGCAGTAATTCTGCAAAAAATACTTCAGCACTTTTGGCATATAACAATGCCTGATTTTGACGCATCAAATAGGCGGTATTTTCACTGGTGTACATTTGCCGCTTGGCAATGGTCGCTGCCAAAATCGTAGCTAAGGCAACCAACATCAAAATCGTAATCAAGGCGATGCCTTGTTGTAATTTGATGATGCTACCTAAGCGCTGAGTCGATTTTGAATACATTGCCACTGTGCCTTTAATTGTCTTTCTTCTTTAAAAAATCAGTCTGCAATAAGCTAAATATCCATTCGTATTGCACGTCACGCACGGTTAAATTTATTTTTATTCCTTTCGGGAGTAGCCTTAATTGTTCAGTTTGCTGCGAATCGACACTGCTTTCAGGCCAACTGCTCAATTCATTTGGATTCAAAACCATAATCTCAAAGGCTTCGACTTCATCCAACATCACGCTCGACTCAGGCTGATCATTGCCCGTTTGATGCAAATTACGATATTTTAAACGATACAATTTTTTTTCATCGGCACGATATTGATATTCAACACGCTCATGGGGTGAAATACTCTGCTGCAAAGGATCGGTCACCCCTGTTTTACTGAAATTAAAACGTCCATTTTGTAAAACCAAAGCAGGTTGTTGCTGCCCTTTGACATTGGCCGTTAATGGAACAGCCTGCATCGTGTCACGTAATATTTGTTGATAGCTTTCTTGCAACTGTTCTAGATTGGCTTCATGCATCGCATTGCGATCTTTGACTTTGGCGAGATAATCAAATACTTTCCAACCCAAAGCAGACAGCACTGCAAAAATTGCAATAGCGACTAGCAACTCAACTAAAGTGAAGCCTTTCTTTGTACTCATGATTGCTGCTCACGGGCATTAAAAAACACCAAAGAAGTCACTCCTGCTTCAACTTGTCCTGTGTCTTGATTATATAAACTGATTTGAAGATCGACACGTTGCACATTCGGGCTAATGGTTGGCTGTGTGGACTTGTCAATTTGCCATGTTTCGCCCTGTTGTGTCACTTGCTTTGACTCTGTTCCACTTAACCATTGCCGATTCATTTCCATCAATGCCACTTCATTCAAAGCCACAAATTGTGCTTTGGTTCTTAAAATTGCATTGGCGGTGGATTGGGTATATTGCATCGCCACTTTGGTCATTGCCATAGCTGCTGTTGCAAAAATTGCCAAAGCCACCATAACTTCAAGTAGTGTAAATCCTTTAGCTTTCATGGATTTTTCCTAAATGATCGACCTCTATTTCCGCACCTACAGGACGCTGTTCTAAATAGAACTGAATACGCACAGGTTTGGCTTCACCATTGCCCAGCCAAATCAGTGCGGGTGCATTACCTTGCAGCAACTCACTATTGTTAGCATTCGGATAGCTTTGTTCTAAAGATAAAATTTGGATAGAAACTTGTTCAGGCAACGTTCTGCTTTTAAATTCGCCATAGTTTTGCCATTTTTGATTATTTTGCAGGGTTAATTGTTGTTCTGAAGCATAAGGCTGATATTCCAGTACATCATATCGCGCAGGTGAAACATCGGTTGCTTGATGCAAATTGAGTGCAAAAATACGCGCTTGATCATTGGCTTCACGATTCAGTTTACGCAAATCCAATAAAAACACTTCCCGCGCCTGCATGGCTTTACGCTGATCAACACCACCGATATTCATTAAAACCAGCGATGCCATAATCGCCATAATGACTATCACCACCATCAATTCAATGAGCGTAAAACCGCGAACCGAAGATAGTGGTGTGTTCATAGCGTATTAATTCAATTGCTCGAAAGATTGTGCTTGTTTGGGCATCGCCAACGCTTGATCGATATAGGCCACACGTAAAGTATCCCGGGAACCTAAATAACGCTGATAGAAACTTGAGTTTAAAATGGCTGCCGCACCATGCGTAAGTGCCCAAATTGAAGCCAGATAATCACGCACTTCCATGTGACTATTAATAGATTCCAAATATTGTTCAGTCATACGGATAATGATGCGTAATCGGCTTTTACGAACCTGATATAGTTCACTAAACAACAAGCCAATGCCAACACCCGTTGTAGAAAGGCGTTCTTCAATTTGATGAAAAAGCACAGTACGTTCAGGATGATGTAAGTGATGCAGCATAAAAAATGCTAGATGTTCAGGAAACTGTTTTTCCGCATCTTTAATCATTTCTAGCAACATGCGCTCATTACGAATAATAAGCAACATATATAGTTCATCTTTACTTTGAAAGTGTTTATATAGAGTACCTTTGGCCAAATCCAGTTCTGCTGCCAAAGCATCAAGGGTCATTCCTGCTTCACCATTTTCCAAAAGCAACTGCTCTGCCACTTGGAAAATTAACGTTTCTCTTGCTCGAAACTGAGCCTGACGATCCATCTTCACCCGATAAACTCTCTTTTCACTATTCAATCAATGGAAATTTTTAATATCACCAGAACATTAAATTTTTGCATCATTCCACTATGCAAATTAATGTCCTTTGAGCAGGTTTTCAAAGTTTTGTGTTGTTATGAAAGCCATTTCCTCTAAGGACTTATCATATACATCACTTAGGGCTTTGGCTACATACGGAACGTATTTTGGCTCATTTGTCTTACCGCGATATGGCACAGGTGCCAAATATGGACTATCAGTTTCAATTAAGACACGGTCTAAAGGTACTTGCTTAGCCACATCACGTAAATCTTGTGCATTTTTAAAGGAAACAATGCCTGAAAACGACACATAATAACCGCAATCTAACACCGCTTTGGCGGTTGCCCAGTCTTCAGTAAAGCAATGTAATACACCATGTGTCGATTTTTCTGCACGGATAATATCTACCGTATCTTGCTTAGCAGCACGGGTATGTACCACCACAGGTTTTTTTACAGCTTGTGACGCATGAATATGCCGTGCAAAACAGGCTTTTTGCTCTGCGACAAAATCGGTACTGTGAAAATAATCTAGACCTGTTTCGCCCAAAGCCCAGACTTTGTCTGCTTGTGCCAAAGCAATCAGTTGCTCGGTGGTGGCGCGTGCCATATTTTCAGCGTTTTCACAAGGATGCACACCCACGCTATAACCGACATCGGCATGACGTGCTGCAATTTTTGACAATGCAATATGATCGTCTAAATCGACAGAGATACCCATAATTTTAGACACCCCCGCTAGGCGTGCCTGAGCAATTGCTGCGTCTAAGTCACCATCATAAGGGCTTAAATCCAGCATCGTTAAATGACAATGTGTATCTACAAACACGATTTTTTCCTAAAAGCAAACAACCTACATAGTGTAACTGTTACGGTTGTCAGACTTAAGCCCCGCAAGGATTCTTTCGGCTTCAGATTTGTAATAAACGCCTTTTTCACCGCTCAGTTGAATGCCAAAGCCCTGCAATTTAATGCCATTTTGCTTTTGCGAAATCCAGATGACTTTTCCTGTAAGTGGAATTTTTTGTGATTGTTCAGGCAAAGTTGCAAGCACGAAGATTTCTTCACCCATTTTTACAGGTTGTTTTGAGGGTACAAATAAGCCACCGCCCACAACGTATGGCATATAACTTAAATATAGCGTTTCGACATCAGGAATATTGGCCTGAATAATACCGCCCATACGTGGTTGCATCATGTTCCCCTTAAATATTCATCAACTTAATACATAATTGATCAAGCACTAGATTACTTTGCACGTTTTGCTCAAGCATTGGCTTGGCTTGCTGTAATTCTGCATATAAACCAAACAGACTTTCTAAGTCATATTGTTCAGCCAAATGCTGCAAAGCGGTGCTTAAATCCAAATTTTTAATGCTTTGATTTAGCTTGACACAAATTAAATCACACAACAAGTATTCAAACATCTGACTAAAATCAGTAAAGCTCAGCGCCTTGTTCCACTTGGTTGCGATTGCCATCGGCATATTTTTTTGCGTCACCAGTTTATACCAGTCTTTCAGAAAATCTGTACGCTGTTCCAGCCATTCTGCCTGTGCCAACTGCAAAGCCTGCAATGGCATTTGATTAGACAAATTCATCAACAATTGCTGTTTGTTCGCATCTAAATCGGGCAAATGCTGCTGCAAATATGCCGTAGCCTGTGCAGCATCAATACGGTCTAAAGCAAAATGCTGCAAACGGCTACGAATGGTTGCAGGTAATTTAAGATAATGATCTGCCAGCAAAATAATCACGATGCGATCACCCGGTTCTTCGAGGGTTTTCAGCAACGCATTGGAAGATGCAATATTTAAGGCTTCAGCAGGTTCAATCACAATCACCCGCCAGCCATCTACCGTTTGCTGGACAAAAGGTAATAAATCACGGATCTTCTCGATCTTAATTTTCGCGTTTTGCTTTTTATTCTCTTCATCGGTGCTGATATAGACATAATTCGGATGTGTATCTGATTTTAACCACTGACAACTGCTACATTCACCACAAGGCTGTGACTGCACATCACGCTGTTGGCATAAAATCCAAGCCACAAATTGCTGTGCAAAGGCTTCTTTACCACAACCCTGTTTGCCAAAAAACAATAAACCATGCCCCATTTTGGGAAATCGCCCTGTCAGGTTTTCCCAAACTTGTTGCTGCCAAGGATATACTTGTCCAATTACATCACGTTGCATGGTCGGTGATTCACTTACTCAAAATGGGCAATATCCATTGCATTTAAACGGTCTAAGTCTGCTTGGGTATCTACACCCGGTGGTAAATTGGCTTCTGCAACTGCAATGGCAATACGATGTCCATTTTCCAAGACACGCAATTGCTCTAGGCTTTCCAGCTTTTCCAATGTTCCCATTTCCCAAGTCACATATTCTTGCAGCAATTCCACACGGTACGCATACAAACCTAAATGGCGATACGCATGTGCATGCAATTGTGGTGTCGCTGCTTTCGCACCATCGCGGTCATAAGGAATCGTGGCACGGCTAAAATACAAAGCCTGATTGTGTTTAGACATGACCACTTTAACAATGCTGTCGCGAGTAAATTCATCTAGTTGCTGAATCGGCTCACATAGCGTAGACATCGAGCATTCAGGTTGAGCTTCTAACAACTGCGCCACTTGTTGCACCAATTGCGCAGGCAAAAGTGGCTCATCGCCCTGCACATTGACGATAATATCGTTTTTATCCCAACCTTTAATGCGCGCCACTTCACTTAAACGATCTGTACCTGATGGATGGTCTGCCGAAGTCAGCACTACATCTACACCTTCGGCACGGCATAATTCTGCAATACGAGCATCATCGGTCGCCACACACAAGTCATCAAAACCTGCCACTTTTTTTGCCTGATCAACCACACGTAAAATCATGGCACGACCATGAATTTCCAGTAAAGGTTTGCCTGGCAGGCGTGAACTAGCATAACGTGCAGGGATAACAATGTGCTTCATAATTTTCCTTATCATGGTCTTTCAGGCAGGTTTAAACCCAATTGTTTCAATTGTTGATGTAAGGTGACATAGCAGGCCGATGACAATACTGCATCTACAGGTACAACCCAAATTTCACGCTGAAAATCTGGATATTGTTTTAACAGAGGCAATAACTTTACTGCATCTTTTTCTGTGGTAATAATCGGTTGCGAATCTTCAAACTGCAAATCGGTAATTTCATAGTCATGGTGGTCTGGAAACTCATGGCATTGAAATTGGGTCACACCCATCGACTCTAAAGTTTTATAAAACCGCTCAGGAAAGCCAATGCCCACGACAGCATAAAAATTTTGGGTCGGATCAAAAATTAATTCTTGTGCGGGATGCAATAAGTATGGCGCTGCAACGGCCAAATGCATATTTAATTCAGAACTCGGTTGCGCTGCATGTTCAATCACCGTGGCATGCTCTAATCGAGATTTTGGTTCACGCAAATAACCTTCGGGCAATATTTTCTCGTTACCCAAACCACGATTATTATCTAAAACAATCCATTCCAATTGACGGTTTAAAGCCAAATGCTGCAAACCATCATCACTAATAATTAAATCCAATTCATGCTGTGCAAGTAACAATTCAATACTTTTTTGACGATTTGGCCCCACAGCCATCGGTACGCCTGTAGATTGCACAATCAAAGTCGGTTCATCGCCCACTACGTCAACATTAGCGTCAATGCTGACATAGGCTGGAAATGGGCCTTTTCCGCCATAACCACGGCTAATCACGCCAACACGAACATCTAAACTTTGTAGATATTTGACCAAGTGAATCAGCAAAGGGGTTTTGCCGCTGCCACCCACAGTAATATTGCCAATCACCATCACAGGTACGGGCGCGGTATAAGCGGTTTTAATACCTGAACGATATAAATTTTGATTGAGCAAACTCACACCACGGTACAATAAAGACAAGGGTCTAAGCACAACCAGCCATTTGGCCTGTTGCTGCCAAGCGTCCTGAATAAATTGTGCCAAAGCCATGAGTTAATGTTCCTCGAAGTTACGTTGATGCAACTGAAAGTACGCGCCTTTTTGCGCTATGAGTTCCTGATGAGTTCCTTGTTCTAAAATACGCCCCTGATCCATCACCACAATACGGTCAGCATTTTCAATGGTAGATAAACGGTGTGCAATGACAATGGTGGTACGGTCTTGCATGGCCGCATCAAATGCACGTTGAATAAAGTATTCAGATTCATTGTCTAAAGCACTGGTGGCTTCATCTAAAATTAAAATCGGTGCATTTTTCAAGATTGCACGTGCAATGGCAATACGCTGTCGCTGACCACCCGACAAATTCAAACCTTGCGCACCTAATGCTGTGTCGTAGCCTTGCGGTAAAGCCATAATAAAGTCATGTGCATAAGCCGCTTTGGCTGCAGCAATCACTGCTTCATCACTCGCACCTTCAAGCTGACCATAGGCAATATTTTCACGCACCGTACGGTTAAACAATACCACTTGCTGATTGACCATAGCAATTTGTGAACGCAGGCTATTCAGCTCAATGTCACGAATATCATGCTGATCAAACAAAATTTGCCCTGAAGATACTTCCTGAAAACGTACCAACAGATTGACCAATGAGGTTTTACCCGCACCTGAACGACCGACCAAAGCCACTGTCTCGCCTGCTTTGACATCTAGATTGAAATCATGAATGGCATGGTGTCCATCGGAATACACCAAATTCACATTTTTAAATTGCAAATTGCCTTTTAGGTCTGGTGTAAGCGTCCCGTGATTGTCTTCTTCAGGCATATCGAGCAATTCAAAGACTGAATGTGCTGCTGCCAAGCCGCGTTGTAATTTTTCATTAATATCGGTAAGGGCTTTAATTGGTTTGCTCAACATACCTGCGGCAGTAATGTAGGCTACAAACTCGCCTGCTGAAATATCACGTAGAATTTCTGGGCGTAAGGCAATCCAGATAATAATTGCCAAAGCAATGGACATAATGAACTGCACCACAGGGCTGTTCAATTGCTGCACTGCCACCATCTTTAAACCACGACGCAGGTTTTCTAAAGAGTTTTCTTTAAATCGGCTTTGTTCATAGGTCTGACCACCAAAACCTTTGACGACCAAATTACCATTCACCGTTTCTTGCACCACGTGGTTTACATCCCCCATGGTGTCTTGTACTTGAATAGATAAACGACGCATGCGTTTTGCAGCTTTACGAATCAGCAAGCCAATTAATGGGCCAAATACCAAAATACAGAGGGTCAAACGCCAGTTGGTATACAGCAAATAGCCGAGCAAGCCGAGTGTAATCAAACCCTGTTGTACCAATGTACGCAGCGATTCTGTAGATGCAGCGGTCAACTGCTCTACGTTATACATAATTTTGGCAGTAATGTGCCCACTGGTATTATCTAAGTAATACTGTGCAGGTAAACGCAGCAATTTAGCAAAGACTTCCTGACGGATATTGAATACCAAATTACGTGAAATCACTGCGGTATAGTAACCGCCAATAAAAGTTCCCAAACCACGGAAAAACATCAGTGCAATGACTAATAGCGGAAATAGTGTGGTGAAAGATTGGTCACGCTCCTGAATGGCATTAATAATTTTTTCCAAGAGTTTTGCCACAGATACTTCTGTGGCTGCATTAATGGCGAAACCGATAATCACCAAGATTGCTAAGCCCCAAAATGGGAGCAAATATCTCAGAAGACGGCGATAGACCTGTAAATCCTTCTTCACTAATAACCTCGAGTTGGGACTTTCGTACTGATATTGATGTTGACGAAACCAAGTTGTCCTGCGACATCCATCACTCGAATCACATCTTGATGAGTGGCTTTGGCATCTGCAGCAATGATAAACATTAAATCGCGTCGATCTTGAGAAATTTGTTTAATTGCTGTGCTTAAATCTGCCACTTCCTTAGTCGAAAGTGCCTGACCATTGACAGAATAATGCCCTGAAGAATCTACCACCACTTCAATTTTATGTTCATAAGATTTTGGTGGTACACCTTGCGCATCTGGCAAAGTTAAATTCATACGGCTAAATTGGTTAAATGTGGTCGAAAGCAACAAAAACACCAAGATGAACAGCAAACAGTCAATCATTGGGGTCAGGTTAATATGAATATCTTCAACTTGCGAGCGTTTGAATTTCATAAACTCACCTTAGCTTACTTTTTTCACATCTTGCACATCCGCATCAAGCTGATGAGGTTGACTCTGATGAAATAATCCTGCGTGAAACAAAGTCGCTTGCTGCTCTAACTCAGCAGTATATTCTTGCACCAAACGCTGAAAATAACGATAGGCAAATAAGGCTGGAATTGCAATTAACATACCTGCAGCAGTGGTAATTAAGGCTTTAGAAATCCCTGGAATCATTAAGGTTGGATTACTTGCACCCACATCAATCACTAAAAATGATTCAATAATCCCAAGCACTGTACCCAATAAACCCAATAATGGCGCAACTGCACTGAGCGTACCCAAGAAGTTGATATTTTTTTCTAAATAACCAATTTCTTGTGAAGCTGTCGCTTCCATTTGTGCACGCGCATAGTGTTCTGATTGTTGTTTGTTACGCGCACCCGCCTCAAAAATACGGCCTAATGTACTGTTTTTTAAGTTGGCACTTTGATTCAGTTGTTGCAACACAGTCGCTAAACTTTGCCCGCGGTTGAGCAACAACGCATTGGGCAAAATACCTGCTCTCTTTAAACGCATAAAACGCTCAATGGTAATTGCAACGGTAAATACCGAGCACAATACCAACGGCAGCATCAGCCAGCCACCTGCTTTTACCAATTCCCACATTCGCTTTTCCCCAATAAAATACGAATTAAAATTAATCGGACAGGCAAATATTTAAAATACCATCCAGCTCTTCCAGAGAGTGATAACTGATGGTCAATTTGCCCTTACCTTGCTTGTTATAATCAATTTTAACATCTGCACTAAAACGCTCAGAAAGACGTTGCGTGAGTTGTTGAATATCAGGCGCAATAGCCGTTTTCGGCTTTTCTTGTTTTGGCGCATTAAAGTCACGTACCAACTGTTCGGTTTGACGTACCGATAAATTCTTTTCAATTACATGCTGCGCGACTTTGAGCTGATCTTTAGCTTTCAAAGTTAAAATAGCACGTGCATGACCCATATCTAGCAAGCCTTGCTGCATCAACTCTTTAACAGGCTCAGCCAAAGTGAGTAAACGCAATAAATTACTGACCGTAGTACGCGCTTTACCTACTGTTTCCGCAATTTCTTGATGACTCAAGCCAAACTCATCGTGAAAGCGTTGCAGCGCCATTGCCTGATCAATCGGATTAAGATCTTGGCGCTGAATGTTTTCAATTAATGCCAAAGCAATCGCGACCTGATCGGTCAAATCACGCACAATTGCTGGAATTTCAGTTAAACCAGCCAACTGTGCAGCACGCCAGCGACGTTCACCTGCAATAATTTCATAAGGATGTTGTTCGTCATCAATCGGACGAATCACAATGGGCTGCATTACACCATGTTTTTCAATAGATGCCGCCAGTTCCTGCAAATCTTGTTCTTGAATAAAACGACGCGGTTGATATTCACCACGTTTTAATAAATTGACATCAATTTGTTTGAGCTGACCATGATCTAAAGATTGCACTTCAAGTTGTAATTTTTCTTTCTGGATTGACCCCAATAAGGCATCCAAACCACGACCTTTGGCTAATCCGCGTTTTTTTGTGGTCATGCTTTACTTCCTTTTTTCACTTTGCTTTTTTTCAACATTTCAGCTGCTAAATTCAGGTAGGCAACTGCACCCTTCGAGCTTTTTTCAAAATAAATGACGGGTAAACCGTGTGCAGGCGCTTCTGCCAAGCGTACATTACGCGGAATCACGGTATCGTATAATTTTTTACCAAAATAGTGTGATAATTCTTCAGACACATCACGGGTTAGGGCATTACGCGCATCATACATGGTGCGTAATACACCAATAATTTCTAAATCAGGATTGAGTGCTTGTTGAATACGGTCAATGGTTTGCGTCAGGTCAGCCAAACCTTCAAGTGCGTAATATTCACACTGCATTGGAATGATCACACTTTGCACTGCTGCCAAAGCATTCACGGTAATTAAGCTTAAACTTGGCGCACAATCGACAATAATATAATCAAAGTCTTTGGCAACTTCTTGCAAGGCATTGCGCAAAATAAACTCGCGCCCTTCTTGCTCAGCAATCACCAATTCAACCCCAGCCAAATCACGATTGGCACCCAAAACTTTATAACCAACTTCTGCCTTGCTAATTGCAGTTTCAATCGGCACTTCGCCCAACAATACATCGGTCACTGAATACAGCAAATCATTTTTTTGAATGCCTGAACCCATGGTGGCATTGCCTTGTGAGTCCATATCGACCAATAAAATGCGCTTTTTCAAAACAGCCAAAGATGCTGCCAAATTTACTGCGGTTGTGGTTTTTCCGACACCACCTTTTTGGTTCGCAATCGCAATAATTTGTGCCATGATCACCCCAGTCCTTTGAAAATTAGATACGTTTTAATAAAAGTAAATGACGTTGTTCGTCTAAGCGCGGAACTTTAAGCTCGATAATTTCACAGCTGAATTCATCTTTCAATGCCTCTACTTCATCGGCAGGAATCAAACCTTTCATAGATGCAATAATACTTTGCTCATGCATAAATGGTTTTGACGCGGCTACAAAGTCAGTTAAAGATGCAAAAGCACGACTGGTAATTACATCAAACTGACCTAACTCGCGGATGCTGTCTTCATTTTCAACACGGGTCTGAACTGCCACGACGTTTTTCAGTTTTAAATCGGCAATAAACTGTTTTAAGAAACGAATCTTTTTACCATTCGAGTCCAATAACACGCAATCGCGCTCAGGCTGACACAAGGCAATAATCATGCCCGGCATACCACCGCCAGTACCAATATCCAGTAAACGACCTGCAGGCAAATCTTTGAGGATGCTCAGACTGTCTAGCAAATGCTTCACCAGCATTTCTTTCGGGTCACGAATTGCAGTGAGGTTGTACGCTTTGTTCCATAGCACCAAAGCATCTTGGTATTTGAGTAATAAATTTAAAGCCTCATCACTGAGCTCTAAACCTAAAGCCTGACTACCTTGCTTGAGTTCCTGAAAAAACGAATGCATCACAATTCACATCTCGAAAAAGTTAATGGAAGTATACCGATTTATAGTTGCAGTCATAGGGGCGAATGCTTAGTGAATATGCACTTAAGCGTACACACCCTGCTGAATTTGTTGATCTAGCGTATTTAATCGTTCAGGAGTGCCAACATCCACCCAAACACCCTGCAATTTCTGTGCAGAAATTTTTTCTTGCTGCATGGCTTGTTTGAGCAATGGCGCAAGCGGACGTTTGCCCGATTCCAAACCGTTAAACATTTGCGGATGCATCACCGCCACGCCACTATAAGTCAGATTTTCACCTGAGCGTGCTTGCTCAAAAGTATAGGCTTTGTTTGCAGCCAAAGTGAAATCACCTTGCGGATGCTGCACAGGGTTTTCCACCAAAACCAAATGTGCCAAGTCGTCTTGAAGCTGCACATTTAATAGTGGCGCAAAATCCATGGTGGTCCAAACATCGCCATTCACCAATATAAAAGGTTCATTGCCCAATAATGGCAACGCATTGATGATGCCACCTGCAGTTTCTAAGCCTTCGCCTTCATGCGACCACAAAATTTTCACACCAAATTGCGAACCATCACCCAAAGCATCTGCAAGTTTTTCACCTAGCCATGCGGTATTAATGACAATTTCCTGCACACCCATCTTTTGTAATTTTTCGATGTGCCACACAATTAAAGGCTTACCACCGACTTCCAATAATGGCTTAGGTGTATGCAACGTTAAAGGACGCATACGATTACCCATGCCTGCAGCAAGAATCATGGCTTTCATTTAGGCAACCACCTCATACTGACCATATTTGGCTGTAAATTTTGGCATTACTGTATTGTGAATGAATTGCATAAATGGTTGTAATTCAGGATACGGCTTGCTTTCTTCAAGCAAATACCACATTACTCTAGGTAGGTCTTTGAGATAACCCGACTTACCATCACGTTCAAACAGACGCACAAAAATGCCTAAAATTTTAATATGACGCTGAATTGCCATCATATCGGCATCTTTTTTAAATTGTTCAAAATTACGATCTTGCTTAGATGCTGCCGGCAACAAGTCATAAAACATTTTAAACCAGCGATACACACGCTCAGCATTCCACTGTACATAAGCATCACGCGTAATTGAAATCAGGTCATAGGTGTCTGCACCAATCACTGCATCCTGAAAATCGATTACACCTAGCTCGGTATCATCATTAATTTTCATTAAGTTACGACTATGAAAATCGCGATGCACAATCACTTGTGGCTGAGCCAAAGCGGCATTGGCCAAAATTGCAAATGTACGTTTAATTAATGCACTTTCTTCAGCCGTTGGCTGAATCTGTAAGGCAGGCAATAACCAGTCGGTGAGTAGTTCCATTTCACTGATCAGTTTGTCATACGAGTATTCAGGGAAATGTGCGGTACCATCAATGCCTTGCAATTGAATCAGTTGTTTAAAACACTGCGCATAATAGTCATCTACAGTCTGATCATTCAGCAAGGTAGATAATAAGACATCACCAAAATCTTCAAGCAACAAAAAGCCTTGTGTCAGGTCTTTAGCTACAATTTTTGGCACGCGCACGCCATGGGCAGCAAAAAATTCATCAATCGTCACAAAAGGACCACAATCTTCTTTTTCTGGTGGTGCATCCATGAGCATAAATGTTTTATTATTCAACTTGATTCGTGCGTAACGACGAAAACTTGCATCGCCTGCTAAAAAATGAGTTTCAAATTGATCTGAACCAAGTACAGATGTTATCCATGTTTGTATCAATTGTTCGCGTTGTGTATTCATTTGCAATAAATTCTAATACAGGCTGAGTTTTTAAAGTGCTAAGTGTAGCTACTTCTGCGCTTTTTCTCTATGATGCGACAATAATTAATTGCGATTAAGCATTCTTGGTTGATGAGATAAATGAAGCATCAGTTTAAATTTAATCCTTTAGCGACTGCGGTCTTAACTCTGTTATGTGGTCACTCTGTTTCCAGTTATGCACAGACAGCAGATCAGGCTTCATCGGTCAGTCATATTGACAACCAACGGCTTAAACAAAGTATTCAAGAGACTTACCCAGGTCAGCAATTCTTTGAGCAATATTATGTTGATAAAGCAACGCCCGAAGCGCAACAACAATTTGGTAACACAGCCAGCTCGGCTTATTGCAAAGGTGCTTGGCTGACGCCTATCAGCTCAAGCACCTTTGCCGTAGATGCTGCAGAAGCGACCTCTACCGTTACTGCCGATTATGGTCACTATGACCCAAATGGCGATTCCGTCTTGGAAGGCAATGTCCTGATTGACCAGCAAGGCCGTCAAATTCGCGCCGATAAAATTACCATTGATCAAACCCAAACCTTTGCCAAAGCCGAAGGTCGTGTACAAATGGCACAAGCTGGTTTACTTGCGCAAAGTGATGAAATTAACTACAACCTTAAAACTCAGCAAGGCGATTTAAATAACAGTTTTTATATTGCTGAAGAACAGCATGCTCATGGCATGGCAGAAAAAATTGCACGTACCTCAACCAATACCATGGTACTCAATAACGCCACCTACAGCACCTGCCCGCCCGAGCAAGCGCCAACCTGGAAAATTCAAGCCAATGAAATTAAGCTGAATCAGGAAACGGGACGCGGTGAAACACGCGGCACCAAATTGTATGTGAAAAATGTACCAGTTTTAGCTGTACCCTACTTCAATTTCCCAATTGATGACCGCCGTACCACAGGTATTTTGACGCCTAGTTTTGGCTTTACCAATGATGGTGGTGTCGAGCTGTCTGTGCCTGTGTATTTAAACCTTGCACCGAATTTTGATGCAACCGTTAGCCCGCGTTATATTGCCGATCGTGGCGCGATGCTAGAAGGTGAATTCCGTTATTTAACTGAAAATTTTGGTTCAGGTAAAATTTGGGGCGGTTATTTAGTATCGGATGCCAAATATGATGATCAAGACCGTAAAGACTTGCACTTTTTACACAACTGGCAAATTAACAATCAGTTTTCGACTAATCTTGAATACAACTATGCTTCAGACAAAGATTACTTTGCCGATTTAAATAATAACCCTAACTCCAAAACCGATCTTAATTTACGTCGTGCTTGGGAACTTAACTATCGCAATGGTATTCCTGGCTTAAAAGCTCAGCTCAAAGTTGAAGATTTCCAAACGCTGGATCAATCTATTGCCTATGAAAAACGCCCTTATGCACGTTTACCACAATTCTTGTTGAATTATAAAACAGGTAATCCTCAAGGTTTCCAAGTCGAGTTTAATAACGACACGGCTTACTTCAAAAAAGACATTGGTGCATTAGATGTAGGCGAACCAAGCGGCACCCGTATTTATAACGACTTTGCAGTGCGTTATAACTACCGCAATCCGTGGTCATTTGTTATTCCAGAAGTGTCTTTACGCAACATTAACACCTTCTATGACAAAGACACTAGAAATGCGTTGAATCAATATAACTCATCTAGTGAGAGTGAATCCGTCACTGTGCCACAATTTACATTGGACACAGGGATTACCTTTGAAAAAGATGGCCGATTCCTACAAACGATTACACCACGTGCATTCTATGCCTATGCACCGTATAAAAATCAAAATGACCATCCCAACTTTGATTCTGCAACAGCATCAATCAATTATGATCAATTGTTCAGTCCAAACCGTTTCTATGGACATGACCGTTTAGAAGATAATAATTTCTTATCTTTAGGCTTAAGCTACAGCCTGTTTGATGAAATTGGTTTGGAACGTATTAAGGCAGGCATTGGTCAAAGTTTCTATTTTGAAGACCGCCGTGTCACACTAGAAAATACCAGCGATGATTTTGATACGCAAAGCCGTACAGGTCCAATTGTCAGCCTCACCAGCCAATTAAGCCAAAACCTCAGCATCGGTGCCAATGCTGCTTGGATGTCTAATGGCGACAATGCTCAGCGTAATGTAAATCTGCTTTACGCTGGCGATCAGGGTAACTTATATAACTTTGGCTATATTAACCGTCGTTATATTCCAAACCGCCAAGACCATTATGATCAAGTTGTGGCATCGTTTATTCAGCCGATTCACAACAACTGGCGTATTTTAGGTCATGCGCAATACGACCTAGACCATAGCGTCGCCCGTGAATATTTGCTAGGGGTGAATTATGAATCTTGCTGTTGGGGCATTTCAGTCTATGGACGCTCTTACTATAACGACTTGGATGATGTGACGGATGCGGGCGTTAAACCCAAACGTGCCATTATGGCAGAGTTAAATTTAAAAGGTTTAGGCAGTTTCAATAATAAACTTGCATCTTTACTTGAAAACCGTATTTTAGGTTTTAATAAAATTAATCAATCTTGGACACAACGTTAATGAAAACAGAACAGTTAAAACGATTTTTAAAAGCATCAACCTTAGCACTTTGCATGACAGCAGCGCTGCCTGCATTTGCTGCGAATGATCAAATTGTGGCTGTAGTTGACAATAGTGTCATTTTAAAAAGTGATTTAGCGCAAAGCGTGGTTGAACTCAAACAACAACTTGAAATGCAAAAGCGCCCTGTTCCGCCACAACACATTTTAGAACAACAAGCTTTAGAACAACTGATTGTACGCCAAGCGCAATTAGAACAAGTCAAACGCTATAACATTAAAGCTGATGAAAAATCCCTGAATGAAGCTGTGTTAAAAGTTGCACAGCAAAATGGAAGCAATAGCTTAGAGGCTTTTCAGCAAAAGTTAGATAAATCATCTCCTGGCAGTTATGCGTTTTTACGTAATCGTATTGCCGAAGATTTAGCTATGAATCGTTTGCGTCAGCAAGTGGTGATGTCACGTATTCAAATTAGCGATCAAGACGTTGATAACTTTCTGAAAACCCCACAAGGTCAGGCTGCCTTAGGCAACCAAGTCCATATTTTGCATGTGCGTGTTTCTGGAGCAGAAAATGCCGCACAAGTTGCGCAACAAGTCAAAGCTGAATTGGCGCAGAACAATGACATTCAAGCCATTAGTAAAAAATATACAGGCAATGGTGTAACCGTTCAGTCTGCAGACATGGGTTTACGTAACTTGACCGATATTCCCGCGGAACTTGCTGCACGTATTACGCCATTAGATGTGGGGCAAACCAGTGAACTGATTGAAGTCCGTGATGGTATTCATGTCGTAAAATTACTGGAGCGCAAAAGTACTGAGCAACGTGCACTAGTTCCACAATATCAAACTCGACATATCTTGATTCAGCCAAGTGAAGTCGTAAGCCCTGAAAATGCGAAACACATGATTGACAGTATTCACAACCGTTTAAAAGCGGGTGAAGACTTTGCAACCTTAGCAGCGACGTTCTCTAATGACGCTGGCTCTGCACGTGATGGTGGTAGCTTGGGTTGGGTTAATCCTGGGGTGATGGTACCTGAATTTGAAAACCAAATGAAAAATACTGCAAAAGGTGAAATTAGCGCACCATTCCAAACCCAGTTTGGTTGGCATGTACTGCAAGTGACCGATACACGCCAGCAAGATATGACTCGTGAATACCAAGAACGTATGGCACGTCAAATACTAGGTGAACGCCAGTTTGATACTGAATTGGACAGTTGGTTACGTGAAACACGCAACAATGCTTTTGTAGAAATCAAAGACCCAAGCCTAGATCGTAAAAAGAACTCCTAAGCGCATATAGCTTTTAGAGCTTTAGATCACAATCAAAACCAGTGCCACCGCACTGGTTTTTTTATTTGCAAGGGTATCTGCTCAAACTTATGTCCTCATCCGTTCGACTTTCATCAAGAAAAGTTTTTATTTTCTATTAGTTCCAATGGTAGCTGCAATTCTCCACACTCTTCTTCTGGCTCAGATGGGATAGTAATTTTGACTTGATTATTTAACTGCCATACTCCT
Source organism: Acinetobacter sp. YH01011 (assembly GCF_013420785.1). NCBI lineage: Bacteria > Pseudomonadati > Pseudomonadota > Gammaproteobacteria > Moraxellales > Moraxellaceae > Acinetobacter > Acinetobacter sp. YH01011. The sequence goes on from NZ_VOYG01000011.1 coordinate 43,374, forward strand.
TTTACAGGTTCAAATAACTTGTATTTAAGCTGAAAAATACGCTCTTCATCTGGCATTAATTCAACTTTTTTAATAATGGAACACTGCATCTCAGGAAATAATTGATCTTTTGTTTCAGTATTATAAAAATCTAAAGGCACATTGCAATCAGGATATTCTAATATCACTTTATCCGAATAATTATTAAGAAAAGATAATTTAATCTCTATAGGAGTACCTTTATCTTTATCAACTTTTAGATCATACGAAGCATCTTTACGTAAATCTGTTTTTTGATATAAATCCAAAAATTGAATTTCACGAACGACTAGACCACACAAATCAGTTGCAGCCCCAGATAGTCTTAACGTATATTGATCCTGTTTAAAGACATCATCACTATTGCTGTCGTTAGCATTCCCAAGACCAGGTGGAGGTGGAAGCCCATTACCTGTACCTTCTAAACTAGCTCCCCCTACACTAAAATCCTGTCCGCAACCAATCATTGTTAAAAATAAAACATTAAAGCAAAATAGCTTAACCATTTTCTTCACGGTCATGTTGATAAACCCCAAATATAAAAGTTTTAGAAGCATCTAGCTTGCCTTCATCCTCTGTACATTTTTCAGAAGCTAGCTTGAGTAGTTGTAGTGAATATTCGTGCCACAATTTTAGACTTTGATCACGTAAAAACTGAACAGATGCTTCTGTTAAGCCATCCGCACACACAGCTTGTTCTAAAAAGTTTGTCTGATTATTTTCAAATAAATTATGTAAACCTGCAGCCAGATGGGATTGTAAATTTTTAATCAAAATTTTACGAGCTTCTTGTAAAGAAGGATCAGGAATAAACTGTCCTTTTTGCAAGAAAATATTACCCTCTTTTTCAAGTACTATGCCTAATCGGATCAACTCATTTAACACAGACCTAGGATGGCGTTCAGTAGATACTTTTTTTACCAGAATTTCGAAATTATTTTCTTCATCACTACTGAATGGTAAACATTCTCCCCAGCCTTCTGCTAACCACAAACCTATAACCCGAGAAGGAACACTAATTGGTTCAGAGATATTTGCTTCAGTCAAAGGCTTACCCGCCAGCTTTGTCTCTTTATATGCACTGACATCCTTACGGTGTAGACCAGATAATAAACTAATAGCAGAAATAGTAGGCTTTTGATCAATCCTTTCTAATTCTTGAAGAGCCTGTTGATAAAAAATTGGTTTTAAAGCAGCTGAAAATTCTGTATATCCAACACCAGAACGAATTAACCATTGGCTAAGATAATCCATGAGTGCAAGCACTTGCTTTAAATTAAACTCAGCATCATTAGTAGGAAGTTTAGTCATTACACCAACAGCAATAGAATTACAATTGAAATTTTCTCACTATTTTTAGTCTCTTACAAATTATATCAGATGAATTTTCATATCTTGTGAAATAAAAATACTCACAACCTGGCTCTCACTATATCACTTTTTAATTTTTTACTATTTAACGTTCATCTATTTACAACTGTTAATTAAATATTCTATCATAAAAATGCGAATTTTTCGCATTCCTAAACAAAGTATTCAATTTAAATAATCATCGTTAAGGAGTAAGTATGATGAAAATTTCACCCCTGATTCTTCTGTTTACCATTTATGCTAGTTCAACGTCTTCTTATGCTGGCTTTGCAGACAGTTTAAGAGATCTAAGAGGAACCTTAAGTCAAATTAACGAAACGACCAAAGAAGTAGCAGGTACAGCCAAAGAAATGACTAAGTTTCGTGGTAATGATGAAACATCTAAAGATATTGAACGTACTATAGGACAAAAATTAACCCCAAAACTAAACAACTTACCGCTTTATGAAACGTCTAATAAATCAAGCAAAGTAAAAACTAAGCTTTCTAAAAATTCTGACATTATTTATGCAGGTAATGTCAGCTCAAATGGATTAATCGAAGTAACAACAGAATATGGAAATGGATGGGTAGAGTCTCATTTAATTCATTAATTCTTAAAATGGGGGCGATAGTGATAACATAGCTATCAGAATTTTGATGGCTATCTCTGTGAAAAATATTTCTAGTGAGTAGCTTATTATGAACAAGATAATTAAAAGTGGCTTTGTGACTGTAATAATTACTGCTTTGGTTGGTTGTAACAGTGACAGCTCAGATAATTCCAATACACAAACACCAACACCAACACCAACACCAACACCAACACCAACACCAACACCAACACCAACACCAACACCAACAACAGTAGCGGATAAATTGGCTGGAGAGTGGATTCAAGGCTCATCTAACTTAGGTATTTCTGATTGTAATTTAGCTCAGATTGAAATTACTAAAACTGGGAATAATTCAGTAGAAGCCAGTAATGAAGGTGTTCAATATTCTCTATATAATCCTTCATTAAAAATGTGTGGAGGTGAATTGGTTAGCAAGCGTTATCAATTACTTGGAGATCTAATACTAAAAGATATTAAAACTGGTATTAAATATGATAATTTCTTTTACTATCCTGTTAAATATCAAAAATATAGCACAACTTCAGAAGAAAATAGAGTCTTAACTTTTTTAAATGATGACTCATTTTGTATTATTAATTCAACTAGTAATAATCCTGCTTACATTAAGTTAGAAAGGAATTCTATATCTAACCCCTACAAGGATAATCGCTGTTATGTAAAAAGTAATGTCGGATTATTTACTGCAGAAAAACCTAAGACCCTTATTACAACAGCAAATTTTTTAAATGTAGATGCGGTTAATTCAACCAGTAGTACTGCATTCCTATCTCAGCTTAATGAAATGGGGAAAAATGGATATAAAATTGTCGCATACAATAATAAGGTGTATGGAAATCAAACTGTAAATAGCTATATGAAGTTAGCTAATCAGAATACTCGCTACTCTGCTATTGTGTCTGATCGAACTGCAAGCTCTATTAGCAATATCTATTTTTCATGGTTAAGTAATCTTAATGAGAATGGAAAATCTGGATACCAATTTCTTCATTCTGTAAGGCCTTCTACTGACTTAAATTTTAAAGACTATTTTTTAAAAAATGAAAATGATAATGCATCATACACTTATGATAGTGGTTATCTTTCCCCACTTGTTGACACTAATCAATTAATAAATGTACTTAATAAATTAGGTCAAGAAGGTTGTCGCATTATTCAATTTAAACAATACTTTACAGGAAATCATGTAGAAATTTTAGATAATAAAGAAAATCAACCTAAGATAGTAACTTGTATAAATAGTAGTAAACATAATGGTACCTACACATATCGATACAAAGATTATCCAACAGAGAGTACAAGACTTGAACGTGCTTTAGCATTGCAAAGTATGATAAATGCTCAGGCTAAGGATGGGTATCGTTTAGTTAGTCGCTCTTTAGATATATCTGCCACTAAAAAAAATGGCTTATTATTTATGAAAGATAGTGAAGAGCTAGATGTAGGAGAATTTAAAGTATTTTCAGAAGAGATTTTCTCAAATACTCCTATCCTTAAATATTTGAATAAACGCTTTAATCAGCAAGGTCAAATAGGCTGGTTGTATACAAATGCAGAATTTGTATACGCAAATAATCCAAAATCTATTCAGGCAGATCTCAATGATTTTCAAATAATTGAATAATTTTAGATGGGCACGATTGCATAAAGAGACTATAAGCAGTAAGCATCCAGTGAACCCCCACTTTCGCTAAAATGCAATGCCCCAATAGTGTCCACTTAAATTTTAGTGGGCACTTATTTATGGGAGGATTACCCTGCCAAATCAGTGGCAACCCGACCAAAATCAAAAAATAGGTATGAGGTTCAGCACACGCTTACACTTAAGCTTATAAATCAGAGTATGTAAATTGACCAGAAAAAGAGTAAGACATAAAAAAAGCCTCTCAAAATGAGAGGCTTTTTTTCAGAATATCAATTAACGATTGTTGTCGTCTTCTTGAGATTCTTCAAATTTAGAATCGTTGTCAAAACCGCTTGCAGACTGACCACCGAAGCCACCTTGACCGCCAAAGCCGCCACCTTGACCACCGAAGCCACCTTGACCGCCGAAGCCGCCACCTTGACTACCGAAGCCACCACCTTGACCACCGAAGCCACCTTGACCGCCAAAGCCACCACCTTGAGCACCGAAGCCGCCTTGACCACCGAAGCCACCACCTTGACCACCGAAGCCTGCGCCTTGACCACCAAAGCCTGCGCCTTGACCGCCTGCTGGTGCACCCGCTGGACGTGGATTACGTGCAGGAACAACTGTAGAAATTGCATGTTTGTAAACCATTTGGCTTACCGTGTTTTTCAATAAAACAACATATTGGTCAAAAGATTCAATATGACCTTGTAGCTTGATACCGTTCACAAGGAAGATAGAAACAGGAATACGTTCTTTACGGAGAGAATTTAAGAACGGATCTTGTAAAGTTTGACCTTTAGACATGTTATAACTCCAAAAATAATTAAAAATCAGCGCAAAAACTATCTTTATTTTTCAATTAAAAATTATAAAAAAGACAGTGTGTAAATTTTGCTTTATCCGTACCAGTTTCGCAAGTCTTCTTGAGCCTGCTTTATCGTAAAATATGTGTGAAATTTATGCGATTCTTGCAACGATCTGAGCCAAGTATATTGACGTTTCGCAAGTTGTCGTGTTGCGAATAGCGCCTTATCCTCCATTTCCTGCATTTTTCCGCGACTTTCATCACCTTTTTGTAAAAACTCTAAAGCTTGACGATAACCGACAGAGCGCATGGAAGGTAAATTTGCATCTAAATCGTATTTTTCAATAAGATGACGCACCTCATTTAAAAAACCCATTTCCCACATGATCTCTAAGCGTTTTTCAATACGCTGATGTAATTCTACCCGATCAGGCACTAAGGCGTGGTTATGAAAAGTGTAACGATATGGTACATTTTTAGGTTGTTCTGCTTGCAGTTGGGTAATTGGTGTGCCTGTTAATTTATAAACTTCCAAAGCACGAATAATACGTTGCTTATCGGACACTTTAAACTTTTGTCCCGCCAATGCATCTACCGCACATAATTCTGCATATACAGCCTCCCAACCTTCACGCGCGGCTTTATCTTCAATTTCAGCACGTACTTGGTAATTGGCACTGGGTAAATTTGAAGATAAACCTTCAAGCAATGCCTTAAAATACAGCATGGTTCCGCCCACTAAAATTGGGGTTTTTCCTATCGCGTGCATATCGTCAATCAAGGCGCAGGCATCTTCGACAAATTGTGCAGCAGAATACACTTCAAGCGGGCTGATAATATCAATCAAATGATGCGGATAACGCGCCTGTTCCTCTTTAGTTGGTTTGGCTGTACCAATATCCATATCTCGATAAACTAGCGCAGAATCGACTGAAATCAGCTCAAAATGCCCCAATTCATACAGCTCACATGCCAAAGCAGTTTTACCGCTTGCAGTTGGTCCCATTAAATTGATGACCGGCAATTGATTTGACATGTAACGCTACTCTCCTCGAGCAAAAAGTTTATCTAGTTGTGCCAATGGAAAGGCACGCCAAGTCGGGCGACCATGATTACATTGGCTAGCAAATTCGGTTTGTTCCATTTGACGCAATAAGGCATTCATTTCAGAAAGACTTAACATCCGATGTGCACGTACTGCACTATGACATGCCATTCCCGCCAAAATATGATCACGCTTTTGCAACAAGGCTTGCGCCTCATCATTCGGGTCTAAATCATCAAGTAATTCAGGAATTAATTCGGCAAAATCTGCCTTATGCAAAATCGCGGGCACACCGCGCACAATGACCTGCTCATCGCCATATTGGTCTATTTCCAAGCCCAGTCGTGCCAATTGTTCTTTTAAATCATCCACCCGCATGGCTTGCATGCGGCTAATGCTGATAACTTTGGGGATCAGCAATTGCTGCGAAGTCCAAAACTCAGGTTTATCCCAAGCGGCTTTCATCTGTTGCAACACAATTCGTTCATGGGCGGCATGCATATCTACAATAATCAAGCCTTCACTATTTTGCGCCAGAATGTAAATACCATGCAATTGCGCAATTGCAATGCCGAGCGGATGCTCATCCACCGCAGGTGTTGTGTTTGTTTGCGTAAGATTGGCTGAGTCTTGATCTAGATCACGTAAAGGCGCGAGATAGCTTTTTAAAGCATTGTTGAGCTGTTGCGAACCTTGATAATTACTCTGCACAGGTCGGTTATATTGAACTGTCTGCGGCTGACTCTGATTAAAATCGGTAAGTAACTCACTTCCCGCTTGTGAAGCGGGCTGCATCGTGTACGCATCTACTGCATCGTCAGCGGAATTGTAAGGATTTGCCTCGGCATGTTTGTGCAGTAAAAATTGTTCCTGATAACGCGGTTGCACCACATAAGGCGCAGCTTGTTCGACAGGATCAGCTTTCATAGCAGTGGCTAAATCTGCTGTTGCAGTTTGAAATTGCGCCAAGGTTTCTTTGGCATAATGTCGTACAAACTCATGCACTTCCCGCTGATTTAAAAAGCGAATTTCATGCTTGGTCGGATGCACATTGACATCAATATTTTCAGGCTCAACCTCTAAAAACAGTAAATACGCAGCATGCTGATGTCCATGCAAAATACCTTCGTATGCCATACGCAAAGCATGGGAGATGGTCTTGTCTTTTACAATGCGCCCATTCACATACACATACTGCAAGTCGGCTTGCGAACGTGCATCGGAAGGATGCCCCAACCAACCCGATAAGTGCATGGTGACACTGTCAGCATCTATCCAATAGGCATTTTCGACAAAGTTTCGTCCTAAAAGTTGCTGCACGCGCTGAAAACGCAATTCGCCACTGTCTGCAATGGGTAAATTCAGTTTGATGCTGTCGTTGTGTTCCAAAACAAAACGAATATCGAAATGTGTGAGTGCCAAACGACGCACAATTTCTTCAATATGTCCGAATTCTGTACCCGCTTTTTTCAGGAATTTACGTCGTGCAGGCACATTAAAAAATAAATCCTGTACCCGAATATGTGTGCCTTTTTGTGCAGCAACGGCCTGAATATCTTGATGGTCAAAGGCAGTGCCATTGACTTCGACCTGATAACCGACACCATCTTCAGTTTGGCTACTGACCAAAGTCAAACGCGATACTGCTGCAATTGATGCCAGTGCTTCACCACGAAAGCCTAAACTGACAATAGCATGTAAATCATCAGCCGTTTGAATTTTACTGGTCGCGTGACGAGTCACCGCCAAAGGCAAATCTTCAGCATGAATGCCACGACCATTATCAATAATTTCAATGAGTGTACTGCCGCCTTGTGCCACACGAATAATCAGCTCGGTTGCACCTGCATCAATGGAGTTTTCTAGTAACTCTTTGACCACAGAGGCAGGACGTTCAATCACCTCACCTGCAGCAATTTGGTTGGCTAAGGCAGGTTCAAGCGTGTGGATCCGACGTAGATTTAACACATCATTAGGCATGATTAAATTGTTGCTCCAAAGCTTGTTGTAATGCAACCGAAGACGAACTTAGCGTTGCAGTACGGCTTAATTCATCTTCCGATTTTTTAATTTCAATGATCAGGTCTGCGGGCGGAATTTCATCGCCACCTTTTGATGGCCATTCAAATAAAAACAAGGCATTTGGGGTTTCTAAATAATCACGAATGCCCATCAGCTCTAATTCATAAGGATCATTTAAACGATATAAATCAAAATGAAAAATATCTTGTCCTTGTATTTGATAAGGTTCCACCAAGGTGTAAGTCGGGCTTTTAACCGCGCCCTGATGCCCCAAATGCTGTAGAAAATAACGCGATAAAGTGGTTTTTCCTGCGCCTAAATCACCAATTAAATAAATCACACCCGACCGAAAATGCGTTGCCAAAACCTGCGCCAGATTTTGGGTATCTTGCTCATTATTTAAAGCCAAATTAAATGAATACTGCATAACGCTCACGACATGATTCAAAAGACCAATTATGATAGCATCGCACTGCTTTAAAGCCTATGTACTGATGGATAAAACTGTGTAAATGTGGACAATTTATAACAAGTTTAGACAAGGCAATGAATCAAGATTATTAAGCTTAGCACCCAAACTGCTTAGGCTATTTTCAATATGATGAAAAAGAAACTCTCCCACCTGAATATGAGCAATTTGCAGATGAAGTCGACTCATCCCAACACCTTTGTTCCACCCATGCTAGATGGTGTGAGCGCCAGCAAATTGCATTTACCCAAATTAAGCACACAGCCTGAATCAATTTTTCGTTATTTATGTGCCCAGTTTGCCCATATTTCTGCACAGGAATGGCTGCAACGCTTTGAGGATGGTCTGGTTTATGATGCCGAAGGCAAGCGTTTAGATTTAGATACACCTTATAGCGCACATCAGGATATTTTTTATTATCGTTTTTTAGCGCATGAAGTTGCCGTGCCTTTTCAGCATCAAGTTTTATTTGAAAATGAACACTTATTGGTTGTAGATAAACCACATTTTTTGACCATGAGCCCTACAGGGCAATATGTACAAGAAACCCTATTAGTACGCTTAAAAAAACAAACACAGAATGAGCAGCTCACACCTATTCATCGTTTAGACCGCGAAACTGCGGGTGTGGTGCTGTTTTCCAAACAACCAGAAACTCGGGCGGTGTATCAGCAATTATTTGCAGAACGTCAGGTGCAAAAAACCTACCATGCCATTGCGCCTTATCAAGCTAATTTGTCACTACCATGTACTGTGCAATTACGCATGGAAAAAGGTGAACCTTTTTATTTGATGCACGTCGTGGCAGGCACACCTAACAGCGAAACAGAAATTCGTTTGCTTGAACATAATCAAACATGGGCAAAATATGAATTAAAGCCTACAACAGGCAAGCAGCACCAACTGCGTGTGCATTTAAATAGCTTAGGTATTGCGATTAAGAACGACCCGTTTTATCCCATTTTACAGCACAAACAAGCAGATGATTTTTCTGCACCGCTACAATTGCTTGCCAAGCATTTAAGTTTTTTTGACCCGATTAGCCAGCAACAATTCCACTTTAGCGCACAGCAAGAATTGACATTGTAATATGTTTGTCATTACAAAATAGTGGATTTTCGTTGTAGTCATATTGAAATTACAAATGAATTGTTTACAATATTGCTAAAATTTAAATCTACTTCCTTCTATTAAAAATTATGAGAAAAACTGAAGTCTATCAAGTACGCTTGGACTCTCAAGAGAAAAAACAAGCCTTTGCTGTGTTTAAACAGTTGGGGATTACGCCTGCGCAAGCGGTACGTTTGTTTTTTAAGCAAGTCGTGCTGACTAAATCAATTCCCTTTTCAATTGAAAATCAGAATATTAATCTGGAACAATTGATTAAGTTACGCAAATTAAAACAAGAGCAAAAAGCAACGCTAGTGGATGCAACCCCAAGCAATGAAGCATCTGTAACTGGCAATAATAGTGTTGAAGATTTTGAACTGGATGATGAACATCTAGACTTGTTTGATGAACTCAATGCAATTTTGGGTGAAACTGACAAAAATTAACAGTGTTGCATTTTTAAACAATTCTTTAAAAATTTACTTTAAAAACTTAGCTATGCTTCATGCAAGGACAATAAAAAAGCATGGAGTATCGTAATGATTGTAAGACGTGCCACTTTAGAAGACTTAGACCAGCTTGCTGTATTGTTCGATGAGTATCGTCAGTTTTATGGTGCATCCTCGAATTTAAGCCTTTCAGCAGCATTCTTAAAACAGCGTTTTGAAAATCAGGAAAGTGTGATTTTCATTCATATCAAAGATCAAAAAATCACTGGATTTGTATTACTTTATTTAGGCTTTTCTTCGGTTGCCTGCTCGACCTACTATATTTTAGATGACGTTTATGTCACCCCTGTTTTTAGACGACAAGGTTCGGCCAAACAGCTCATTGATACTGCAATTTTATTTGCACGACATGAAAATGCGCTACGGATTAGCCTTGAAACACAGAAAAGTAATTACCAATCCCACCAATTGTATGAAAAGATGGGTTTTGTCAAAGATGATGAATTTCAAACCTATCACTGCTTTTTAAAATAGTCATCTGATCTGACGATTGCAGAGTTAGACAATGGATTTAAATTTAACCTAGCCCAAGCCATTGCTCATAAGCTATTGATGAAAGCTCAGCTAAACTCATGTTATTCCATACGGCTTTTTGCCAACTCGACATGTTCAGGGCTTAAATACATCCATTCACCCACATCTAAAGCCAAATCAGTCAAGTTTAATGCACCAACTTGCTGACGATGTAATTGTTCTACTTTATTGCCCACTGCTGCCAGCATACGTTTAACTTGGTGATAAACACCTTGATGAATGGTCATCTGCAATTCATGTTCAGCAAGCTGTTGTACCTCTGTTGCAGCAAATGTCCCTGATTCATTGCGCAATGCGACACCCTGCTCAAGTTGCTGGATTTGTGTTGCATTAATCGGGTCTGCGGTGTGCATAGCATACACTTTTGCCACATGCTTTTTAGGATGGGTCAATGCTTGTAAAAACTGTCCATCATCCGTCAGCAATAACAGCCCTGTGGTGTCCTGATCTAAGCGTCCAACACACTGCAAACCACGATTCAGCAATACATCATCAAACAAGTCAAACACACTAAAATGATGGGTCGCCTGATGCGAACACTCATAGCCTTGTGGTTTATGTAAGGCGATATAGACCTTTTCACGATATTGATAATTTTCCCCATACACCGAAAATTGCAAAACCGTTTCAGGCGCAATTTTTATCGCGAATTTAGGATTGGTCTGGGTTTCGCCCATAATGGTGACTGCACCATTTTTAATGAGTTGTTGGCAATGTTTACGTGATCCAAAGCCTTGTGATTGCAACATTTTTTCCAACAACATGATGAGCGACCTAATGATAAAAAGTATAAATATATTTGCTGCTATTCTAAACCAAATACACCGTAAATTCTGAACACATTGCGTACCTTGCCCGCTTGTAGTTCAAAACAGTTACAATAACTGCACTTTTCCAATTTATTTCCCCTTTTATGGATCACCATGCTCTCTCAATTAGACCTTAACCTGATGGTGCTGATCGTTCTACTCGCATGCGGTATTTTTAGCCAAAATACGGCTGTGACCATTGCCGCAGCAGTACTGATTGTTTTTAGAATTACGCCGCTAAGTGAATTTTTCCCACTATTGCAGCAGCATGGCTTAAATCTGGGCATTATCATTCTCACCATTGGCGTACTGACACCCATTGCCAGTGGCAAACTTCCAGGCGAAGCAATTCTAAAATCTTTCCTGAGTTGGAAATCTTTACTTGCGATTGCAATTGGTGTTTTTGTGGCATGGTTAGGCGGGCGTGGTGTCAAGCTCATGACCAATCAGCCTGATGTGGTCGCAGGCTTATTGATTGGTACAGTCGCAGGTGTTGCTGTGCTACGTGGCGTGCCTGTGGGACCACTGATTGCAGCAGGAATTCTCACCTTGTTTATTGGCTATTCTTAACATAGATTTAGGGACGCTTGGTTTAGATGGTTTTGCTTGAATTCATCGTCTTGTATCAACCAATTTCAATAAAAACCATCCAAATCTAAGCCACTTTGCGAAACAAGATAGATGTTAATATCATTCCCATTGCAGATAAAACGGCCATTAAAATACCAACCCAAAGCCATGTTCCTGTGGCAGATACGATAGCTGCGACCACAGGCGGCAATAAAAATTGTGAAATTGCCGAGCACTGCAACACCAAACCTACGGTGGTACTAATCGCAATCGGTTGTGGTGCAAAATTAAGTACTTGCGCAAATACCACAGCTGCGACTAAACCACCAAATAAAGAGAAATGGATGACCAATAAAAACTGCACAATGAATGGTAAAACATCACGCAAAATATAAAAACTCAGTGCGCATAGCATCAATACCGCAAAACCCATTTGCATCAACACTTGCGCTCTCAGCCCACGCTGTAATAACAACCCACATACAAATGTACCCACCGCATTTGCCATTGCAACCATAGCTGTGAGCACACCTGCGGTTTGTAAAGATATTTGATATTGCTGATAAATGGTCGGCAAAAAACCCACCAAACTGAACCACTGCCCTGCATAAACACCAAAAACCAAAGCCAATATCCATGCGGGTGGATGGCTCAAAGTGCTTTTAATCAGTTCAAAGATGGCAATGGCTTGCGTGCTGATCTGCACACTTGGTACGGCTTTATAAATGATGATTGCGAGCGCAAAGGATAACAATCCCAACCACATCCACACGCCTTGCCAATCCAAGATGGGCAGTAAAAACGGCGTACTTAGTAAACCAATACCCATCCCACCGCCCATATAGGCACTCCACAGCCCCATTTTGGCAGGCAACTGCTCCACTGCAACCAGTTGACGAATAAATGCAGGGCCGCTGAGTGTAATCAGTAAAAAGCCAAAACCTTCAATTACACGCAGACTTAATAGTGCGGAAAAGCTATGTACAAAACCACCAACAAAACTTGCACCTGCCAATAAAGACAAACCCAAAAGTACACAGCGTTTTAAGCCAATTTTTGCGGTATAACTGCCTAGCAACAACGCCAAAGACATGCCCGCAGCTTGTACCAAAGACAGCAAAAAACCTGCCTGAACCAAACTAATTCCGAGTTCAGCTTGTAGGATGGGTACAGTCGGTGGCAACTTGCCAATATGCATTGCTGCCATAAAACCCGCAGCAACAATCCACAAATCCTTGGTCAGCCAACGTACCGAACTCACAGCGCTCTCCCTTAATTTTCGCAAGGCAAGCTTAGCAAGAACATCTCACTGTTTTTAGTGGAGATTTAGATGAGCTTAGTGTTTTTAGCAATTAATCAGCATCCTCTTTAAAATGCTGATTGTGCAATTTTTAACTCGAATAATATTGTGTGCGTTTTTGGGAAAATTTCTCTAATTGCTTCAAAAAGCCTTCAAAATAGCTCTTTTCTTTTTCTTCGCTACGATAACCCGCATACAAGGTACGGCGTAATCCTCCCGCAGCAACGCAGTCTAAACGACGTGAAGTTACCCAGCCTTTTTGCTCATATTCATTCACCACCCAATCTGGCAATGCGCCAATCCCTCGCCCACTCGCCACCAGTTGAATCAACATTTGGGTTAAATCTGTAGTACGAATAGCTTTTGGCTGAATATTGGCTGGAATGAATAGCTTAGACATAATATCTAAACGGTGTTTATCGACAGGATAGGTAATCAGGGTTTCTTCTGCCAACTCCTGTACGGTAATGCGCTCGGCACGTACTAAAGGATGAGTATTTGACAACACCAAACGCGATTCATATTCAAAAATTGGAAAATATTCGATACCTTTTAAGGCAATCGGGTCTGCAGTAATCAATAGGTCAAATTCTGCGTTTTGCAATAATTCATGCGGATTGGCTTCAAAACCTGAAGCAAAATCTAAATCTACATCAGGGTATTGCTGACGATATTGATTCAGCAGCGGCATCAACCAGTCAAAGCAACTATGACATTCCGAAGAAAAAATAATTCGCCCCGTTTGACCATGCACAATGCGGGTAATATCAGTTTGGGTGATTTGAATTTGTGGCAGGACATCATCCGCCAGTTTCAATAAACGCTGTCCGACATTGGAAAATGTCACAGGGCGACTACGACGGTTCACCACTTCTACGCCATACCAATGATCTAGTTCTTTGAGTTGATGAGAAATGGCAGATGGCGTCAGACATAAATCATTGGCGGCAGCAACCAAAGAACCATGTTCACGCAGGGCTGATAGCGTTTTTAAGTGGCGAATTTCAAGCATTGCTTGTTCCTAGTTTTTCAAGTTATTGACTGCATGTTTAGACCTAGGTCGCATTTTTATTTTGCAAAATAAGAAACAAAGCCAAACATGATTCAATTTAATAATGAATTAATTTAATCTTAGCATGTAAATAATGAGTTTTCTTCATCTTAGTTTTTATTCGATGATATTTACTACGAAATCAATACAATTCCATAAAAATAATATGGCTTTCAGCAAGCATGTTTTAGGCTTCCAACGTGCAGAGCCAAACTAGAATTGAAATTCTTAACCCAAGCCTCGCTTACTCCGACAACTTCTCTCCACAATGTGGGCAGTATTTATAAGGCTCCTGTTCTAAACGCAGCTCTTCTTCACGACGCTCACGAATTAACTGCAATAAAATATCCTGTGTTTGCTCATTGGTTAAGCCAACCTGTTTGCGTAAATCTTCAATTTTTTCCTGATCATTTAACAGGTCAATTTCACTATTTTGCAATAGCTCTCTAAATTTCAACCCTAAATGCTGCTTACGTTGTTCAAGTTCGTTGGCTAAACCTGAGGCTAAAATACCTGCAGGCAATGCTGCCAAGCCGACACCCAATACCGTAATTAACGCACCTAAAATTCTGCCCCAAGGGGTAATTGGTGTGACATCGCCATAACCGACTGTGGTTAAAGTCACCACTGCCCACCACATCGAAGCTGGAATTGAGCTAAAGGCTTCAGGCTGTGCCTTGCTTTCCACCACATACACACCTGCGGCAGACATCACAATCATAATAGAGAGAATAAAAATGACTGCCTGAAATGATCCTTTTTCCCGTTCGATCACTCTTAATAAAATTTGCAATGATACAAAGTAACGTGTCAGTTTTAACAAACGCAGTAAACGTAAAATTCTTAGGAACCGTAAATCTAGATGCACAAAGAAGTTAATATAAGCAGGTAGAATCGCCAACAAATCTATAATTGCCCCACCGCTGGTAAGCCATTTTACACGCTGTTTCCACGGCGAAATAAACGGGTCTTTTTCGGCAATACTCCAAATCCGCAGCAAATATTCAAGCGTAAACACTGCGATGGAAAAGTTTTCAAAATGGTCAAAAAATACCTGATAGGCAAGATAGACATCATTCACCGACTCTAAAATAACCGCACTGGCATTGCCTAAAATCAGTAAAATTAAAAAATAGTTAATGCAACGACTAAACCATGTTTCATAGTCATCGTCGTGTAAGTTGTTATAGACAAATTTTCGAAATGTGTACCACGGTGTAAATGCCATACCGAATATTATATTTTAAGGCTTACAGTGATGGCAGTTTAACCGAAGTTTTTCTCAAAACGATAGTATTTTATGTGACGTTAAGCGGGCATTTTTAATGCAGAATTGCAGTATAAGTCATCATTATCCAAATGACTAAACTACTGAATAAACAGCAATGCTAAACGCACCTGATCATAGCCCATGCGTGGACTAGTCGCTTCAACAATCGGGCGCAGTTTAATTGCGCCATCATCGCTGAAGTGCTCTGCATTTTGACGCTTCATTAATCGCTTATAAATTTTACGGACCTCTTCCACCACTTCTTCACCTGGATGTGCCACTGAAATATCCAGATTTTGTTCTTTTTGCAAACGTGCCAAATGGTTGATAATAGTTGCAGGAGTTAAACCTCGCTCTACTGCAATATCCTGAATATCATAACCTTCTTCAAATAAAGCGCGGGTTTCATCTAACGTGGCAGTCGCATAATTGGTTTTTCCACCTTTGGCAATTTTCTTTTCATTGCGCAAAATTTCGGTTTCGTTCAACGTGCCACCACAGTGACGAATAAATGCATTATGTTGTGGTGTTAAATCCAACAGCTCATAGTGCGTTTCAGCTTCTTCAGACAATTCCTGAAAACGGCGGTCAGCCTTAATCGCTAAACTGTCGAGTTCCAAAGCTTGGCTATTAAATCCCAATAAACGCAAACCGCTTAACGATTTTAATCGTGACAACGCCACATAACCCTGCCCTTTTTCAAAAGTATGGCTAAGATTGATTTCTGCCGCTTCTAAGGTCATACCTTGTGATTTGTGGATGGTAATTGCCCATGCCAAACGCAGCGGAATTTGCTGGAAACTGGCAATGGTTTTGCCTGCATCATTATCCACCGACCAAGTTTCAGGCTCGACCAGTAATACTGTGCCATCGGTCAATTTTACTTTAGGCAAAATACCGTGATCGTCATCTTCTTCAAAGCCAATCACTTCGCCCAAACTGCCGTTGATATAGCCCATATCGAAGTTGTTTTTAACAAACATCACTTTGGCATGTTTTTTTAGATTTAAAATTTCAGGCGCACGTACGGATGATTTCAGCGTTTCAATCAACTTTTCATTGCCATCACACACGGCATCAAACTGCTTGCTCTCAGTTTCAATTTCATTCAGATGCTTAAAGTTGATATTGTCCACGTCCATATTGTGCGTATATAAACGTGTGAAAGTGTCGCCAATATCTTGATGGCGGGTGTGCTCCAAAGCCTGAATATGTTGATGATCAATACTTTGTGCACGAATTGCATTGAGAATGTCATTTAAATAATCGTCGCCCTGACGGTGCTGCTCAGTTAAATAACAGACTCGAAATTTAGCTTCGACCCACGCCTCTGACATAAAACAGAACTTGTCACGATTGCGCTCATCGTTTTTTCCTACAGGCGGTAACTGGAAAAAATCTCCTGCAACAATCACCTGAATGCCGCCAAAGGCTTCATCACTGTCTTTAAAATATTTTAAAACCTGATTGACTAAATTCAGTTGCTTGGCATGCAACATCGAAATTTCATCAATAATCAACACTTGCGCATTTTCTAAATGTTCTTTGAGATATTTGCGCTCTTTCATATTTTTTAGGTCGGCATCGGACAAAAAGTCTTTAATACCAATACCTGCCCACGTGTGAATGGTCATGCCATTCATATGCGTTGCAGCAATACCTGTAGATGCTGTAATGGCTACAGGTACTTTTCGTGCTTTTAAATAATTGATGTATTGATTCAGGGTATAGGTTTTACCCGCACCAGCAGAGCCTGTTAAAAAGACATTTTCGCCTGCTTTTAAAAGTTTAAGTGCAGTTTCCTGTTTCATAAGACCTATACCATTGCTGAACGGCTATAGCCTAACGAGTTTTTGCCTAAAAGTTAAGGCTCAAGTCTGCGAATACGACAACTGTTGTCTTATGCTTTAGCTGGCAATTGTGGATTCAGCCATGCAATAAACTGCTCTGCAATGGTCACCAGTAACTGTTCCGCTTTTTGATTATTCGGATATTCCAACTGATCAAATTCAAGTTGCCCCTGCCGAAAATGACAGCCCAGAGTCAATTGCTGCGCATAATGTGGCGATGCCATGTGAAAAGCCACATATTGCCCTTCACTCATTAGCTTGGCATAGCTAAGTGCCAAACAGTGTTTAAAGTTTTTCGATTCTTCAATAATACGGTCTAAATCGGTCAGTTCTTCAAAACACCAACCTGAAAAGTACAATATTTGCTGCGGGCTTTTCGCCTGCCATGTGCTACACGGAATTTCTTTTTTCAGTTTGGCAAATAGCTCTGCTTTATACACTTGTTGATGCCAACGCACCGCCTGATGAAACAACCCCAACCAACTCAAACTTTTTGGAATATGTGTATGCGCTACGAAATATTCCAGTAAATAGTCGCGCACATAACTGTCAAATACCGAAACACGTGTATTGTGTGCACGTAAATAAAAACGCTGCCGAAAATCATCAGGCTGAATCTGATAACGCTGCAATACCGTATAAAAGTCACGTTGCTGCTGACTATCAGACTGAATATAGTCCAACAAAGCTGTCGGTAAATCTTGGGTGATCTGCTGTAAATACAACATATAACTTTGCATGACACGACTTAAACGCCGAAATACATGCTTGACCAAATGCTCATCGTGTTGCGCCACGGTTTTCAGCAAAGTCATCCATTCATCCAAATACAAAATAGAAGGACTAATGGCAACCCGCGGATCATCCAACGATTGTTTTTCGCCATGCGGCATTAAACTGACATTATGCGCATGTGCGAACCACGCTTGCTGTGTCGCATATACATTACAGCTTTGAATGAACATACGTGCGGCTGAATATTGAAAATATTGCAAAGTTGCCAAAATAATCCGTGGATGTGCCTGACTACAATCGACAAAACTGAGCGCAGTCACTGCCACCCGCACACTGGTATGATGAATATTTAAACTAAGCCAATCCAACACTTGTGCAGACTGTTTAAACAGCCAATTCACCGCACGTGGATAATCAAATAACGGCAGTTTGGCGACTTTCTTTTGCCAAATTAAAGGGCAAGATTTTAAAAAATGC
Organism: Acinetobacter sp. YH01011; assembly: GCF_013420785.1. Lineage (NCBI taxonomy): Bacteria > Pseudomonadati > Pseudomonadota > Gammaproteobacteria > Moraxellales > Moraxellaceae > Acinetobacter > Acinetobacter sp. YH01011. The sequence goes on from NZ_VOYG01000011.1 coordinate 61,566, forward strand.
GGTTTCGCCAAAGCATCGGAACGCTGCCACACCTCACGGTGCATTAAACGCGCAAAACCCAATAAATGCCCATGTTCTTCGGCATGTCGATACAACAACCGAATATCATCCTGATGATCGATTAAATCCTGCAAATTAAATCGTTCAGGAAATGAAATACTTAAAATACGATGCATGGCTTTAGGTAAAAATTCTGCCGCACTAAAACAAAAATCATCATAACTTTGCATCAGTGCTTGCACTGGCAAAAAGGTTTCACCCTCTATAAATTCCAAAGCACACAGCATCGTTAAGTTAGTTAAAACATCTTCAGGAATGTGCTGCCCTTGCTGCACAAATTTGGTCAATACTGGTTGATACTGATCGTCTGCCTGCATTAATGCCTGATCTAAAATTTGTGCCTGCATTGCATCTAAATGCAATAACAATTGCTTAACCCGTGCTGCACCATCTACCCACAGGTAAACTTGCTGCAGAATCAATTGTCGCAATTGCTGCGCCTGATTACGCAAAAATAAAGAATGCTGCGGTTTTAAATCCCCAGTCAAAAAATGCAGATCATGTAAGAAAAAATCTTCAAATGCTTCTTGCTGTTTCCCCGCAAATTCAAAGTGAGTTTCTATTAAATTTGTATGCGATTTTGGCGGATAAAATTCAAGACTAAACAGACCATTCAGCAATTCGACCCGATGCTGCAAAGGATCGATCCGAAACAAATTTTGTGCTGTAAAATGTCCAACCAAATCCATTTGATCTTGATAGATTTCTGCGGCCACACTGGAAATACGAACCAATTGCTGTGCAACGGCATGCAACTGGCTATGCTGGCAAATTGGCTGCATATACGCTCCTCATGCTTAAGTGCGGTCTATCTAAGTGTCATCTTATTTTTATTTGATTGCACCGACTAGACCCATCACGTGATACATCCCTATTTTTTGTTTTTTATTTCCATCTGCAAAAAGTGGACAATTCTTCAATCGAGCTTAAGCCACTTATTAATTGAATTACACCTGAAATTTATGTGAACGGTATCTACACCTTAAAATTAGAGATACAAAAACACTATAAACAAGATTTAAGCCCTTGCCTATAGCCTGCGCACAACTTCAGAAAAAATAAAAACCCATTAAAAAACAAATAAATTTCAATTGATTAGTTTGCATTATTTACTCAGAAAATAGGGTTGGTGTTTGGTAGGTAGGATTTCACCACAAAGCATTGAATACTCAAATCACGGTTCAACACCGCGATAACAACACATTATTCCAATACCCAATGCAAGAAGGAATCTGAGCATGGCTTTTAAAAATATTGCAGATCAAACCAACGGTTTTTATATTCCTTGTGTGTCTCTCTTCGGCCCTGGTTGTGCCAAAGAAATTGGCGTAAGAGCGCAAAATTTAGGTGCTAAAAAAGCCCTGATTGTGACAGATGAAGGACTGTTTAAATTTGGCGTAGCCGATACCATTGCAGGCTATCTCACCGAAGCAGGCGTTGCTAGCCATATCTTTGCAGGTGCTGAGCCAAACCCAACCGACATTAACGTACATAAAGGTGTCGATGCCTACAATGCCAATCAATGCGACTTTATTGTGTCTTTAGGTGGTGGTTCTTCACATGACTGCGCCAAAGGCATTGGCTTAGTTACCGCAGGTGGTGGGCATATTCGTGATTATGAAGGCATTGATAAAAGTACCGTGCCAATGACCCCGCTAATTGCCATTAACACCACAGCAGGTACAGCATCGGAAATGACCCGTTTCTGTATCATTACCAACACTGACACGCACGTTAAAATGGCAATTGTCGATTGGCGCTGCACACCACTCATCGCCATTGATGATCCAAAACTCATGATTGCCAAACCTGCAGGTTTAACCGCAGCAACAGGCATGGATGCTTTAACTCACGCTGTAGAAGCCTACGTTTCAACTGCAGCCAATCCTATTACCGATGCCTGTGCGGAAAAAGCTATTCGTATGATTAGCCAGTGGCTCAGCCCTGCTGTGGCAAATGGTGAAAATATTGAAGCACGTGATGCCATGAGCTATGCGCAATATTTGGCAGGTATGGCATTCAACAATGCCTCATTAGGCTATGTGCATGCCATGGCGCATCAACTCGGTGGTTTCTACAACTTGCCGCACGGCGTATGTAATGCAATTTTATTGCCGCATGTTTGCGAGTTTAACCTGATTGCCTGCCCTGAGCGTTATGCAGATATTGCAGAACTGATGGGGGTAAATACTGATGGATTAACTACCACAGAAGCCGCCTATGCCGCAATTGATGCAATTCGTGAATTATCTAGCTCAATTGGTATTCCAACAGGTTTAGCAGAGTTAGGCGTTAAAGAAGATGACTTGGCGATTATGGCTGAAAATGCACAAAAAGATGCCTGCATGCTCACCAACCCACGTAAAGCCAATCATGCACAAGTGGTCGAAATTTTTAAAGCCGCGATGTAATTTGAATCTCCTGCTGAGTGAATCACGATTTGCTCAGCATTTCCCATCCTTTTTTCAATTTTCCTCTGTTGCTGTTTTATTTTTATCCTTCCCTTTGGCAGAACCATCTCAGATGCGTTCTGCTTTTTTTGCTGTTCAGAACAAAATGAACTCTCAGCATAAAACTAAACCGTTATAGATGCAGAGAGTTTGCATAATTCAATTTGACAAATGCGCACAGCTCATCAAGGATATAGACAAAATAAAATGGATGACGAGCACCTTATGCTGTTAAGCAAAAAACAAAAAACAACACCAAGCTATCAACCTGATATTTTGGGTGCAGATTACCAACAAATGACGCTGGATTTTCCATCTGATTATGAAGGCAAAGTGATTGCTACCTTGGTACGCAAAAAAGCTGAACAGGAAACCCGTAAAGCCGTACTTTATATTCATGGTTTTATTGACTATTTCTTTCAAACTGAAATGGCAGACCAGTTTAATCAGTACGGCTACGACTTTTATGCCTTAGATTTGCGCAAATACGGGCGTTCGCATTTGTCACATCAGCATTGGTACAACGTGCGCAGCTTGTCTGAATATGATGCAGAAATTTCCGCTGCACTTGAGCAAATTGCCGCAGAAGAACATGACTCAGTGATTTTGGCGGGACATTCAACAGGTGGATTAATCACCACGTTATATGTGGCACATCATCCCAATCATCCACTGATTCGTGGTTTATGGTGCAACAGCCCTTTTTATGATTTCAATATGAGCGAAATTGAGAAAAAAGTCGGTATTCCGCGCTTAAGCCAATTGGGCAAATTGCTGCCAGAAATGAAATTTCCAAGCCGCCTCAATCCATTTTATGTACCAAGTCTACACAAGCAATATCATGGTGAATGGTTATTTAATTTGGAATGGAAAAAGCCACGCTATCCTAAAGTACGATTAAGTTTTGTACGTGCAATTCATGAAGCGCAAAAAGAAATTCATGCTAGCGTACATTTGGGTGTACCAACCTTAATTATGCATGCGAGTCAAAGTAGTTATCCACGCCAATGGAATGAGATTGCGCAACGCACTGACGTAATTTTGGATGTTGCGGATATGCAAAAATATGGGCATCACATGCATGGTGATATTCAGCTTTGCCAAATTGAAGATGGCGTGCATGATTTGGTGCTTTCTGCGCCAGAAGTCCGCGCGGAAGTGTATCAGTCCTTGTTTGACTGGTTAAACCGCAAAGGGCTGTAAAAACTAAAAAAAACAGTAAGACTAAAGGACAGTGAAATGAAAGCCTAAAGACTTGATTCGTCATTTAGGCTTTGTATTTTAATAAAATTTGATGTGCAGGATGATGCTTTGGCATCAGTTCAATTAAACGCTCTACCGCATCAATCGCTTCAGGGCTATGCGCCAAATGTTTCAGCAATACATCGGTATCTTGTGCATTAAAAATGGCATCACTCAGGCGTGATTCTAAACAATCTCGCCATGCGCATAAAAATGGACTTTCAGTTTTCGCCAAAAATACCCCTGCACACGTTTGCAAGGCAGACTGCACATAACCTGCATCTAAAGCCTGCTCAGCTTGTAAAAAATCGGCTTCAATATGCGCCAAAACTCGGTAAGGACGCGAGCCGAGCATCCCCCCTAAAATATCGCGTAATTGCGACATTTCAGCTTTTAGCGTTCCCATGCTGACTTTACGCTCACCATATAGTGCTTGGTGTAAAGTGTCTAAACTCATGCCTTGTGGGCAAAGTGCCAAAATCACCAATATTTCAATTTGACGCGGTGTCATCACCACCACTTTGCCATTAAATAACACCTGTGGCACACGAAACGCGCGAATATAAAGCTGCTGTTTTTGCTGTTCCAGCAACGCATTTTGAATTAAAGAAGCACAGCGCTCTGCTGCCAACAAACCCAAACTGTTATGATTTTTCCAAGTGGTCGATAAATCAATCACGCCCAACACTTGTTTGGAATGTGGGTCTAAAATTGGTGCGGCATAACAAACCCAGTCATGTAACGATGACATATAATGTTCACTGGAAAACACACAACTGGCTTGCTGAGTTTTGAGTGACAAAGCCAAAGCATTGGTACCCACCAACTCTTCACGCCACTGTCCACCCTCTACAAAATGTACTCGTTCCGCCACATTACGCATTTGAGCGCTCGCTGCCGTCCAAATAATCGTACTGCCCACATCGCCCACGGCTGCCACCATGTCGGACTGCTGCGCGATATGTTTTAAATCTTCTGCGCAATTTTGCACAGCTCTCTGTAAAGCCGAACCGCCTTGCGGATGCGATAAACTGGAATTTAACGGAGCAGCCTGCCGATCTACAGGAATTTCTGCAATTTCAGAGCGTTGCCAAGAATTTAAAATACTCTGCTGAATTTGCTGCGCATGCAGCGGCGATAAACTACTGCTTTGTCTAAACTGTTCAATATGCAGTTTTTTTTCCAATAGATCTTGTTTTTTCATCATGACTGATTCTCACAATCCTGTGTGCACTACATCCAATGTAGTGCTTGTTTTTGTAAGGATTTGTTCGTTGCTTGTAAACCTGCAACTTTCCAACCTTTTTCCAACCTTATATTGGTATGCTAAACAAATAACGTACCAAAGTACCTTATACCATAGCCGTAAATTTAACCTGATTTTAGACACAGGATTGTTCTAAACGGTAAAGTGACGGCAGATTATAAAAAACCATCAAAGGAAGAGAATTATGCGTTACGTAGATCCCAATCAACCCGGTTCAAAAGTTCAATTTAAAGCACAATACGAAAACTTTATTGGTGGCGAGTGGGTCGCCCCTGTAAAAGGCGAATACTTTGAAAATATCTCTCCTGTAGATGGCAAAGTATTTACCAAAGTCCCACGCTCATCGGCAGAAGACATTGAACTGGCTTTAGATGCAGCCCATAAAGCCAAAGCACAATGGAACAGCTCATCTCCAACCACACGCTCCAACATTCTGCTTAAAATTGCAGATCGTTTAGAACAAAATCTAGAATTATTGGCAGTGGCAGAAACATGGGATAATGGTAAGCCTGTTCGGGAAACATTGGCTGCCGACATTCCATTGGCGATTGACCATTTCCGTTATTTTGCAGGCTGTATTCGTGCCCAAGAAGGCGGAATTTCTGAAATTGATGAAGATACCATTGCCTATCACTTTCATGAGCCGTTGGGCGTTGTGGGGCAAATTATTCCATGGAACTTCCCAATTTTAATGGCAACATGGAAACTTGCACCTGCTTTGGCTGCGGGTAACTGTATTGTACTTAAACCTGCGGAGCAAACCCCTGCTAGTATTTTAGTTTTGGTCGAGCTGATTCAAGATTTATTGCCTGCAGGCGTACTAAACGTAGTCAATGGTTACGGCGTAGAAGTCGGTCGCCCATTGGCAACTAATCCACGTATTGCCAAAATTGCATTCACAGGTTCAACCCAGGTCGGTCAATTGATCATGCAATATGCCACTGAAAACATCATTCCAGTGACTTTGGAACTTGGTGGTAAATCTCCAAATATTTTCTTTGAAGATATTATGGCGCAAGATGACGACTACCTAGATAAAGCGCTTGAGGGCTTTGCCATGTTCGCGCTGAATCAGGGTGAAATTTGTACTTGTCCATCACGTGCGCTCGTACAGGAAAGTATTGCTGACCGTTTCCTTGAAAAAGCCATCGAACGTGTTAAACGTATTAAAACAGGTCACCCGCTTGATACTGAAACCATGATTGGTGCGCAGGCATCGCAAGAACAACAAGACAAAATCTTGGGTTGTATTGCGACAGGTCGTGCCGAAGGTGCTCAAGTCTTAACAGGTGGTGGTGAACGTCATGAAGTTGGCAGTGGTTTCTATATTGAGCCGACAATTTTCAAAGGCACCAACGACATGAAAATTTTCCAAGAAGAAATTTTCGGCCCAGTGCTGTCTGTGACCACATTTAAAGACTTCGATGAAGCCATTAAAATTGCCAATGACACCATTTACGGTTTAGGTGCAGGTGTTTGGTCACGTTCTGCGCATACTTCTTACCGTGCGGGTCGTGCTATTCAAGCGGGTCGCGTTTGGACGAACTGTTACCACATTTACCCTGCGCATGCAGCTTTCGGTGGTTATAAAAAGTCAGGTATTGGCCGTGAAAACCATAAGATGATGTTAGAACATTATCAACAAACCAAAAACTTGTTGGTAAGTTATTCAACTAAACCTGCAGGCTTCTTCTAAGTTAAGCTTTTAACCTCAACATGATGAATGAAAATGCGAACTTCTGTTCGCATTTTTTTATATTTGGGATGTACAGATGGACAAAAAGAAAAACAGAAAAAGCCATTTATCTACATAGATTTACAAGTCATAGACCTAAAATTACTAACATCAAAGTCATGTAGATGAAATCACAGACATAAAAAAAGCACCATTTAAAAAATGATGCTTTTTGATCAAATCACAACTGCTTATTTTTTTGCAGCTACAGATGCTTCAGTAGTGATGTTAACAGTAATTTTATCACCCACGTTTGGTACATAGCTTGCGATACCAAATGCAGAACGGTTGAATGATGTTGTTGCATTAAAACCAACAGTCGCTGCCTGAGTCATTGGGTGTGGACCTTGTTTGTTCAATACTGCGTCAAGTACCACTGGCTTAGTTACACCTTTAACTGTTAAATCACCTGTGATTTTAAAGTTTTTCTTGTCTTGAGTTTCAACTTTTGTACTTTTAAAAGTAATGGTTGGATATTTTGCTGCATCAAACCAATCTGCTGCCATTAAGTGCTCATCTAAAGCTTTTACGTTGGTGTTGATGCTACTTAATGGAATCGTCACATTCACAGATGAGTTAGCAGGTTTTTTCTCATCAATGTTGATAGTACCTTGAATGTCTGAGAAGTTACCTGATGGCGTAGAAAAACCGAAGTGATCCCAAGTAAATACAGTAGCAGTATGCGTTGGGTCAATTTGATAAGCCACTGGTTTAGCCATTGTCATTGTTGCTGCAGACGCGATAGCCAAACCTAAAGCAATTGATTTCATGTTCATATTGTTCATCTCTAAAAGTGTTGATACGTTTCAATGAGGTTTAGTTTATAGATTTTTGCTGCAAATACAGGATTAAAGATAAAACAGTATGTTGCATGACTGAAACGATAAATTTGTAAAAATATGCATGCGCGTTTTACATCGCTGTTGCAGGGCTGCGATATTGAATAAAACCTGTTCTTTTTGCGACACGATCATACAACTGCCGTGCCTGTAAATTATCTTCATGAGTCAGCCAATATACCCGATCACATTCACGCTGTTGCGCTGTTTGATTCACCTGCTGAATAAGCTGCTGAGCAATTCCCATCCCTCTGTACTCAGGCAAGGTATATAAATCTTGCAAATAGGCATAAGGTTTAAGCGTCCAACAACTGTCATGTTCAATTACATGCACAATTGCCACAACTTGAGTTTGATATACGGCAGCAAAACCATAAATATGCGTCCTGTGTGGATTAATTAGTTTTGACCACGTATTTTGCGTAACCTCATCACTTAATTGCACCTGATAAAATTGCTGATAACCCTGCCAAAGTGGTTGCCATTGCTCAAATTGGATTTCACTTAACGCGACAATGTCGATGTGCTTAAATTGATGATCTAATATAGTTGTCTGCATGCTTTGATATTGCCTGATTATTTTTGCATCGAATCATTTTACTAATTATGCACAATTCATATTATGCTTAGGCTATTTTATACACTATTTTTCAGCAATAAAAAAGCTTTACCCTACGCATAGAATAAAGCTGTTTTTGACGATACACCTTTTAATGCACCGTATTCATCGCAATAGATTAAAGCTTCTCAATCAAAATACGATCAACTTGCTTTAAGCCTGATTGCTTTTCATGGTTCTTACGGCGAATTTTGATTTGCTGATCTTCAGCCAAATCCTGTAACAACAACTCTACCGCCACCATAGCTTCAAGTGGTAAATCTTGTCCAATCCACTTTTGCTCACCCGCATCCATTAAAGTGACTTCATCATTAATTTGCTCGTACAAACTCATTTCTCATCTCACTCAATTACACAGAGGTTTATTCACAAACCTGACTTACACTGACAAAATTTGTTGGATCATCACATCGAATACCAAACAAATATGCAAAAATAAAAGACGTCCCTTTACAGGAACGCCTTTAAAAACACTGGATTAAAAAATTAAGCTGTTAATTCTTTTACTGCAGCAACAACCGCTTCAGTGGTAATGCCAAAGTACTGATACAAGTCTTTTGCAGGTGCAGATTCACCATAAGTTGTCATACCAATAACTTTACCGTCTAAGCCGACAAACTTCCACCAGTAGTCTACATGCGCTGCTTCAACCGCAACACGTGCACGAATATGTGATGGCAATACCGCTTCACGATATGCTGCATCTTGCTTCACAAATTCTTCTGCACACGGCATAGACACAACACGTACACCTTCAAGCTGCGCGTATGCTTCCATTGCCAAGCCCACTTCTGAACCTGTTGCAATAATAATGGCTTTCAATTCACCTTTTTCTTCAGCCAAGACATAACCACCTTTTGCCACGTTCTCAATTTGCGCTTGAGTACGAGTTTGGAATGGCAAGTTTTGACGTGAGAAAATTAAAGCAGTTGGACCTTCGCTGCGTACTAATGCAGATTTCCAAGAAATAGCCGCTTCAACGGTATCTGCAGGACGCCATGTATTTAAGTTTGGCGTACCACGTAAAGATGCAATTTGTTCAATCGGTTGGTGTGTTGGACCATCTTCACCCAAACCAATCGAGTCGTGGGTATACACATGAATCACACGTTGCTTCATTAATGCAGACATACGCACGGCATTACGCGCATATTCCATAAACATTAAGAATGTTGCAACGTAAGGAATGAAACCACCGTGAAGTGCTACACCATTTGCAATAGCAGTCATACCAAACTCACGTACGCCATAATGCACGTAGTTCCCTGCTGCATTGTCCTGAACGCCTTGGCAACCCTTCCAAAGGGTTAAGTTTGAACCTGCCAAGTCTGCAGAACCACCCAATAATTCAGGCAATAATGGGCCAAATGCTTGCAAAGTATTTTGGCTGGCTTTACGGGTTGCAATCGTTTCTGCTTTAGCATTGGTTTCTGCAATAAATGCATCTGCTTGCGCAACAAATTCTGCTGGCAATTCACCGCTTAAACGACGTTTAAGTTCAGCAGCTTCAGTTGGATATTTTGCTGCATAAGCCTCAAAAGTCGTATTCCATGCTGCTTCTGATTCTGCACCTTTGGTTTTCGCATCCCAAGCGGCATATACATCTTCAGGAATAACAAATGCTTCATCTGTCCAGCCTAATGCTTGACGCGTCAAAGCAATTTCGTCATGGCCTAATGGCGCACCGTGACAGTCTTCTTTACCTTGTTTGTTTGGCGAACCTAAACCAATAACAGTTTTACAAATAATAATAGTCGGTTTTTGCGTTTCAGCTTTTGCTTCAACCGTTGCAGCACGAATTGCATCGGCATCGTGACCATCAACTTTTAAGACTTGCCAGCCGTAAGATAAGAAACGTTGTTCGGTATCGTCAGAGAACCAGCCTTCTACTTCACCATCAATAGAAATGCCGTTGTCATCATAATAAACAACCAGCTTGCCTAAACCTAAAGTACCTGCCAATGAACATGCTTCGTGTGAAACACCTTCCATTAAGCAACCATCACCCAAGAAACAGTAAGTGAAATGGTCTACAACCTGAATATCTTCTTTATTAAATTGTGCAGCCAGTGTTTTTTCTGCTAAAGCAAAACCAACAGCATTGGCAATCCCCTGACCGAGTGGACCAGTGGTGGTTTCAATCCCTGGTGCATAACCCAATTCTGGGTGGCCAGGTGTTTTAGAGTGTAACTGACGGAACGCTTTTAAATCTTCGATTGAAAGATCATAACCTGTTAAATGCAACAACGCATATTGCAACATTGAACCATGACCATTAGACAATACAAAACGGTCGCGGTTTGCCCATTGTGGATTGGTTGGGTTGTGATTCAAAAATTCACGCCACACCACATCGGCAATATCTGCCATCCCCATCGGTGCACCTGGATGTCCTGAATTTGCTTTTTGCACAGCATCCATTGCCAATACACGAATTGCGTTTGCAATACGACGTTCGTTAAGCGGGGTCGTCATAGGTCAGAGTCCACAAAAAATCGTTAAATAGAAGAAGATGAATAGAATTCAAAACAGCCGCTATTCTCTCAAAAAAACGCCTGAGGGGTAAAGCCTATGCAACAATATTTCCGCATTAATTCCCATTCAGGGTATTTTTCGTGCAAATTCAAAGACGTTTTCACGTTTATAACAACAAGAATAGAGCTAATTGCCGTGTTAAGCTCTATTCTTGGCAAAATTCTAAAGTATAGATATTTCAATTTATAGACGCAGGATGGAATTGTGATGTCGCTCTTGCAGCAACTCCAATCAAATGCATAGCAACAAGTTAAAACACAACAGTATTCTGTAGAAATAATAGACAGATTTTAACACATCTTGAATTTTATTCACTTTTCACACAATAAATTGAATCACAGCCATCGTCCAAAATTTTAAAACAGCTTTTGAAAATGCAGCTTGATGCAGATAAAGTCAATTCAAAGTCTTTAAATTACCCATCTACAATATTGTTTTTAAAAATGATTCACCACTTAAAAACAAGGTGCTCCTTAGTTTAAAATTATGACAGCATACTTTAGCCAACATGAATATTTTTGAGTCACAATATAGTCATACCGATACTTTATCTATTTTTTAGCTAAAGATATGCGATAAAAAGTCATTGAATTGAAATAAATTCAGCCAATTTAGTCGTAATGCGCTAGTCCTAAAGTCTAACTCGATGTAACATATTGCGTCTTTTGAATTTAACTGTGATAGGACTTATGCGCGAGTACGCTGTATTTACCTCGGAATCTGTAAGCGAAGGCCATCCAGATAAAATGGCTGACCAAATCAGTGATGCCATTTTGGATGCAATCTTAAAAGAAGACCCTTATGCGCGGGTTGCTTGTGAAACGCTTGTAAAAACGGGTGCGGTTGTACTGGCAGGTGAAATCACAACAACTGCAAATGTCGATTTTGAAGCCGTTGTTCGTCAAACCGTAAATGGCATTGGTTACCATCATTCTGACTTAGGTTTTGATGGTTCAACCTGTGCGGTCATTAACATGATTGGTAAACAATCACCTGAAATTGCACAAGGTGTAGACCGTCAAAAGCCTGAAGATCAAGGCGCAGGTGACCAAGGTTTGATGTTTGGTTACGCCAGCCGTGAAACTGATGTATTAATGCCTGCCCCAATTTCTTACGCACACCGCTTAATGGAAAAGCAAGCTGAATTACGTCGCAGTGGTGCTTTGCCGTGGTTACGCCCAGATGCAAAAAGTCAGGTGACTTTTGCTTATGAAAATGGTGTGCCTGTACGTTTGGACGCGGTGGTGTTATCTACTCAGCATGATCCTGAAATTTCTCAAATTCAGCTTAAAGAAGCGGTAATTGAAGAAATTGTGAAAAAAGTGATTCCTGCAGAAATGTTCCATGCAGACACCAAATTCCACATCAACCCAACAGGTATGTTTGTGATTGGCGGTCCTGTAGGTGACTGCGGCTTAACAGGTCGTAAAATCATTGTCGATACTTACGGCGGCATGGCGCGTCATGGTGGTGGTGCATTCTCTGGTAAAGACCCATCTAAAGTTGACCGTTCTGCTGCTTACGCAGGCCGTTATGTTGCCAAAAATATTGTGGCAGCTGGCTTGGCAGACAAATGTGAAATTCAGGTGTCTTATGCTATTGGTGTTGCAGAGCCAACATCAATTTCAATCAACACCTTCAACACTGCAAAAGTGGCAGATGAGTTGATTATTGCTTTAGTACGTGAACACTTCGATTTACGTCCATACGGCATTACCAACATGTTGAACCTGTTACAACCGATGTATAAGCAAACTGCAGCCTATGGTCACTTTGGTCGTCAAGGTTCTGACACTGCATTTACATGGGAAAAAACCGACAAAGTTGAGGCGTTAAAAGCTTCTGCAGGTCTGTAATGTAAAACTTTTCAGTTTTATCAAGCTCACTTCGGTGGGCTTTTTTATGCCTAAAATTTAGCTGTCAAACCACAATATACAAAATACGAATATGTTATAGTGAATCATTCCTGAGATTTTTTAAATACTCATCTAAGATAATGATGTAGGAGTTTATTATGGCGGTTATTCTTCAAGTCGATTTCCCTTCTGAAGGCCCATTTGGCGAAAGCATGAGCCAAGCGTACCGTGAACTTGCAGAAAGCATTAACCTAGAAACTGGCATGCTTTGGAAAATTTGGACTGAGAACGGTCAAACACAGGAAGCAGGTGGAATCTATCTGTTTGATCATGCGGCCAATGCTGAACGCTATTTAAAAATGCACACTGCACGTTTAGAAAGTTTTGGCGTGAAGGATATTCGTGGCAAGATTTTTGAGGTGAATGCTGCACTGTCTGCAATCAACCAAGCTGACTTCTTAAGTCGCTAATCTTTTTAAATTGCTCATCCATATTGAAGAATAAAATGGTGAGTCTCTTCAATATTGAAAAAACAGTTGAATAAAATCCTGAGCCATTTAATGATTCAGGATTTTTTGAAATCTTGTATAGACGAAATAAGCGTTAAGCTTGGATGCAGCACTTATTGCGTACGAATCACCTCAAGCACCGATTGTTGCACGGGCACTTCTTGATGATCTTGCAAATAAACATGCACGACTTTAAACACAACGGCTGCTGCCAAGCATGCCAAAATACAGAATAACCAGAAACCATAAGGACTACGAATATTGTGTGAACCACAAGTACCACATTCTTTTTCTGATGATTCCACCACCCGATTGCAACATGCGCAACGATACTGATGATACAGCATAGGTATTCTCCTACTTCACTGTAATTCTTGTTTTTATTGTTACACCATCTACCCTGATGCAGTGTAATTTTGTTTAAGCAACTGTGACACTTTGTAGCTTACACCCTTTGGATGATTGAGCAGACACAATCGCTTGTAAATTAGAATGTCAAAGTTCGGCTATTCGCGCAAATCGTATTTTTGAATAAACAGTCACTTTATCCATCTAAAATAGGTATGTCGTGGTAAAATTCTACATGTTCGATCATCTAAAACTTAGGTTCAAACTTAGCTTTCAGTACATATTTTTTTATTACACGGAGTAAGTTAAAGTGGTACAACTCATTAAAAAAGGCGGCTTGCGTGAACGTGCCAACCGTAGCCGTAAATATCAAGGTTCGGAAAATACCGAAGCAACTTTGCGATCAAACCGTACTTATCAACCCAATCATTTAGATAAAACTGAAAACACGACTAAAACCGAAATTCCGAATAAAAAATCGTCAAACTTGGCTTTTGACGACATCAAAGCGTCTGATTAATTGACATTAAAACTTATGTTTTAAAACATACGTAGTGCATCTAACCACAACCACACAGCAAACAATAAAAATAATCCGCCCGAGACCATATCAATATAACTGCCTGAACGCTGATATAACTTTTTCATTTTTGGTGTCGAAAGTAGCAACATAAATAATGTAAATGTCACAAAAGTTTGGATTGGAATAATCACTGCCAATTGGGCTTTTAAAGATGCACTTGCCGATGAACTCAATGCCAAAGCAAATACACTACTAAAATAAATTAAGGTTTTCGGATTAGATAAATTGGTGAATAGACCCAATAAAAAGTAGTTTTTTGCGGCTGGAATTTGCACTTGAGTATCATCAAACTGTTTACGCTGCTGCCAACTATGCCAACCACCCGACAACATGCCCCATCCCATTTTGGCAAGAAATAAACCGCCAATCAGCATTAAGACTTGCTGAATCCAAGGAAACTGCTGCACCAAAACCGTAAAACCCAATAGGGTCAGCACTACCCACACCACAATCCCCGATGAAATGCCCGCAATAATCTGCAAGGTATTACGGCGGGTATTGCTGGCTGCACTTTTGGCAATTAATAAAACATCTGGTCCTGGACTAAGCTGTGCCACAAAATGCAGCGCACAAATGGTGAATAACAAAGACATAAATACATCAGGAGAATTGAAAATCCGATTATACCTTGTGCAGCAAGAGAATAAATAAGGCTTTAAAATAGGCCTCTCAATATTTGAATATTTACCCAAAAACACACATAAAAAAAACCGAATCAGCACGATTCGGTTTGATCTCAAGCATCACCCATATTATTTAGGTGGATTGACATCTTTCATTTCAATTTTTTTCGCATCGGGGGTAATTTCACGTGCTTCACCATCAATAATACTGGAATCACGACCACCGCCCTGCTGATTTTGCATGTCTTGCATTTGGCGCATTAAATCTGCAAACGGGTTTTGACCTGCTCCGCCCATGCCATTCATATCGCCCATCATGCCACCCATCATTTGATCCATCATGGCTTGCTGACGTTTCATCATGGCTTTCATCATTGCCGCTTTAAAGGCATTTTGTACGGCAGGAATCATCACCAGCAATGCCAAAACATCGCTGATTAATCCTGGAATCATCAATAAAAAACCCGCAAAAATTTTAGGTAAATTATTACTCAGCGCAGGATCGGCACTCATCTGCCCCATTTGCATTTGCTGCATTTGTGGCATCACGCCTGCAGAATATTTACGAATCAGGTTCAAACCAATGAAGAAAGCAGCGACAAACCAAAAGAACACGTACCACATGCTCCCCACTAGGTCGCCCACACCAATCCAGACGAAGACTTCAAGAACTAAGCCAATTAGAACAATAAGAAATAATTTCATGAAAATTAATCTAATCTCAACAAAATAAATAAAATGCAGTAACCAAGTGCTTCATCGGGATCAAGCTTTTTTGATTCGCTGTTGTTTCAATATGGGCATTATTGTATTTTTAAAGGTTAAGTCTGTCATTAATATTTTCATCATCACCCAATAACAGACTTAATACGTCTATATATTTAAACGATAAAGATAAAAATATGCGGCATAAGCCAATAATAACCACAACGCAATAAAAACTGATGCTGCAATATAACTGCTCGGTTTTTGACTGATCGCATCGGCTTGTAAGCGACAACGCTGCATTACTTCAGCAGGTACTAAACGCAATACCAACATGATGCCCAATGGCACTAAAATCAGGTCATCTAAATAACCCAAAACAGGTATAAAGTCTGGAATTAAATCAATGGGAGAAATGGCATAAGCAGCGACCAACAATGCCAAAAGCTTTGCCATAAACGGCGTTTCAGGATCACGTGCGACAAACCAAACCGCATAAACATTTCGTTTAATTTGCTTCGCCCACTGTTTTAGCCTATCAATCCACTTCATTGCCACTCTCATTTGCTACCGTATATAAAATATACACCTCAAAACTTAAAATAAAATGAAGTCCAAAATTGAAAATGTGGCGTGGGATACATTCCAATGGTTTAAACAGCAGCTTACTGACCGAATGTTTTGAAATTACTCCACACAAAAGAGATTTAAACTCCTATAATTCAACTTGATGTAATTTTTTAAGGCTTGGCATGTCACTTATTATTGGAATCGACCCTGGTTCTCGTCTAACGGGCTACGGCATTATTGAACGTGATGGCGCTAAATTACGTTTTGTAGATGCAGGAACCATTCGCACCGAAACCAGTGAAATGCCTGAACGCTTAAAACGGATTTTTGCAGGGATTGAACGGATTGTGAAATTTCACGGCCCGACTGAAGCTGCAGTTGAACAAGTGTTTATGGCGCAAAACCCAGACTCTGCCTTGAAATTGGGACAGGCTCGTGGTGCAGCGATTGCCGCTTTGGTGAATTTAGATTTACAAGTGGCGGAATATACCGCCCGTCAAATTAAACAATCTGTCGTGGGTTATGGCGCTGCCGATAAAGAACAAGTACAAATGATGGTCATGAAACTATTAAATCTATCCATTAAACCACAACAAGATGCTGCCGATGCTTTGGCTGCTGCAATTTGCCATGCTCATGCATCGGGCAGTATGACCAAATTGGCTGTGCTCAATGCCTTGGGTGGTATGGCACGCGGACGTAGTCGTTCAAGTTCCAGACGTCGCTAAATCAGCATCGTCATCGCTTATATTTTACCGATTCACAACCTGATAAATCGCTTGGCTCATGTACTGTGCCTGTAAACCGCGCATGCCCTGTTCTGCCAACACATCCCCCGCTAGTGCATGTAACATGACAATTTCATGTAATTGAATTTGATGGTGAAACTGGGCTTTTAAACTGGCAATCATGCCTGCCAACACATCGCCCATACCGCCTGTACCCATACCAGGATTGCCTGCGGTACAAATCCACAATGAACTTGCTTGCGGTTCTGTAGATGCAGCTTGCAAAGTCAAACTACCTGAACCTTTTAACACCCAATCGCCTGCATAGCGTTGCTGCAATTGCTGAATCGCGGCAATACGGTCTGCTTCAATGGCTGCAACCGTAGTATTGAGCAAGGTCGCAGCCTCACCTGAATGTGGTGTGGCATAACTGTTCGGTTTTAGTTGGGCTGGATGATGCCATGAATGCGCTTGTTTCGCCAAAAACCACAAGGCATCGGCATCGTAAACTACTTCTACCTCGGACTGATTTAGTGCGGCAAACCAGTCTGCATAATGCTGTTCTGCCCAAGCATCTCGTCCTAGTCCCATCCCTAAACTCACGGCATCGACCTGTGAAATTAAGTGCTGAATTTCTGCGCCTGTCAGTGCGTCTATATCCCGCAACATTAAATTCGGCGCACGGCTTAATATCGCCACATGATGTTTGGCATGACAGACCACAGTCACTTTCCCTGCACCTGCGCTTGATGCGGCTTCTGCAGCCATCATCACCGCACCACCCATTTGCGCATGTCCGCCCACAATCAACACATGCCCATAACTGCCTTTGTGTCCAAAAGCCTGCCGTGCGGGTAATTGAATCAAATGTGGTGTGAGTTGGGCCAACGCTTTGAGTTCTGCATCGGCTGGAATCAAATCCAGCACATCGACCAGTCCAGTATATTCCTGTGCCTGCCCTGTAAATAACCCTGCTTTCAAACCCAAAGCTGTAAAGGTGTAATCGGCTTTAATTGCACATGGCAATGGCTGCCCCGTGTTGGCATTTAAACCGCTTGGAATATCAACCGCAATTTTTAAACCCGCTTGTTGATTCATTGCGTGAATAAGCGACTGCCACTCATCATTTAAAGGACGATCTAAACCAATACCAAATAATGCATCAATATAGCAGTCATAACTTTGTTGAAATGCAAAACCTTGAATTATATTGACTTGTTCTGCCTGAGCTTCTAAAAAAGCCTGATGTAAATCTGCCGATGAACCGCGTGTTTCGGCATAAATATCGACTTGAAAACCTGCTTGTTTTAAATATTTTGCAGTTAAATAGCCATCGCCTGCGTTATTGCCTTGTCCACAACACACAGCAATTTTTTGTATTGTAGATGGCTGTTTTGCAAAAATTTTGCGAATTTGTAAATGCAGTGTCCACGCCACTTGCTGCATTAAACCGTAAGAACTATTTTGACGGGCAAACCAGCGCTGCTCCCACGCTTGAATACTTTGACTATGATAAACAGGGCTATGGTACACTTGCTGCGGCATTTTCTTCCCTTCTATTTTGTTATGGCAACATCCACCACTTCAGCACATATTTCTCTGCATCAAGACGATCCAGCCGCCTTGAAAGCGTGGATTAAAGCTCAAGCTTTGGCGCTTGGTTTTGCTGATTGTGTCATTGCCAAACCAGATGCTCAAGCAGAATTAGCACGTTTTCAGGAATATTTAAAACGTGGCTATCATGGGGATATGAAGTTTCTGGAAGAAAATTTAGACAAGCGCGCCAATCCCACACTATTAGTCCCGAATACCAAAAGCATTATTTGTGTGCGCATGAATTATTTGGTGGAAACACCACGTCCACGACATATTCCCGATGCACCTAACTCTGCAATTATAGCCCGTTATGCACGTGGACGCGATTATCACAAAGTCATGCGCGGACGCCTAAAAACCCTTGCCACCCGTATTCGTGAAAAAGTGGGCGAGTTTGAATCACGCCCCTTTGCCGACTCAGCCCCAATTTTTGAAAAGTCGCTTGCAGAAAGTGCAGGCATGGGTTGGACAGGCAAACACACATTACTAATTCATAAAAAATCTGGGTCTTTTTTTGTATTGGGTGAGCTGTTTACTTCACTAGATTTACCTTTTGATGCACCTGCAACTCCGCATTGCGGTTCTTGCACAGCCTGCATCGACATTTGCCCAACACAGGCCATTGTTGAACCTTATATGTTGGATGCGCGTAAATGTATCGCTTATTTAACCATTGAATATCAAGGTGTGATTCCTGAAGAATTACGCCGTGGCATTGGTAATCGTGTGTTTGGTTGTGATGATTGCCAACTGATTTGCCCGTGGAATAGCTTTGCCCAAGTCACCACGGTGGATGATTTTCATCCTCGACATGCCTTAGATCAGATCAGCTTGCTAGATTTATGGCAATGGGATGAAAGCACGTTTTTAGCCAAAACTGAAGGTAGTCCATTGCGACGTACAGGCTATCAAAGTTTTATGCGTAATATTGCCATCGGGCTTGGTAATGCCCCTTTTTCAGCACAAATTTTACAAATTTTGCAGCAAACGCGAACACAGCATGATGAGATTGTGCAAATCCATATGGATTGGGCGATTCAGGAACAATTGCTTAAACAGCCTAAAATTAAACAAAAATGACCACCAAAATAGTGCGATATTTTAAGTGCAGTTTTCTTGCCAATTTATGCAAATAACTAAATTTTAGCAACCAATTCATCACAAAAATAATAATCCATAAAATTTAATTTTGCAGCGAAATATCAGAAAAATTGCTTAAGTTTGCAACTAAATAGACTGCATGATTTTAATTCTATTCTGTCGAATATTTGCCACGAAATTGGGAGATTATGCCTTTCTGATTCAAACTATTTGTGTATGATACAGACTATGAATAATAGGGATGATGGACTTTTACTTATGTCAGTACGCAATGATTGGACTCGAGAAGAAATTCAGCAGTTATATGAACAGCCTTTTCTGGATTTAGTCTTTGAAGCACAGCGTGTGCATCGCCAACATTTTGCTGCCAATACTGTACAAGTCAGTACCTTATTGTCGATTAAAACAGGTAAATGCCCTGAGGACTGCAAATATTGCTCGCAGTCTGCGCATTATGATTCACAGCTTGAAGCTGAAAAACGCATTGCGGTTGATAAAGTCATTCAAGAGGCTAAAGAAGCTTTAGCATCAGGTTCTTCACGTTTTTGTATGGGCGCAGCATGGCGTAATCCGCATGAACGTGATATGCCGTATGTTTTAGAAATGGTGCGTGAAGTCAAAGCTCTAGGCTTAGAAACTTGCATGACTTTAGGGATGTTGAATCAATCTCAAGCAGAACGCTTAAAAGATGCAGGTTTGGATTATTACAACCACAACCTAGACACATCGCGTGAATATTATCCGAATGTCATTAGTACTCGTAGCTTTGATGACCGCTTAAATACTTTGGATATTGTGCGTCAAACAGGTATGAAAGTGTGTAGTGGCGGTATTGTCGGTTTAGGTGAAGATACCCAAGACCGTATTGGTTTGTTACATGAATTGGCGACTTTACCGTTACACCCTGAATCTGTGCCAATCAATATGTTAGTTCCGATTGAAGGTACACCACTGGCTGAAGTCGAAAAGCTAGATGTGATTGAATGGATTCGTACTATTGCAGTTGCACGTATTATCATGCCAAACAGCTATATTCGTTTGTCTGCAGGGCGTGAATCGTTGTCTGATTCAGATCAGGCATTGGCATTTATGGCAGGTGCGAACTCGTTATTCTCAGGTGAAAAACTTTTAACTACACCAAACGCAGGCGAAGGCAAAGACAAACAATTGTTCCAAAAGTTAGGCTTAGTGCCTGAACGTGCTAAACCAACGGTTTCTGAATTGTCGGTAGATGCGATGGCAATGGCTTAAAGTTTTAGCATCCATCCAAATGTACAAAGTCCCGCAAAGGGACTTTGTTTTTTATGCAGCAAAATAAGTTTATGCGGCAATGCTTTTAAGAGGTGATTAAAATTCCGTAACTGGCATTTAAATACTGCCCTGTTTTAATAATATCTACCCCGTTGGCATGTTCTACCGTCAGTTGTTGCTGAATCGCATCATAATAAAACCGATCATAACAGTCCTGATGATGCAGCAACCACGTCAAAGTATCTGCTAGATTGTCATCTACAATATACGTTTTTTCTTGAAAGTTTTTAGCCATAAATACGGTCAGTTCAATATTTCTAGGTACTGGATTTTAAGCGGAATACCTTGTGGGATAAAGTGTGCGGAGGATAGAAAATTTAATTGTGCACTTGTATAAATCAAACTTCGTACAGCATGAGAAGTCTCCCCACCAAAAGAGGTGGGAATGATATATGTAGTTTTGAAGATGGATAAGTGCAGTCTAATCTATACATGCAGGCAAGACTAAGCAAAATATTCAGGCTATTAGCCTAAAATAAAAAAGTGAGTCATAAAGACTCACTTGGCTTTAATACAGATTCAATACTTAACATTATTGTGTCTTAGAATCCCCACACTTACGACACTCTAAATGCGCCCCGATTTCTTCCATTGCATCATATTCATAAATATGGATACAGAAAATTTGCTTTAACAGTTTGATCATAAATGACATTCCTTTTGATTTTTATACATCACGTTTGTGATCTCATCCTGAGATACAAATGCCATCAAGGCTGATTGACATAAACTACTATTATCATATTTAAAAAAAATAGCAAATCTAATTTAGGAACTTTCCGACAAATGACAAATTCATCTGCATACTTGCTGAAATTGAGTGCATAAATAGCTGTAAATTCATTCGCTTATATTATTTCAATTTTCAGCGCACTTGAAACAAGAAAAACTGCTCAAAAGCTAATTTATTAAAAACCAAAGAATCGCAATAGCCAATAACATCATGCTTTCTGTTATTTCAATACTCGCACCAACGGTATCGCCCGTAATTCCACCTAAACGCTGCATAAATTTATATCGCAAATACAAGGTGCTAAGGATAAAAGTCAGAACGGTCACCAAACCCACCCATCCCCAAAGCACTCCTGCAAGCAAGGTCAATGCGATCACAATTTTTGTGCCTGTTTTAGGCAAATGTGCCTGAATAGCAGTGCCTAAACCATTGGCACGTAAATAAGGCGTGCTTAAAAATAAAACCAAAGCGCTTAATCGTCCCAATACGGGTACAAACAGCAAAAAGGCAAAATACTGTTGTTCGAGCAATACATACAACGCAGACCATTTTAATAAACAGCAGATCAGTAAGCTCAATACTCCAATCGGGCCGCTGCTTGGGTCTTTCATGATGTTTAAGCTACGTTCAGGATCACCAAAACCGCCGATCCATGCATCGGCAGTATCAGCCAGTCCATCTAAATGTAAACCACCTGTCAGCCAAATCCAGAGCACTAAAATTAAGCTGCTACTCAGAACCAAAGGCAAGAATTGCAATAAATGCGCCATTCCCCACAACACAGCCCCGATTAATAAGCCAACGAGCGGATAAAACAACAGTGATTGCGCATTTTGCACTGCAGTTGGTATCTGTTTTAAAGAAACAGGAAAAGTGCTCAGGAATTGCAAGGCAATCCAAAAAGGTGTCATGTTTGCCCCTACATGCAAATGTTGCCATTGGGATGTAACTGGAATGAACTCAATTGCCCCAACGCTGCAGACATTTTTAAAATATCGTCTAAAGATTTTTTCTGCGCCAATACTTTGAGCAATTTAATTACCCCGCCATGCGTGACCAATAACACACGTTTAGGTTGTTGCTCAAGTTGTTGTATATATTGGTTGAGATCGGACAGACCTTGCAAAACGCGCTGCTGAAAATTTAGCAAAGATTCTGCTTGTGGCGGACTAAATTGGGTCGGTGTCATCCAAAATTTAGCTAAATCTTCAGGGTATTGTTCATATAAGGTTTGAGTGGAAATAGCTTCCCATGCACCAAAATGCATTTCCTGAAATTGTGCATCAATATACAGTGGCAATTGCTGTGCTTGCGCAAAGGTCTGGGCAACCTGCAGACAACGCTGTAAAGGTGAACTTGCCACAACATCCCATCGCTGTCCTGTAGCTATTGCCGTGTTTAAAGTCTGCTGCATGTCTTGCCAACCTTTTAAAGTCAAAGCATCATCGGTTGAGCCACGCAAAGTATGACCCAATTCTGTTTCGCCATGTCTTAATAGGTCTAGCATGATCATAAAGATACTTTCTCACCAATAACCGCAGCTTCGGCAAAAGTCGCCATTTGATTATGCAAGGCACAGGCCAGTTGGATAATGCCCAATGCCGCGCCCGCACCGCTGCCCTCACCTAAGCGTAAATTTAGATGCAGCAAGGCTTGTGCACCTAATGCTTCTAATAAGCGACGATGTCCATATTCAGCCGATTGATGCCCAAACAACATCCATTCTCGGACTTGAGGATTTAAACGCACTGCAACTAATGCAGCAGCACTGCTGATAAAACCATCCACCACCATCGGCAAGCCCAACTGCGCACAGCGAATATACGCGCCCACCATTGCAGCGACCTCCAATCCACCAACTGCACATAAGGCTTTAAAAGCATCATCTTGCACATAGTTCTGATGTAGAGCTAAAGCAGCATCAATCACCTGTTTTTTATGTTGCAATTGTGCAGTGTCAATTCCTGTGCCTATGCCAGTCAAGGCTTCAGCAGGTTCTTGTAATAAAAAGCAAGACAAGGCTGATGCCGAACAGGTATTTCCAATACCCATTTCACCTGCGACATAAATCGAGGCCTGCTGTGCGATGGCATCTTCCACACTTTGACGTCCAAGTGCCATCGCATCTGCACACGCTTGTTCAGTCATGGCGCGGGTTTTAGCAAAATTCGCTGTGCCTGCACGAATACAATGCCGCTCTACTCCTGCATATTCATACGCTTCCCCGACCGAGCCGCAATCCACCACTTGTAAATGCGCCTGATATTGTCGGGCGATGACGCTGATACATGCCCCACCTGTGGCAAAATTTTGTAGCATTTGCCGAGTCACGGCTTGGGGATAGGCGGAAATATTTTCTTCCATCACGCCATGATCGCCTGCGAAAATACATATCCACGGACGTTCAATATTCGGCTGCGTTGTTCCTTGCAAAGCCGCCAGTTGAATCGCAATATTTTCCAATGTTGCCAATGAACCTGTCGGTTTGGTCAATTGAAGTTGTCGTGCAATTGCCTGTTGTTTCATCTGTTCGT
Source organism: Acinetobacter sp. YH01011 (assembly GCF_013420785.1). Lineage (NCBI taxonomy): Bacteria > Pseudomonadati > Pseudomonadota > Gammaproteobacteria > Moraxellales > Moraxellaceae > Acinetobacter > Acinetobacter sp. YH01011. Next base: position 85,510 of record NZ_VOYG01000011.1, read on the forward strand.
TCGGCTTTTGACACGCTGCAAACCACCAAGTCATTGATTCTCTCCTTTTAAAAGCATTGGAAAACCTGCGACACAGAACTGCACTTTGTCTGCAATTTGCCCCAATTGCTGATGTAATCGCCCTGTTTCATCGACAAATTTTCGAGTTATTTCGCCCATAGGCACAACGCCCAAACCTGTTTCATTACTCACTAAAATAATATCGGCTTGTAAGTGAGGTAAAACCTCGAGCAATGCTGTAATTTGTTGTTCGGCAAAGTTTTCTTCAGATTGCATCAATAGATTACTCATCCACAAGGTTAGGCAATCCACTAAAATCACAGTATTAGGATGATCCAACACCTTTAATTGCTGCGCTAAATACAAAGGCTCTTCGCACAACTGCCAAGTCTGTGGACGCTGTTGTCGATGATGCTGAATCCGCGCCTGCATTTCTGCATCGCCCGCTTGTGCAGTTGCTACATAAATGACGGATTTGCCAAGTTGCTGCGCGGTTTGCTCAGCCATACGGCTTTTACCCGAACGCGCACCGCCCAAAATAAGTTGAATCACATGTGCTCCAAAGGAAATTGATGCGTGCTAAATAGCTGACCTTGTAAAGTGTGTGCCTGATAATAACCAAAATTTAAATGATGGATATCTAAATCGAAATATTGCACGGGGAGATTTTGAATGCGCTGCAAAATCAAATTGGTTGAACACGCTGTTTGATATAAACCCAAAGTAATATGTGGATGATACTGTAAAGCTGCGATTTCAGCCCCGCCTACGCTAAGTGCCTGACGTATACGCGCCAGTTGCTGTGATTGATCTTGCACTTCTACAAATAAAGCACTATCAAAGCTATTAATGCCGCCCACTTTTAGTTGAAAAGGCTTGAGTTGCATCTGCCGTAAGGCCTGAACTTGTTGTTGAAACTGTGATTCGAGAAAGTCATCTTCCCAATATTTTTTTGCTGCATAAAATCCACAAATATATAAAGTGATATGAAACTGACGTGTATTTGGGCGAAATAACACGTCTGAAAATTGCTGTTTTAATTCTTTTAAATAGCGCTCTAAATCTAGATTTTGAACAGTCAAATACCAAAGTGCATAACGCTCACGCCCACGATGCCATTCAGGATAATCATGCTGCTGTGTTGGAATAACGTACTGATTGGCTTGAATAAACACGGGATAATTCAATGAATTAAAACAGCTTATGGTAAAACATTCACAACTGAATAGACATGAAAATCATGCAATTTGAGGTGAATATTTTTCAGTTTGGTATTTTAACCATCTACATCATTTAAATAATTTTGATTTTAATGAGATGGATAAAATTCAGAAGATGGCTGAAACAGGTCTGCAATGTTATGCTGAAATGAAGATGATATTTTCTAATCTACACAAGACACTACATTACTGTGAAGCTTTACCCCATCAGAATCGGTATAACTGGAGTTTATGATGCAACAAGAATTGATCTGTTATAAACAACTTCCTATTTGGAATCATGACTCAATTCCACAAGGGTTTAAAAAACAACACAATACCCAAGTCGGCACATGGGCGAAGTTGACTATTTTAAAAGGCGAATTGCATTTTTCGATGCTGCATGAATCTGGTGAAGTACAATCTGAGCATATTTTTTCCGTGGAAAATCAACCACCATTTATTGAACCGCAAGCGTGGCATAAAATTGTATCTGCCAGTGATGATATTGAGTGCCAGCTTAGTTTTTATTGTTTGCCTCAAGATTATTTTGTTAAAAAGTATAAATTAAGCCCAACACATTCTGAAATTTTAATGGCACTTCCACAGTTAACCGTGGGTAAAGCTTTGGATGTTGGCTGTGGTACAGGCCGAAATGCGCTGTATTTGAGCCAAAACGGTTTTCAGGTGGATGCTTGGGATGTGAATCCGAGTAGTATCCAAAAATTAAATGAAATTATTGCTACAGAACAGATTTCATCTATTCAAACTACTGTGCGGGATTTAAATCAGGATGCCACAATTACGGAGGAATATGACTTCATTAACTGTACAGTGGTGATGATGTTTTTGGCGCCTGAAACCATTCCTACGCTTATTCAGCACATGCAGCAAGCGACCAAACCACAAGGCTTTAACTTAATTGTTTGCGCTATGGATACTGAAGATTACCCTGTGCAACAAGACTTCCCTTTTAGTTTTAAAGCGGGTGAGTTAAGTGCTTATTATGCTGATTGGGATATTGTGAAATACAATGAAAATGTCGGTGAGTTGCACCGCACAGATGCAGATGGCAATCGCATTAAACAGCGTTTTGCGACGTTGTTGGCGAGGAAGAAGTAGATGTGCAAGTGGAATCTTAAATGAATAAGCTTTTGAGCTGCTCACAGACTACATTTCAATTGCTGACATAAAGCTTAAAATAAAAAACCACTTAGGATTAGTACACCTATGTGGTTGTTTTATATGGTGGGCCCAGACGTTACCATACTATCCTGTATAATACTGAAAAATAAATGATTTATTTTTAAAAGAATAAAATGATACAAAGTCGGATACATAGAAAATTATATGTAATTTTTTGTAATATAACACCTTAAAAAACCATGAATATCTTGAATAAGTTTTGTAACTATTTGATATTTAAATAGTTTAACTTATTCATACATTATATATGAATAAGTTAAAAGCTTTTAAAATCAATACTTTAATTAAATACATTCAACTTATTCAGTAATTAATCTCCAAAACCATCCTTTTTTCTTAATAGGTTCAATCTTACTTTCATTTTTCAAAAGTTTGATTGCTCTACGATATGTACTTTGACTTATATTGTTTGTATCAGTAATAAATTTCTCAAGTTTTTTAGACTCAATTACTTGTTCTTCACTCAAGTAATCTAAGATTAAAAGCTGAGCACGAGAAATAGTAGAATCTTTCTCTATTGCATTTTCTTTCGAGTCATAGTTCGTAAGTTCATCATAATCACTATCAAGATATTCAGTCCATTTAACACGAGTTGTATTGATATTTACATCAACTATAAAGTCTTCGATCTCATAGACTAATGCACCTTTCAATTTTGTAATATTACTTTTTGCTCTAACTAAAATCTTTTTTCCATTAATTACTAAAATAATCCACACCATTCTTGTAAGCGCAGTAAATGCTTGGGAACCAATAATTTTATCTACGGGAGAAGTAGTAGGTAGATTACTTTTGGAAAAATGTGTTATACCGACAATTGCACAATTATATTTTTGAGCGAGTTCAACAAATATAGCCAAAGATTTTCGGACTTCATTTGATTTATGCATATCTCCAGATATTACAGAAACTATTGGATCAATTATAATTAATTTAATATTTGAGTCTTCAATTAAACAATTTTCTATTAATTTAAAATCCTGAGTTGGATCAAAATATTCTACCTTATCCTCCTTTTTAAGAGTTCCAGTAATATAATATATATTAGAAGTATTCGCACCACACGCTGTCAGCCTTGGATTAAGTGTTGTTTCAATATCATCTTCTGTTGAGTAGATAACAACACTACACATATTAGAATAAATAGATTGAAATGGTAATGTTCCACCATTAGAAATTGTTGCAGCAATATTCATTAATAATGTTGTTTTACCAACACCAGCAGGGCCCGCAAGTAAAGTTAATTTACCTAATGGTAGCCAATTTTCCCATAACCATTGAGTATTTTCATTTTTCACATCTTTCATTTGTAAAAGTTTAATTTTTTTACTTACATTCATTATTATTCTCCAATTCATAATCCGAAGGACTTAAATTCAAAACCCAACTTTTAACTTCATTTTCACGATAAAAAATTCGAGCTTGCTTTTTATCGCCAAATTTTATCGGCTTTGGGAATGAAGAATCTTTTTGCTGCAAGTTATACAACGTATTTCTACTAATTTTTAAAATACGACAAACATCTTTAATCTTCAAAAGCATTTGTGAGCTCCATTAACAATGCAAGAGCCATCATGATTTTTCTTGAAATTATAAACCCTTATGTTTTTTTACTATTTTTATAAAAAAAACCTAAGAAATTGAAATATATTATTTTATTTTTAATATTTCTTTAACTTTAGCCTTTGCGGCATCATCATTTAGTACATCTAAGTCGGTGTAAAGAATTTGAATTAATTTAGAAATTATATTTATATTGTAGGGTCTTTCATTTGGTAAAATATCTGCCTTTCCGTCAATATCCCATATGTCTTTAATAAAGAATGTTCTGTGCGATGTATTATCGACTCGTGGAGATTTAATATTTAGTATTTCTGTTTCTATTTTTTTGTAAAAAAAATCAAGCAGATCACTATCCACAAATTCAACATAATCAATTAATTTATTATATATTTTTTCACTTAGTAAAATATCATTATATTTTCTTAAAAACTTATATTCTGGTATTTTTATATCATCTTCCATACCACTTAAAGGAGAAATATAATTATTATTTTTCATATACTCCAAAAAATCTTCAATATCTTTATTATCATATTTTTTTGCATATTCTTTTAGTTCATGAAATCTTACATCTATCATTTCCATATCTATAACAGCAATTATTTTTTCTTTTCTCAAATAATTCACAATCTTATTAACATAGCTTGAACTTAAATAAAAAACTGTTGTCTTGGTTTTCGACAATGGTGATGTATTTAATAAATTTATCATTTTATTTTTTGCTGACTCAAGCTTATTGAGCCATTTTTTTAATTCAGTTCCACTATATACTAAACCACTATCCAGTTTTTCCTTATATTTTATTGAGAAATAATATTTTTTAGAAAAAAGAATTAAATCACTTAGCTTTAATTCACATTCCAATATTTTTCTAAAAGACTTATCCTCCAACAATATATAAATTGTCTTAACTTGAAAATCTTTTTCCTCAACACTAAGGTAAGTTTTAAATCTTAGATTATTACTTATAAATTTAGTTTTATTAATTTTATTATTAATTTCATTATATTTTTTCAGAAATATAGCTACTTCCTCTTTGTCTTCTTGTGTAACTCTTTCCATTTAATTATCTCAAATTAAAATTCTTCATTACTGATTTACAAACCAGTATAAAACTTCTCAATCAACTGGCGTGTCTTGACCAGCAAATTGCTAAACACGTTCTCCCGCTCAAACAGCTTCACTTTATAGTTTGGTAAGTCCTTCAACTCTTCTTTACGTGGTAGGCGTTTGGTGAACTCATAATGCTCCAGAACCTGCTTCATCGCTTCTGGTTTCAGGTTTTCTTCTTTACAAAGATGCTGATAGGCCTGTTCTTTTTCAGCATCCCAGAACTGAGCAAAAGCCGTTTGGACGCTTTGACCATTGATCATCTTCGGCATGTTTTCTTCAATGAATTTTTGAATGAGGTCTTGCTTATCGTGCAAGCTAATATCACTACTGATTAAATCGTAAATTTGCGCTTGGTACTTCTTACGCTTGTCCTCTGAGTCTGTATCAATCACCAGTTGTAGGAGGTTGATAATATACCCCACATTAATGCGGTCACTGTGCAGTAAATCCAGTTGAAAATCGACATCATCCAATACCGATACTTTTTCTTTCTTAGTGGTCTTTCTAACGGCACGACATAGGTCAGCATACTTAGAGGCGAAGTTTGCAAAGTGCTGCTTATCAAGTTGTGTTTGGTCTTGATCGTATTCAATAAAAGTTTGTAATTGCGCGTTATAGCGCATCACTTCACGGAAAGCTTTAATAAATTCGAGTTGCTGTTCTTCAGTGACAAGATCATCGACTGATTGGTAATTGGGCGTTAAGGCAAACAATTTGCTCACCGCTGCTTGGTAATCCTGTTCGATTTCCGCATAGCTGGGAACAAGTACAATCTTGGTCGTTTCTTTATTGGAAAATAGTGCCAGTGCTTCATCTGTTGCACGTTTTAGGTTGCGGAAACAGATGATATTGCCAAATGGTTTTTTATCATTGTAGACACGATTGGTACGAGAGAATGCTTGAATCAAGCCATGATATTTTAGGTTTTTATCGACATACAAGGTATTTAACGGCTTAGAGTCAAAGCCCGTGAGGAACATATTGACCACGATTAGAATATCAATCTGTCTGTTTTTTACGCGCTGTGCAATGTCGCGGTAGTACGCATAAAATTGATCACCTGAATTGTAGTTGGTTTTAAACTGTCGGTTGTAATTGGCAATGTAGCGATCCAGCTTATCCCGACTGGATGAATTGACCTGAGTTGGAATATCTGCGGCTTCTTCATGAATCAAGCCAGTTAAGTCATCAGTCGGTACAGCCTCATTTGCCGCATAGGAAAAGATGGTGGCAATGGTCAACGGTTTAAATATCCGACCTTGTGCTTCATCTTCAATTTGCTTTTCAGCCTGCACCTTTTCAAAGAGGTCGTAATATTGGGTCAGTGTTTCGACCGAACTGACACAGAACATTGCGGTAAATTCGCGATTACGAGTTTTGGTATCGTGGATATTGACAATGTAGCGGGCAATCATTTCTAGGCGTTGCGGGTTGTCATACAGTTCTTTGGTATCGATGCCTTCTACATCTTCCTCATAACTTTCATTAGTCGCCATGCCTTTGGCGGTGTATTTACCACGATAATCAATTTGGAACTGCAAGACGTTACGGTCACGGATGGCATCGACAATCACGTATTTATGCAAACACTCATTAAACAGGTAGTCTGTGGTGAGTTTTAAACCTGCTTTGCTTTGGCTGTTCTTTTCAAAAATAGGCGTACCGGTAAAACCAAACATTTGTGCATTGCTGAAGAATTTTTTGATGTTCTGATGGGTCTCACCAAATTGACTGCGATGACATTCATCAAAAATAAAGACTACTTTTTTATTTTTAAGATAATCAATCGATTCTAAATAACGGTCTGTGCTGATGGCCCGATTGAGTTTTTGGATGGTGGTCACAATCAGTTTGTCATGGCGTTGATCCAGCTGTTTGACCAGGGTATGGGTGCTATCGGTACTGTCGACGCTTTCAGCTTTAAAGGCATTAAATTCACGTGAGGTTTGCGTATCGAGGTCGTTACGATCGACCACAAACAGAACTTTTTCCACATCAGGCATTTGCATGATGATCTGACTGGCTTTAAATGAGGTCAGGGTTTTGCCTGAACCTGTAGTGTGCCAGATATAGCCGTTCTGATCGGAGTTTTGCACATGCTCCACAATTTTCTGTACTGCATAAATCTGATAGGGACGCAGCACCATCAGGCTTTTGGTGGTTTCTAGCAGCACCATGTACTGGGTCAGCATTTGGGTTAGATGCTGCTGATTTAAAAAAGCTTCGGCAAAGTCGACAATTTCATTGATATGTTTGTTATGGACATCTGCCCAGGGAAAGGCAAACTCGATGCCTGTGGTGCCGTTGGAGTAATAACGGGTATTGGCACCATTACTAATGACAAAGAGCTGAATAAAACCAAATAGCCCTTGCCCTGCCCAATAGGCTTCACGAATATAGCGTTGCGTTTGATTAAAGGCTTCGGCGATTTCCATGCCGCGTTTTTTTAGCTCAATCTGTACCAAAGGTAAACCATTGACCAGTAAGGTCACATCAAAACGGCTGGTACGGCCGTTATAGTCGCGGTGGTCGATAGTGATTTGATTGGTGACCTGATAAATATTTTTGCTAGGATCATCAGACAGGAAAAAAAGGTGTTTACTGGTTCCATCATCAAATTTGACTGGGAACAGATCACGCAGATTTTTGGCGCGCTCAAATACTGTGCCCGTATTTAAAAAACTGATGACCTGTTTCCATTCAGTTTCTGACAGTGGTGCAAGTCCATTGGCGCGTTCAATCTGGATTTTTAGGTTAGACAGTAGTTGGCTTTCGTCCTTGAGCGTCACTGAGGCATAACCCAATTGCTTGAGCTGGCTAATCAGTTCATTTTCAAGTTGATATTCGCTTTGTACTGTCATTCCCTTCCCCTCTAAAATCTTAAATTATTCACTTCAATGTTTGTTTAATTAAACTCAAGATATATTCTAGATTTTCCGTATCTATAACTACAATTTCACAATCACCACTTCCATGATGGTCAACTCCTGTCATATCTTTGACTAATCCTTTAGGATCATCTATTTCATTGTACTTTCTATTCAAATAGATCTTGATTTGATTTTTCCTGATTGAGAAATAGACTAGATTTTTATTGTTAATTTGAAAGGCTATATAGACTTTTTTAATATTTAGTTCAAAGTTTGGAGAAAGATTCAAAATAGAATCCCTGAATCTTTCATATAACTCTCTAATATCATCAGATTTATCACCTAAATGATGTTCTTCATCATATTGCTGAATTTCTTTAGCAATCTTTTGAATTTGTTCTGACTCAATTTTTTGCACTTGTTTAATCGACGGTGCTGACTTCGCCTTTTGCAATGGATTGACAGAAACAATTCCACCCTGATAGCGTTTGATTTCCCACAGTTCAATGCCTAAATCTTTAAAGTTAGTGGACTGCTTTTGAAAGTCGGTAAAGCTCGGTGAAACAAAGATGATTCGGCTTTGTGACCAGTCGACATCCTGACGTTTAAGCTGTTTGCTCTGGCTCTCGTTGTACTCCACGATAAAATCTGCCTTATAGTCGAGCATCAGATTCAGATAAGAAACGCCTTGATCAATCACGCTATAATTGCGTTCTCGCTTATATTCGATAATTACGAAAGCTTGGCTTTCAGGATCGAAAGCTAAAGTATCGATACGATTATTTTTAATCGTAAACTCAGATTTAATAAATTCCAGACCTGTAAAACTGTAAAGATTACTTTCAAACAGGCTTTGAATCTCTCTTTCCAGACGAAAAGGATCTTCTGTAAGTTCTACTAATGTCTGTGCTTGGGTTTGATAAAGTTGCATTCGGTTCCCCCTACACAAACATCTGCTGCAATAAGCCTTTTTTCCAAGTTTTGGCTTGTTCAATTTGCTGTGCCACCACTTCAATTTTTTGGTCAATGGCAGATAAGAAATTGGCGATTTTGGTTTGTTCTTCTAAGCAAGGGTATATATATCCTATTTTCTTTAAGTCTTTGTTATATACATGTTTGACTGTCGTTCCTGTAACGCATAACAAAACTTTCTGTTTTTCAAAATTAATTAAATAGCTAAAAAACTCTGAAGAACATGGTATTTGGGGTCTAAGAATATTGATATCTCCACCTAGAAAAACATTACTTACATTTAAACAAGATGCTTTTGCTAGTCCATCAGGCGTTACATCAGAACTAGGCATTAAAATATCTCCAATTTCGCCTAGATTTTTAGCTAATAGAGAAGTTTTAGACGATATATTGGTTATTACCTCCTTATACTTGGTGAATAATTCACCATAATGTATACAAAGAAACTCTCCATTTTCAGATATATCTGTTTTGGAAAAGGGTTCACCACGTGAAAAACTAAAAATATCTTCTAATTTTTTAGTTTTCCACTCCCCAAACTCACTGCCATCATCCGCTTTAAAACGAATTTGCTGGCTAAACAGCTTTTGCATCATGCCTTGTTTATATTGGCTGAGTAGTTCGTGTTTTTGTGTGAGTTGGTTGATCTTTTCATCCACGGAAGAAAGAAAAGAGGCGATTTTGGTTTGTTCTTCTTTGGATGGATACCCTATTTCTAATTTTTTAATATCTCCTAATTGCAAATCCATAATTGTTGATTGGTTGACAACAGATATAGCTTTAAGTTGAAAACTTGTTGTTCTCATCTGCTGTAAAAAAAAATATGGATCCTGCTCACTTAAGTTATTTAAACGAATATTTGCAATATTCTGTGTAATCGCAAATTTTTCATCTGTTTCAACAATTGAGGTAAATCCAATACTTCCTGTCTTACTTAAAAATAGGTCATATTTTTGAGGTTTAGCCTTATCACTTAAGAGCATAAAGTCTGATATAGAAATTTTAGGCGCATTATCAAAATCAATATTCCCTGTAGAAATTTCTCTAGCAGAAATTAATTTAATTCCATTTTCAATATATTCAGGTCGTACAGTTAAACCATAGGAAATATGAGACGCTACTTTTCCAAAATTAGTTTTAACCCAATCCCCATCAAACTCTTTAAATCTTAACTTAGGCGCAGCCATTACTTCACCTCCGCAAACGGTGAAACAATACCAAGCTCTTTGCAAAAATCTGCAATGATGGCATCGGTTTTTTGGCTCTCAACTTCCAAAGATTGAAGCTGTTTTGCAATCGCATCTAAATCAATCTCGGCTTCCGCTTCAAAAGTATCCACATAACGCGGAATATTCAGGTTGTAATCGTTATCTTTCACTTCTTGCAAAGTCGCCACATGCGCATATTTTTCAATATTTTCACGCTTTTCAAATGCCGCAACAATCTTATCCAAATGCTCAGGCAATAACTTGTTTTGGTTCTTCTGCTTTTCAAAATCATTGCTGGCATCAATAAACAGAATATTGCCGCTCTGCTCACGGTTTTTCTTCAACACCAAAATACAGGTTGGAATAGACGTGCCATAGAAAATATTGGCGGGTAGACCAATAATCGCATCCACCACGTTCATCTGTTCAATCAAATACTGACGAATTACGCCCTCACTCGAACCACGGAACAAGACGCCATGCGGCAATACCACCGCCATGGTGCCGTTGTCATCCAGTTGATACAGCATGTGCTGAACAAATGCCATATCGGCTTTGGAGCTTGGCGCCAATTTGCCATACGCGGCAAAGCGTTCATCTTGTAAAAATAACGGATCGGCAGACCATTTTGCAGAAAATGGCGGATTCGCCACCACTGCATCAAACTTTTTATCTAAATGCTGCGGGCGGGTTAAAGTATTTTCCTGCTTGATGTCGAACTTGGCAAAATGCACATCATGCAGAATCATGTTCATGCGGGCCAAGTTGTAAGTGGTACGGTTCATCTCCTGACCGTAAATCATATCGACATCTTTCACTTCACGTTTTACCCGTAGCAACAACGAACCTGAACCGCAAGTCGGGTCATAGACTGAACGTAAACGGTCTTTGCCTTGGGTGACAATCTTTGCCAGTAAAGTCGATACCGTTTGCGGAGTATAGAATTCCCCCGCTTTTTTACCTGCACCTGAGGCAAACTCGCCAATCAGGTATTCGTAAGCATCCCCCAGTACATCGGCTTCGGTATTGGAAATATCAAAATCAATATCATCTAAATGACTCAGGACTTTCGCCACCAGTGCATTACGGTCACTGGCATTATTGCCGAGCTTGGTCGAGTTTAGATCCAAATCTTCAAACAGGTTGGCAAAGTCATCGGCAGAGTCGGTGCCTAACGTGCTTTGTTCAATTGATTTTAAGGTCGCAGTTAAATCATCCAAAATGAATTCGCCCTGACGACCACGCTCGGCTAAGGTATGGAATAGCTGTTTGGGTGTAAGCGCATAACCGACTTCGGCAATGGCATTCTTTTTAATTTCTTCAATGTAAGGCACATGCTCAGGATTATTTTCATCTAATTCTAAAAAGCTGACTTCTTCGCCATCGAGCAATTCATTGGCAAATTTCACCGACTTTTCTGATAAATATTTAAAGAAAATAAAACCCAGAATGTAATCACGGAATTCATCGGCGCCCATGGTGCCACGCAAAGTATTGGCAATATTCCAAAGTTGTTTTTGTAATTGTTGCAGTTGTACGTGGGTCATTGTTATGCATGTCCGATGAAATGAATAAAATATGACTAGTGTACCGAAAATTAAAGTTTTTTCAGCAAAATTGGAAATAGAAAGACAAAATTTGTCGCATTAAATGCATATCAATAATATTGATATATAAGGTTTTATTTGGATTTAAAAAAGATTAACAGGCTCAAGTATCATAATTTAAATTAAGTCTTATATCAAAATTACAGATGATTGAAAAAATAGTTATAAGTTAAATTAATAACAAGACGATTTGTTAAAGTTGGTTATATTCAGCATCAATATACGCATTAATTAATGTCCAATCTTCAGTTTTTGAAATTTCACGTGGAAGCTCCGATTCAAAGGATTCATAAAAATATCTACGCATACAATACTCAGTATAAGAATCCGCATAGGTTTCATACCGCGCGATGATTGTTAAGTCCATCACAGGCATTTGTGCCTGATCCCATCGTTGTCTTTTCCGACTGAAAAAGAATAGTTTCCCGAAGGTATATAAACGTCCCGCCTGCTGTCGATTGCCTCTGAATACAGCATAAACTTTAAAATAATTCTGCCATGCAAGAAGATCATTGAGCGCTTTAGTCTGATCTTTCTGTGAAATCACTCGATTGAGAATTTGGGTTAATTCTTTTTTTTGTTTCTCTATTTCAGTTTTCTTAAATCGCCATGTCCATGAGAAATTTTTATTATTTTTACGGTAAAACTTAGTTTGATGTTCAGCGTACTTTTTATGGCTTAACCGTACTAATTCAGCCTCATATTTACCAAAATCCAAGCTTAAATAGGGCTTATTCAATATGAAATTAAACTGTTCATTGTCTTTATAGTAATGATGGATAAAAGTTAATTCTTGCCCGACTGTAATTTTGTCCCAGATGACAGGTTCAAGTTCAGCAATTTTATCTTTTGATGTATATGCTGAACTAGTTGTTGAAGTCACTTTGCCTATGGTTTCTTTGCTGTGACGATGGCTATTAGGGGTTTTGATCAACAAGACAAATAACCATGCATCTTTATAAAGAATGTCTTGAACAATGAGATCAGCAACAGGTAATCCTTGTTTTAGTCGATATGTTCTTTGCCGACTGGTTAAATTTAATGAATAGCGTTCGGTTAATTTATGAATAATCTTTTCAATATCAATTTTACCTAATTCAGTTTGCACTATAAATTTGCAGTAAAAATATGATCCTCTTGTGACCTTATCTTGAATTTTTTGTGCGGTGTATTTTGTGTGGGGGCTGTAATCAATCATTTTATGTCATCCAACTATGCACTTTTCATGTCAATCAACAATCCACTTAAGTCCAAATTTCTTCATCCATTTTTGAATTGTTCATCAACAATAATTTTCTCTACATTTCCCATTTTGCTGAGCGCGTCAGCAATCAGCATTAATCAAATTGCGCTAGCACTGTCACCTCACGTTGTAAGGTGACAATAAAGTAGTTCCTAATGCGCATTACGAACCTTGATCAGCAAATCTTATACTTGTTTAAATAATATATCAATATTATTGATATATTAAATTAACTTTGATAATATGGTTGCATATCAATCGAATTGTGGATTGACCATCCATTCCAACTTTCTTTTTTTTGAAGTGGTTTGAATGGCTGACCACCATTCAAAAACTTTGATATATATTGCCCTGAATATAAGACTAACCATCTTCATATTGCCGATGTAGCGGACTGCTGGGGAAACCTCGCTCGGTACGTTGCAACGGGGGCTAAAGGATTGCAATATCCTTTTTCTATCCGTTCATTCACTTTTTAAGAGTTCCAAGCAAATAAAAAGTGGTTGGGCGACAAGGAAACGGGAGCCTATAAGCGATTTATCGTGAAATGGTCATTTGGTTAGTAATAGCCAAGTTAGGTGTGAAATTATGAAAATAGTGGAACATTGAAACCCTGTTCAAAGTGATACAGTCAGGAGCAGCATAGGATGTGCGATAGTCTCCGTTAATAGCTGAATGTGTATGCTTGATCGAACAAGTTTTTTTACTTGGAAAAGTATGCTCATTTCCAATCACGATGGCTGCTGAGAGTGCCGTAAGGTACTAGGGCTTTGAGGCTAACGCTGGAAAAGCTGGCACCATTTTGCGCAAGCTGAATGGGTCGCTGGATAGCTTAAACGTGTAACGGCATTAATCGATAGATGCTGATTGGAGTGTAAGAGTTTTACCCTTTATAAAGTTATGTATACATCATATCCCGATATTTTTTAAGGAACTACGGTCGGGGGAAACAGGAAGTATGTATACAGGCGAGAGGATAAACGGTCTGCACATTAAGACACTTTGAAATAACTTGGGAAGCACTGAATAAAAAGGCTTAAATTGGTTAAAAGTCTGTTGTATTTTTTCAGTGTGGGAGCGATGGTGAGTAGCGCATATAAAACAATTAAACTTGAGGTACTTTAGTTCAAGATGAATTGTGGAAATTGTAATTCCCGACCTAAATAATATTTAATTATTAGTGATGTTTTAAACATTAGTAATTTTTAAAAACACTATGTTTTTTAGGTCGGTTGGATAAAATGAGATAGCTAGCTTAAAGCGAATCCTAAAACATTTCGATTTTTTCAGTCGGGATGCTCATTGCGAAAACTTGAGTCGGCACATGCGTGAGCATGTTGGACAATATGTAGAAAAGAAAGGTTAATGAAACACTGGTCGTGTTTCTCAGTCGGGGATTGGTCTCCTTGACTAGGCCGAGATTGGTACAGTGTAAGTATTCTGAAGTTTGGTCACTGATGAAAATATATTTATACGGGTTTGCCTGAAACTTAAATCAGGATAATGCTACACCAGCATGAAAAAAATCGTGGCTTGTTCTTCCAGATTAGACAAGCATAAAACTATTGCCTAGCAGTAGAAATATGAAATGGAATATGGCCTAAGTCGGCATGAAAAAATTGAACCGCCAGTACAGGCGTAATCATCTGCTCAACAAAGAGCGTTAACAAATGCATTAGGCTCGATCCCTTAGGGACGAGCCTTGTCTTATTAAAAAATTATGCTACGGCTTTAATGTTATCAGTAACATTACTAACATAGTCGGCCCACCATTGCATAATTTCAATTCGTTCTTCTAAATGTGTAGCTTTGTCATAAACAGCTTTTACACCCTGTTTTTTATGCGCTAAACAAGCTTCAATAACCTGTTCTTTATCACTGAATTGATTATTTAAGGCAGTACTTGCAATATGTCTAAATCCATGTGGACTTTGACGGCCTCGATAGCCTAGATTTTTCAAAGCATTATTTAAAGTTGCTTCACTCATTGGCTGTATAAGGCTATCTCTGCTAGGAAATAAAAAATCCGATACTGTCCTAATTTCTTTTAATTTAAATAACAGTTCTATTGCCTGTTTTGGTAAAGGTACAACATGGGTAATACCACATTTCATTGTTTCGGCAGGCTTTATCCAGATTTTTTTCTCAAAGTCAAAATCTTGCCATTTTGCATAGCGCAATTCTTGTGGTCGAGGAAAAAGAATAACAAGTAACTCTAAAGCAATTGCTGTATGCGAATTTCTATAGCTTCGAATAGACTGCACCAACTCGGGCAGTTCCTGAAGACTGACATGCTTCATATTCCCTTTACTACCTTTATCAAGATACTTCAAAATTCCATCCAAAGGGTTCGACTCTATTTGTCCATGAAACTTTGCAAGATCATAGGCATTGCGACAATGTGAAACTAGTTTCTCTACACGATTGTAAATACTTTCACTTCTAAGCATATCCTGAAAAAATGTCAGCCATTGTTGAGGTGAAATTTTGGTGAAATCCAATTCACCAAAAACAGATAAGATACGTTTTTCAATTGATTGAGTTTCTTTCTTTATTGTTATTGCAGCCCAAGTTGTTTTCTTAGTATCAAGCCAGTTATACATCAAACTTTTTAAATTAAGTTGTTGTTCCTCAATCTTTTGCAATTCAATTTCTTTTTTTGTTAATACTTTTTCATTTTGCTGTAACTTAAGAAAAATAGTTGAAGCTTCAAGTTTAGCTGCTACAAGCGATAACTGCGGATAACTTCCAATACTGTGCCATTTCCACTTCCCCGCCTCATCCTTAAAGCGGACTTGCCAAGTTTTTTTCCCTTTTGGTGATACACGAAAATAAAGCCCAGCATCACATGAAATACGATATTCCTTATCCTCAGGTTCAAGATTGAGAAGATGGGTATCTTTGATTTGTTTGATGTTATCTAAAGCCGCTCTTTTCATAGCAAAATCTCTTGTATCCGAGTAATGCAGAAAGAGTATCGGATACAAGATTGGATACACAAGAGGGTCAAATAAAGCTGTGCATAGCCAAACATAGTTGTGCAAAAAGCAGAAATAAAAAACCCATGAATCATTATAATTCATGGGTTTATATATCAAATCATTACAAAACTGTGCATATGATTACAAAAAACTGGTGGGCCCAGACAGACTTGAACTGTCGACCAACGGATTATGAGTCCGCTGCTCTAACCGACTGAGCTATAGGCCCTATAATTGAATTTGTTATATTTCAACAAGTTCAAGCGCAAAGAATACTAGCGAAGATTTTTTAAAAACACAAGCCATTTTCAGAAATTGCTGTATAGATAGTCAGCAGACGAATTTGATTATTATTGAAATATAAAAACTACACCTTCACTTTCCGAAACATTGCCCGATGCAACTTTAAACGCTTCTCTTTACGCACTTCTAAAAACAACTCAAACATTGACCATACCAAGACCAATAACAACACAGTCAATGCCACAAGAAAAGTCGTCAAATAAGCCACTTTAGTATCCTTCCATGATGCGTGGAATAGTGAAATGATGAATAGAATCATAGCTAATTACGACCAAAGTCTAATGATTTACAAATCATTTGAATAGTGCATTTTTGCTCAATTTAAGACTTAATTTCTCTCAATTCATATATTTTTAATATTAAAAACAAAGTATTTAGAGTTAAAACCAATAAAAGATATCACGCCATATCACCTGCATCACTTGAGATTGCTATATTTCAAACAATTTTTCTGTTGACTCTTATATAAAACAAGCAGAAATTATGCATTTCCAGATTCATCAGCTGTTAAATCTATGTTGAAAAAATTTATAGGCGAGTCCGCATTCAAACTTGCAGGATGGCAATATCAGGTAGAACCCAACATCCTCGAAAATAAACAAGTGATCGTCGGTTTTGAACACACCTCAATGATGGATGCAATCCTCTCGCTTGCTCTGTTCCAAATTTATGATATTAAAATTCATACTTTAATCAAAAAAGAGCTTTTTAAAGGGCCACTTAAACCTATTTTAGAAAAAGTCGGCGGTATTCCAGTAGACCGTAAATCTAACAAAGATATTGTGTCGCAAATGGTCGAACTTTTTGATCAAAATGAACATTTCAATTTGGTCATCGCACCCGAAGCAACTCGCGCAAAAACAGGTGAAGCCCGCAAGCCAATTCGTACAGGTTTTTGGCATATTGCCAAAGCAGCCAATGTGCCTATCGTTTTAATGTATGCCAACTCACAAACCAAACAAGGTGGGATTTTTGGCAAAATCTATCCGACAGATTTAGATCACGATATGGCACTTATCCAACAATTATATAAAGAACAAGTGGGCTTAGATATTGTCATTCCTGAGCCAAAAACAACTCAAAGCAACACTTAAAAAACCTAAAACTCTGCCCTTTATCTAAAAAAAGGGCTTATGTTAGAATGGGCGCAATTTTGATAGGCATACTGCCAATCTGTAAGGAGCATAGTTCGCATGGCGGGTCATTCCAAGTGGGCCAACATTAAGCATCGTAAAGCCAAACAAGATGCTAGTCGTGGTAAGTTGTTTACCAAATTTATTCGTGAATTAACAACTGCTGCAAAGCTCGGCGGTCCAGATGCGGCAAGTAACCCTCGTTTACGTGCTGTTGTGGAAAAAGCACTTTCAGTTAACATGACACGTGACGTCATTAACCGTGCCATCCAGCGTGGTGCAGGCGGTGAAGATAACGACGATCTTAAAGAAGTAACCTATGAAGGTTATGGTGTAGGTGGTGTTGCGGTTATTGTAGAAACCATGACAGACAACTTAAACCGCACCGTGCCAGATGTACGTCACTGTTTCTCTAAAACTGACGGTAACTTAGGCACCAATGGTTCTGTAGCATTCCTATTCACCAAACGTGGTGAAATTTCATTTGAAGATTCATCTTTAGAAGATCAAGTGATGGAAGTGGCTTTAGAAGCTGGCGCAGAAGATATTGAAGTGTCTGAAGATGGCATTTTGGTTATTACTACGCCAGAAGCTTTTGGTATAGTTCAAGATGCGCTAACAGCAGCAGGTTTGAAATCTGACAATGCTGAAGTGGTTATGAGTCCATCGACCAAAGCAGAAATTACAGACATCGATCAAGCGAAAAAAATTATGAAAATGATTGATATGCTTGAAGATTTAGATGATGTTCAAAACGTATATACCAACGTTGAATTCTCTGATGAAGTTTTAGCACAATTAGACGCATAATCGGTCTAACTGCAATTCCTAAAAACGCACGTTCTCGTGCGTTTTTTTATAGATCCAGTCAAAATAATTCTAAGATTCTAATAAATTAAACTTTATTTAATAAACCATGACAGTTTAAAACATCATATTCTTTAATCACAAAGCTAGAATGCAAACCTGCCACATGCTCAATTTTACCAATCCGTTTTAATAAAATTTCGCTGTAATTTTCCATATCTCGTGCCACAACCTCTACAATAAAATCTGCAGTCTGTCCTGTCACCAAAAATGCACGTATCACTTCAGGAATGCTTTCCAATTCATCCAAAAATTTGGCAAAAATATCGGTATCGTGTTTGCTCAAAGACACCTGCAACAACACATGCAAACTAAAGCCCAGTTTTTGATAATTAATTTCACGCTTTAAACCTGAAATAATTTTATGATCGATCAGACTTTTAATACGGCGATGCACCGAACTTACCGACAGATTAACCCGCTCGGAAAGTTCATTCAAATTGACATCTTCATTGCTTAAAATTTCTAAAATATGCTTATCGTAGCGATCTAATTCCATTTTCAAGCACTCAATCTAATCTGATAAAATTTAAACTCATGCTGCCATTATACTTAAATTATTTTGCAGACTAAGCATCTTTATCGAAAATTATTTTCCATTATTAAAGCAAAATGTTTATGATTCAACAGATCACCGCTTATCGTTTTGAACAACTTAACAGACAAACGGAACAGCTTTCTAATTTATTGATTTTCAAATTTTTAAATTTAAAAAACTCAACAAAACAACGAATCTACTCATACATTTTCACAATCCCGACCGTCTATCTTTTACAAGTGTATAGAAATGTATTAAAACAGATGCGCTCGACAATAAGCACAATGCAGCACAACAAAACCAATAAAAATACAAGGAATCGTCATGGCTTTTAAATCTCTAAGCTTGCTGAAAATAAAATTAGCTCTGTATTTACCGTAGAAACTCAGACCAGCTCTTTATTCGATGGACTCTTAAGTGGTGGCTCTTTAAGCAATACCTTTTCTGGTTTGCTTGGCAGCCTGACTAGTTCGACCTCGACCACACCTACCCTAGATTCTTTATTAAAAAGTTTACTCTCTGGCAGCAGCTTAGATAGTTCTAGCCTAACCAATCTAATCAGCCAATTTTCAAGCTCGAATACCAACTTAGATATCACCAGTTTAATTAGCAAACTGACACAATCCAATGGCGGTAGCTTCGATATTGCTTCCATCACCAATTTACTCAGCGGCATGATTGACAGCAATGCAGGTGATTTAGATATTACGAAACTCACCCAATTAGTGAGTGGGTTAATCGGTGGTAATACGGGTAATCTTGATATTGCTCAAATTACTCAATTGGTCAGCGGTTTGATTTTGGGTAATAGTGACCTCGATATGGCCGCAATCACACAACTGGTTGGTGGTTTAATTGGCGGCAATACTGGCAGTTTAGGCGGTATGGATTTTGGTGCTATCGCTGAACTGGTGGGTGGTTTAATCCAAGGCAATGGCGATCTTGATATTGCTCAAATTGCTCAACTGGTTAGTGGCTTGATTGGTGGCAACATCGGTGGAGGTTTAGGCGGTCTAGATATCGCAGTGATTGCTGAACTTGTAGGCGGTTTAATCCAAGGCAATGGCGATCTTGATATTGCGCAAATTGCTCAACTGGCAAGCGGCTTGATTGGCAGCAATATCGGTGGCGGTTTAGGCGGTATGGATATCGCGGTCATTGCTGAATTAGTAGGCGGTTTAATGCAAGGCAATGGCGATCTTGATATTGCACAAATTGCGCAACTGGCAAGCGGCTTAATTGGCGGTAACATCGGTGGTGATTTAGGTGGTCTAGATATCGCTGCTCTAGAACCAATTCTTGCGTTGCTTAATCCTGAAGGTCAGCTTGCAAGTGACTTTGATCTAGGTGGTTTATTAAATAATCTGACTGGAGATACAACTGGTGGTTTCAGCTTAGATGGCTTGAGTGATGGTTTTGACAACTTAATTTCTGGTTCAGATTTTAACATCAGCGACTTACTGCAAGGTGCGTCATCTACAACCAGTTCAGAGATCAATATTGATAGCTTAGTCCCTGCATTAGGCGATGCATTTGGCAATTTAACTGGTGGCACATCAGACACTCAATTTGATTTAGCTACCCTGCCAAATTTGGTACAGACTTTTGATTTGAATAACTTAAATTCTTTGTTCTAATCCTTGGTTTTAGGTTTTTATACATCAGTATCCAAAAAATACGCGCAGATTGCGCGTATTTTATCTGAGGCGATAACATTTAAATACCGCGCCAATCTACACGTGCATTACGCTCAGTTTGATAAATACGAGAAACATATTGCCCTAAAGGTAAATCCAGCAAATATTTTTTATAATCTTTAAATTCTTCAGAAATCACTTCATCATGTTCTTTTTCCCACGGCGTTCCAGAAATTTCCAAAATAGGTGCAAGCATCGAACACACTGAAATATCGGCCAAACCTAAACGCTCACCCACAAAATAACGCCCGTAATTATCAATCAAATGCTGATTTAAAATGACAATTAATTCATCCATCCGCTGTTTGGATTCTGCAACTTTATCTTGATCGAGCTGATAGCCCTTAGACACCAAGGCTTTAATAATTGGCTTGGAATATTTAGAAAATTGACGCAAATAGCCTTTTTCGCCAATTAAAATTTCCAAAGGTTCTTCACTTTCAGATAATGCATGCGCCAACCCCCATCGACGCACATGCTGCCCCAATTCATCAGCCAAAGTATTTATGACCAACGCATGTTTATATTGTTCGGCATCACTGCGTAACAAGGCATGTTCGGGGTAAATATCATCTAGATATAAAGCAATTTGAGTCGAATCTGCTATCCAGCGGTCTTGATCACGTAAAATAGGTAATTTATTTTGCCCTGTTTTTAATTGGGCAAAAGCGCGATGCACGCCTGGAATTAAGTTTTGCGCATCATAATCTAACTCTTTATGATCCAATAACCAGCGAGCTTTCTCACAAAAATGAGACAAAGGAAACTGGTATAAGATGCGCATAAAATCTCCATATTTAAAATTTTGATATCCAAAGCAGTATCAATACTGTGCTTGTCATACTTTAGTCATAGCCTCTTATAATTACAATGTACTTTTTATTCAAAATTCAGGCGAAACAGTCAGCAATTCAAAATCAATTCCGAAAAGAAATTCAACGTACAGCATCAAGCACGCTAGATTGGAGAAACATCTGTCCGATGACCTGACTTTATCTGCCCTTTCATGTAAAATCGTGCCTAATTTTTAAATAACACGTTGTGAGTTATTCATGGGTTTTAATTGTGGTATTGTGGGCCTGCCAAACGTTGGTAAATCTACGCTTTTTAATGCTTTAACCAAAGCTGCAATTGCAGCGGAAAACTTCCCGTTCTGTACCATTGAGCCAAATACAGGCATTGTACCTGTGCCAGATTCACGTTTGGACAAATTGGCGGAAATCGTAAATCCGCAACGTGTATTACCCACCACGATGGAATTTGTGGATATTGCAGGTTTGGTTGCAGGTGCATCTAAAGGTGAAGGTTTAGGTAACCAATTCCTTGCCAACATTCGTGAAACTGATGCGATTGCGCATGTAGTTCGTTGCTTTGAAGATGAAAACGTCATTCACGTAAATGGTAAGATTGACCCATTAGATGACATTGCAACCATCAATACCGAACTTGCGTTGGCCGATTTAGAAACGGTGAGCAAAGCCATTACACGCTTAGCAAAATCTGCCAAAGGTGGCGATAAAGAAGCCGTAGCGACCAAAGCCGTTTTAGAAAAAATCCAACCTTTACTGGATGATGGCAAGCCTGCACGTGCAGCCAATTTAGATGACGATGAACGCAAATTGGTTCGTGGTTTTGGTTTATTAACCTTAAAACCAACCATGTATATTGCGAACGTGGCAGAAGATGGCTTTGAAAATAACCCGCACTTAGATGCAGTCAAAAAACTTGCTGCAGAAGAAAATGCGATTGTGGTGCCTTTATGCAACCAAATTGAAGCCGAAATTTCATTACTTGAAGATGAAGACCGTGCAGAATTCCTAGAAGCTCTTGGTATGGAAGAACCAGGGCTGAACGTAGTGATTCGTGCAGGTTATGCGCTGTTAGGTCTGCAAACTTACTTTACTGCAGGCGTACAAGAAGTCCGCGCGTGGACAGTGAAAGTAGGTGCAACTGCACCACAAGCAGCAGGCGTAATTCACACTGACTTTGAAAAAGGCTTTATCCGCGCAGAATGTATTGCTTATGAGGATTTCGTACAATACAACGGCGAAGCAGGTGCAAAAGAAGCAGGTAAATGGCGCTTGGAAGGTAAAACTTATATCGTACAAGACGGTGATGTTTTACACTTCCGTTTTAATGTTTAATTGTTTTTATGTTTAGTTTTAGAACAATGCTTACAGCCGAGCATTGATTCAATAAAAAAACCTCGATGTAAGCATCGAGGTTTTTTTATAGGCGATTCTGCATCACATCAATGCAAAATAATCTCAACTAAGACTGCACCACATTGCCCTTTTGTTTCGGGTCGGTATTACCCAATTCAGGATGCGCCAAAGCATCGGCACATTGTTTTTTATCACGTTCATAATCGGCTTGTTTTTGTGCAAGACTGCTTGAACTGTCAATCGTCGCACGTGCCCAAATTTCCAAACTGGTCAAGGCCTTACGACACAGCGCATATTTCCCTTCCGTTACAGAGTCGGTCATTTTGACATTAATACGCCAGTCGGTACTTAATTTACGGGCAGGTTTGCGGACTTTATCTTCAATTAAGTTACGCTGTTTACGATACACGTACGGCTCAACTTCATTCATTAATTCCCACGCGGCTTGCGCATACACAGTCGCATCATTGGTGAGTTTTGGCGCAGGCTTAATTTCTACTGTTTTTTGCGGGTTGTTGTCATTGCTACACGCTTGCAATAACAGGCTACTGCATAACATTGAAGCAAGCAGGATTACAGGTGTTTTCAATTTCAACATATCGGTTCGCCCATACAAACAATTCGGCATCATGCTAATGAATTCAAGTATAATACACAATCTTCATTTGACCCATCGTTCAACTTTCTCCCACAAGGTGTGTCGTGTCCGTACACAATATTCAAACTGCGCCCGCAGCAAGTTTTTGGCAAGGTGCAAAAGATAGTCAGGCGATTATTTTCACCTATCTGCCTGTTTCTTTTGCTTTTGGTGTTTCTGCAACTCAATTCGGCTTTAGCGCATGGGAAGCCTTATTTTTATCTTGCTCGATGTATGCAGGGGCGAGTCAATTTTTAGTCGTTGCCTTATTGGGCAGTGGAACTTCAATCTGGATGACCGCATTAACGGTAATCGCCTTGGATATTCGACATTTACTTTACGGCCCAGCCTTACAAAACCTGATTCAAGATCGTTTAAACCTCAAAAAAACTGCAATTTGGTCATGGGGTCTGACCGATGAAGTTTTTGCCTCAGGCATGATTAAACTGTCACAGCGCCGTCAGGAATGGTCTGAATCATGGATGCTTGGACTGAGTTTATTTAGTTGGTTGTCTTGGGCATTAGGCTCTTTGTTAGGCGGATTATTTGCCGATCAAGTCACTAAAATGCCACAGTTTTTGCAAGCGGCGCTCGACTTTTTATTGCCCGCTTTATTTCTTAGCTTCTTATTGGCAGCATTTGAAAAGAAACACACCTTTGTCGTGGGAATCACCATTCTAGTATCTGCCGTAGCTTGTTATTTTATTGACTTATCTGCTGCAATTTTTATTGGGATTTCTTCAGGTATTTTGGCGGGATTATTTAAACACTATGTTTTAAAACAACCCGACCCTGAACATACAGGATCAAAATCATGAGTTTAGAAATTATTTTGGTCGGTATTATAGTCGGTATCGCAAACTTCGCCTCACGTTTTGGGCCATTTTTTGTGATTCAAAAGTTTCAACAAGGCTCACAGCAACGTGGTGCTTTATGGCTTAAAATCGCTTTGGGCAGCATTGGTATAGCCGCAATTAGCTCTATGCTCGTGGTTGCAACCTTGCCACCTTTGCTTGAAACACCCAATAAAAGTTTTGCGATGTTGATTGGCTTTTTAGTGCTCACAGGTTTGTATTTTAAGTTTAAGAAAATCGTACCTGCAACGCTTACCGCAGCCATCACCTATGGTTTAATTTATACTTATGTGCCATTTTCGTTCTAATGTTGCTGAAATTTAGAGGTTGAATCGTCCAAATGATCTATTTCAGGATTCAGCCTTAACTGCTTTAAAGCACTGAATGCAATATAAGTAGATGACAAAATCATGATTTTGTTGCAAACAGGGCTTAACTCATGGAACAGTTCTGCTATGCTAAAAGCCCACTTTAGCAAGGACGATTCACATGAGCGTGACCATTGGTACTCCCCTTCAATCTTCTGCTTTTAAAGTTTTGCTATTGGGTTCAGGGGAACTCGGTAAAGAGGTGGTAATTTCACTGCAACGCTTAGGCGTAGAAGTACATGCCGCCGATCGCTACGACCATGCGCCAGCCATGCAAGTCGCACATTATGCTTATACTTTAAACATGGCAGATGCCACAGAATTAAAACAACTGATTGAAAAAATTCAACCCAATTTAATTGTGCCTGAAATTGAGGCCATTGCGACATCAGTTTTACTTGAAATTGAAGCGCAAAATATTGCAACAGTGATTCCATCTGCCAAAGCGGTAAATTTGACCATGAACCGTGAAGGCATTCGTCGTTTGGCTGCAGAAGAATTAGGTTTGCCGACATCCGCTTATCGCTTTGCCAATTCTCTCGAATCTTTCCGCGCTGCATGTGATGACATTGGTTATCCAAACTTTGTGAAGCCTGTGATGTCATCTTCAGGCAAGGGACAATCGCGTGTCACCTGCTTTGATGAAGTTGATGCAGCTTGGGAATATGCCCAGACTGGCGGGCGCGTCAA
This sequence comes from Acinetobacter sp. YH01011, assembly GCF_013420785.1. Taxonomy (NCBI): domain Bacteria; kingdom Pseudomonadati; phylum Pseudomonadota; class Gammaproteobacteria; order Moraxellales; family Moraxellaceae; genus Acinetobacter; species Acinetobacter sp. YH01011. The sequence goes on from NZ_VOYG01000011.1 coordinate 110,724, forward strand.
TCAAGGCACTGTGATTGTTGAATCACAAATTGACTTCGATTTTGAAATTACCTTATTAACCGTACGTGCTAAAAACCCAGAAACTGGTGCGATCGAAACTTCATATTGCGACCCAATTGGTCACCGTCAAGATGCAGGCGACTATGTAGAAAGCTGGCAACCTCAAGCCATGAGTGATGCTGCCTTGACTGAAGCCAAACGAATTGCACACAAAGTGACTACTGCCTTAGGTGGTTGCGGTATTTTTGGTGTAGAGCTGTTTGTGAAAGGCGATAAAGTCTGGTTCAGTGAAGTCTCTCCACGTCCACACGACACAGGTTTGGTGACATTGGCTTCACAATTCCAAAGTGAATTCGAATTACATGCCCGCGCGATTTTAGGCTTACCTGTCAATACCACACGCCATAGCGTTGCAGCCAGTGCAGTGATTTATGCAGGTGTCGATGCAACAAATCTTTCATTTTCTGGCCTGAATCTTGCATTAGCACATCCCGATACAGATTTACGTTTATTTGGCAAACCTGAAGGTTTTGAACGTCGTCGTATGGGCGTTGCCACTGCACGAGCAGAAACCACAGAGCAAGCGCGTGAGCTAGCTCAGCATACTGCGGACACTGTTCGCGTACATTTAAACGAAAATCAAAATTAAGCTCGTCATTGCATAACGGAATTGTCCATGATCATTACATTACCCTTGCTGAATTATGTAAAAAGCAACCATGACATTCAGGCCATTAACCAATGGCGCACCGATGTCGAAAATCAGCTACAACAATGTTTTGAAAATGGACAATCCATTCGTGAAGTGATTTTGGCGCGTTCTAACCTGATTGATGAAGCGCTCACTTTCTTATGGCAACATGCTGAATTAGACAAAACCGATTTAAGCCTATTTGCGGTAGGTGGCTATGGGCGCAAAGAAATGCTGCCCTATTCAGATGTCGATATTATGGTGTTATCGGAAGATGCAATTACAGCAGAACAAGAACAACTTATTTCGACCTTTATTTCGTCTTTATGGGATGTTGGCAACTTCAAACCTGCCACCAGCGTGCGGACTATTCAAGACTGTGTGATTCAGGCAACCAGTGATTTAACTGTTGCAACTGCCTTGATTGAAGCGCGTTTAATTACAGGAAATCAGCAGCTTGCCAAATGGCCGCGTCGTATTGTTTCGCAGACTTGGACAGATAAAACCTTTTTTGATGCCAAAATGGAGGAGCAAAGCAAGCGTTACGCGCAGCACAATGACACCGAAAGTAATTTAGAACCCGATATTAAAAATGCTCCGGGCGGTATTCGTGACATCAACCAAATTGGCTGGATTGCCAAACGCCATTTTCGCGTCAATCGTATTTACGACTTGGTGCATTTAGGTTTTATTTCAGAATTTGAATTGGGTGTACTCGAAGAAGCCGAAAGCTTTTTATGGGAAATCCGTCATCATCTCCATCGTTTAACCAAACGTGATGAAAACCGTTTATTGTTTGATTATCAACGAGATATTGCAGCAACTTTTGGCTATGTTCGAGAAGAAGGTAAACCGCAAAATTACCCGATTGAACAATTTATGAAGCGTTATTATCGCTCTGCACAGCAAGTTTCCACTTTAAATGAAATGTTGCTGGCCTATTTTAATGAGTCGGTCATTACCCCGCGTTTGCCTAATTATGAACGTAACATTGAAGAAATTAATGAAAATTTTAAACTGGTCGATGGCAAACTTGCCGTGCAGCACCACAAAATTTTCTCAGAAAAACCAAGCGCAATTTTAGAAATTTTCTATTTATTGGCCAATCGTCCTGAAATTGAAGGAATTCGCGCACGAACACTGCGCCTGCTGACACTTGCAGCCAAGCGTATTGACCAAAGTTTCCGTGATGATCCAACGCATCAAGCGCTGTTTATGGCAATTTTGCGCTCACCGCACCGCTTGTATAATACCTTGGTGACTATGAAACGCTTAGGTGTATTGGGCAATTACATCCCCGCTTTTGGTCAAATTACAGGTTTAATGCAATACGACTTATTCCATATTTATACAGTCGATGCGCACATTTTACTATTACTCCGCAATTTAAGCCGCTTCAAAGAACCTGAATTCGCGAAAGATTTTCCTGTGGTCAGTTCGGTATTTCAGCGTTTAGCCCGTCGTGACATTATTTATTTGGCTGCGATTTTCCATGATATTGCTAAAGGTCGTCGTGGTGATCACAGTGAACTTGGTGCGGTAGATGCGATTGAGTTTTGCCGTAAACACGGATTTACTGAACGTGAATGTAACCTTGTGGCATGGTTAGTCAAAAATCACTTGTTGATGTCAGTCACAGCACAGAAAAAAGATATTTCTGACCCCGATGTGGTCAAGGAATTTGCTGAAAAAATGGGAGATATGGAGCATTTAGATTATCTCTATACCTTAACGGTTGCTGATATTAATGCGACTAATCCAACACTCTGGAACTCATGGCGTGCATCCTTAATGCGCCAACTTTATACGCAAGCGCGTGATGTCATTCGCTCAGGACTTGGGCGTCCCGTCGATTATCAAATGCTGATTGAAGACACCAAATTTGCGGCAAGCGAGTTACTGGTTAAAGATTTTGAACTCAGTGCTGTTGAAAAAGTCTGGCAAGAACTGGGCGATGAATACTTTATTAAAGAATCTGCCGATGAAATTGCATGGCATACCCGCGCGATTTTGGAGCATGGCGATAATCCTGCACCATTAGTGCTCATGCGCGCGCACCGAAAATCAGCACAAGACGCAGTACAAATCTTTATTTACACGCAAGACCAACCCAACCTATTTGCCACAACTGTCGCTATTTTAGACCGCATGAACCTTGACGTTCAGGATGCACGAATTATTACTGCGACCAAAGCCTTTAGTTTGGATACTTACGTGGTCTTAGACCGTTTTGGCACACTCTTAACAGACCCTGAACGTGAAGAAATGGTGATTGAGGCTTTAGTGAATGCCTTGAGCCAGTCAGATAAATATCCGGGTCTGATGCAACGCCGCATTCCGCGTCAATTACGTCATTTTGACATTGAAAATACAGTAGAAGTGACTTTCAATGCAGCGCTGAATCAAAACATGGTCGAAATTGCCACACTAGATCATCCCGGGTTACTCGCCAAAATTGGCGGCTTGTTTATGATGCAAGGCTTAGATATTCACTCCGCCAAAATTGCCACCCTGGGCGAACGTGCCGAAGATATTTTCTTCGTCACCAAAAAAGATGGCAACCCAATGACAAAGTCTGAAGCAGATACCTTTGCAATCCAGCTCAAAGCTGCTTTAGATGAGGCCTCTAATCAGGTCTGTGGTCAACATTAACTTCAATTTACGGAACATCCATGAACTCAAGTTTGTCCTTATTACATCCTTACCCTTTTGAAAAGCTAAACAAACTATTTCAGGACGTACAACCTGCAAATTTGCCGTTAATTCCACTGTCTATTGGTGAACCTAAACATCCTGCACCTAAATTTGTCAAACAAGCCATTATTGATAATTTTCAGCATTTATCGACTTATCCGAACAGCAAAGGTCTGCCTGAATTACGTCACAGCATTGCCCATTGGCTGACACAACGCTTTCATTTAAAACAAGTTAACCCAGACACTCAAGTTCTCCCCGTTTCAGGTACACGTGAAGCGATTTTTTCCTTTGTACAAGCCTTGATTCGACGTGAAGATGCGCCTTATGTAGTGATGCCCAATCCGTTTTATCAAATTTATGAAGGGGCAACTTTATTGGCAGGTGCTCAACCCTATTTCATCAATTGCACCGAAGACAATAATTACTTGGGTGATTTTGATGCTGTACCTGCAAAAGTCTGGGAAAAAACTGCTTTATTATTTGTCTGTACACCGGGAAATCCAACGGGTGCTGTCCTTTCAAAAGAACAATTTAAAAAGCTGATTGCCCTGTCAGATCAATATAATTTTGTCATTGCATCTGATGAATGTTATTCAGAATTATGGTTTGACCAAGCGCCTACAGGTTTACTGGAAGTCTGTGCCGAACTTGGACGCGATGACTACAAAAACTGCATCGTATTCCATTCTTTGTCTAAACGCTCAAACTTACCCGGCATGCGTTCAGGCTTTGTTGCGGGCGATGCCAACTTATTAAAACCTTATTTGCAATATCGTACCTATCATGGTGCGGCAATGCCTGTACAACATCAATTGGCATCTATTGCAGCTTGGGATGATGAACAGCACGTTGAAGATAATCGTCAACAATATCGCGCCAAGTTTGAATTATTCCAAACGGAACTTGGGCATTTACTGCCATTAAAAAAACCAGATGCAGGTTTTTATTACTGGCTCAAAGTCGACCATGATGAAAATTTTGCCAAAATATTGATGGAAAAAGCCCATATTAAAGTGCTGCCAGGTCGGTATTTATCTCGTGAAACCGCACAAGGTAACCCGGGTGAAAACCATGTTCGCTTAGCTTTGGTTGCAGATTTGGCGCAATGTGAACAAGTAATTCAACGTCTTAAAGCGATTTTATAAGTTAATGATTTCAATTAAATTTAAGGCGATCATCTGATCGCCTTAATTATCTTACTTGCACAAGCGCAAGCCTTTATCGTAAAGCCTTTTCAATTTCCGCCTGCAAATCTTCAGGTTTTGTGGTCGGAGCAAAACGGTTCAACACCTTGCCATCTTTGCCAATTAAAAACTTGGTGAAATTCCATTTAATTCCGTTGCCCAAAATACCTTTACTGTTATTGGTCAGGTAACGGAAAATCGCATGTGCTTCAGGACCTTTCACATCAATTTTGCTAAACATTGGAAAACTGACACCATAGTTTTTTTGGCAGAAGCTCCCAATTTGCTCATTGGAGCCTGGATCTTGCCCACCAAACTGATTGCACGGAAAGCCCAAAACTTCCAGACCTTGGTCTTTATATTGTTGGTATAACTTTTCCAAACCCGCAAATTGAGGCGTAAAACCACACTTGCTGGCTGTATTTACAATCAACAAAACCTTCCCTTCATAATCGCTAAAGGCTTTATTTTGTCCATCTAACAACTCAGCTTCAAACTGATAAATGTTGGTCATGGATAATTTCCCTCATCATTTTTTTCTTGTGTTTTGAGTTCTAAAGAAGCCGAATTGACACAATAGCGCAATCCTGTTGGCTGTGGACCATCATCAAAAACATGCCCTAAATGTGCGTCACAATGATGACAAACAATCTCAGTACGCTGCATGCCGTGCGAACCATCCTGATGTTCTTCAATCACCCCAGGCTGGATTGGACGATAGAAACTTGGCCAACCGCTACCGCTGTCATATTTTGTTTCAGATGAGAATAGCGCTGTACCGCAACAACGACAGGTATAAATCCCCTCTTGTTTAGTATTCCAATATCTCCCCGTAAAAGCAGGCTCCGTGCCTTTTTGACGTGTAATCCGAAATTCCTCTGGTGATAACTCTCTTTGCCATTCTCGGTCTGTTTTATTGAGTTTTCCCATCACTAACTCCTTTAAATCTTTGACATTCAGTGTCATGCTTCAGTACTTCCATTTTTACGCTAGACCTTGCAAAATATCTAGCTAAATTTCAGCATAGATTGTGATATTTCAGTAATCTATAATTTATTTATCTTCTAATCATTGGATGGAACTATGTCCGTACTAGGTAACACGACTCCGCGCGAAATAAAAAAATCATCAAAACTTGAGCATGTATGCTACGACATTCGCGGACCTGTGTTACGAGCGGCCAATGAAATGGAAGAGGCCGGTCATAAAATTATTAAACTGAATATTGGCAACCCTGCCCCATTCGGTTTTGAAGCGCCACAGGAAATTATTAATGATGTCGCATTGAATTTGCCTAATGCGATTGGTTATACCGACTCCAAAGGGATTTTCCCTGCGCGTAAAGCGATTTGTCAGTACTATCAGCAAAAAGGCATTTTCGATATGCATGTCAATGATGTGTATATAGGCAACGGCGTGTCTGAACTGATTGTTATGGCGATGCAAGGCTTGTTGGACGATGGCGATGAAATGCTGGTACCAATGCCTGACTACCCGCTTTGGACTGCGGCAGTGAATTTATCGGGCGGTACTGCTATTCACTACAAATGTGATGAAGAAAACTTTTGGTATCCAGACATTGCCGATATGGAAAGCAAAATCACGCCAAATACGCGCGGTATTGTCATTATTAACCCGAATAACCCAACGGGTGCGGTTTATCCACGTCATGTGTTGGAACAAATTGTAGCATTGGCAAAAAAATATGACTTAATTTTATTTGCCGATGAGATTTACGACAAAATTATTTATGACGGCATTGAGCATGTTGCGGTTGCAGCTTTAGCGGGTGATCAACTCTGTATCTCATTTAATGGCTTGTCTAAATCGTATCGCATTGCGGGCTTCCGTTCAGGCTGGATGGCGATTACAGGCGATAAATCACGCGCTGCAGACTACATTGAAGGTTTAGACATGTTGGCGTCTATGCGCTTGTGTGCCAACCATCAGGCGCAGTACGCGATTCAAACAGCATTGGGTGGTTATCAGTCTATCAATGACTTGATTCGTCCGGGTGGTCGTTTATACGAACAACGTAACATTGCATGGGAAATGCTGAACGACATTCCTGGCGTGTCTTGTGTCAAACCTGAGGGTGCAATGTATTGCTTCCCGAAACTTGATCCAAACGTCTATCCAATTGAAGATGACGAAAAGTTAATGCTCGATTTACTCAAAGCAGAAAAAGTTTTATTGGTTCAAGGTACAGGTTTTAACTGGCCAACGCCTGATCATTTCCGCGTAGTGTTCTTGCCTGCAGAAAATGAATTACGTGAAGCAATGACACGTTTAGGTCGTTTCTTGGCAAAAATCCGCTAAGATCAAACCGAATCTCTCTTTTAAAATGCCGTGTTAATTACGGCATTTTTTATGGATTTTAATTTATTTCTATTTTATCTTTACATCTCTGGTCCATCATCAAGCAGTAACACAGCAAAGCGATAACCTGACACTTGGGGATACACTTTTACACGCCCGCAAAAGCATGCTGTAATAGCCACAAGCGATTAAGTTTCAGGAATTGAGCATGCACTACCAAGTCCATCTTATTGATGCGCAAAAACCATCACAAAACTATATTTGGTTGCTTGAACATTGTGCCAGCAAACAAGTGGTGGTGGTTGACCCTACCGATGCCAAACCTGTTGAAGATTTTTGCCAAAATCATGGTTTAGAGATCGCGCAAATTTGGTTGACGCATTGGCATCAAGATCATATTGGCGGTGTGCCTGAACTCATTGCAGAACGTAATTTACCTGTTTATGGGCCACGTGAAGAATTGAGCAAAATTCCGTTTATCACGCATCCTTTACAAAACCAAGACCATATCAATTTTCATGATTTACAGGTCGATGTTATTGCCGTTCCGGGACATACCTTGGGGCATATTGTGTATTTTATAGATGCGTTGGATGTATTGTTCTGTGGCGACACTTTATTTGCGATGGGCTGTGGGCGTGTTTTTGAAGGTACATATTTGCAAATGTATCAATCTTTAAACCGCTTGGCAGCGCTGCCTCCGCGTACCCGAGTATATTGCACCCATGAATATACATTGGCGAATGCACAATTTGCACTGCATGTAGAACCCGACAATGTTGCCATTCAAGAGCGTTATCAACAAATTGAAAGTTTACGCATGCTTAATCAACCCACTTTGCCAAGCAGCATCGAACTAGAACTGGAAACCAATCCATTTTTAAGAGCCGAAAGTGTCGAAGAATTTCAGAAATTACGTGAACTCAAAGACAACTTTTAAATTGATGCTTTGATCATAAAGCATCTGATATTTCTCTCGGATTATAAAATCTGATTACTGGCAGCAAACTCATCTAATTGAGTTTGCGTCACCACACGCACAGCATTCATTTCATCGACCCGCACCAAAAGTAAATTGGACAATGCAGGCTGATAACGGCGTGCGCTGCCAAAAGGCGTATAAGCCACTTTGGATTGCGAGGAAAACAGTAACCAATCTTCATGCCCAAGCATCACAGCAAAAGGCTCTAGCCCTTGATTTTGCATCTGCTTCACTATGTACTCAGCCTGCTGTTGGATTGTTTGTGCAGTCATGTTTATTTTCCAAATCTTCAAACTCAACCATAGTATAAGCTAATGTCCATTTGGTGCCGACATGCTCCACACTGATATGCATTGCGCTAAATTAAAGCTTTGCATGAAAAATGGATAATCCCCATATGTTCATGCTGAAAATAAATACAGCCTAAAACTAAAAATCATTAACAAAATATTTCTAAGTCATCTTTTGGCAATATATCTAAGACCTTAAAATTAATTACGCCACCTCAGTTAAAATAATAAATATCAATAATTTACAAATAAATAATTCTTTTAAAATATTCTAATTGCTTAAAAGGACTTTAGATTTCTAAAAATCAGTGAAAAAAATGTCAAAGAAATACATTTCTGCCCTTTAAAAATTCAAGAAATATCCCTATTAATAATTAAATAAATGGATAGGAGTTCTCTCGTGAAAAAAGTTGTTAAAGCAAAAAATTTAATTGCGTTTCGTATTTGGTTAGAAAAATTAGGTTATTCAGTCAAAAATTTGGCGGATGGTCACGGTTTCACATTTAGCTTTCAAAAAGAATATGGTTTGGTCACTTGCGAGCTTTCTGGTAATGCTTTAGCAATGAAATTAGGCGAGGAATTTGAAGACCATTTAAAAGCATAAGTACTTATACAATATAGATAAGTATGCGATAACGGTTGAACTTGATAGGATGCAAAAATAAAAATTCAAATCGTATTTCATCAACACTTAAAGATGATCTTGCCCATAACCTGTTTATGGGCTTTTTTTTATACTGAACTTTAAATCTTAAAATACATCTAAGCCTTGTCAAAGAGATGCAATGATTTAAAGCTAAAATAACAGGCAATAAAAAAGCAAGGTCATTGCCTTGCTCTTTAATGTATGGTGGGGACGGAGAGACTCGAACTCTCACACCTCGCGGCGCTGGAACCTAAATCCAGTGCGTCTACCAATTTCGCCACGTCCCCAACATCGGGTACCAACTGAGTTGTTGGATTTTAATTTGGCAGAGGATCAAGGATTCGAACCTTGACGAACGGTTTTGGAGACCGTCATGCTACCATTACACCAATCCTCTGTAACTTAAAATCAAGCTGACTTGATATTTAAGTGGTGGGGACGGAGAGACTCGAACTCTCACACCTCGCGGCGCTGGAACCTAAATCCAGTGCGTCTACCAATTTCGCCACGTCCCCGATGGCTGTGTATATTATAGAGATCACTTCCTGATGACAAGCCTTTTTTATAAAAAAGCACAATGACTGTTTAAATAAAAAACAAAAAACTATTTTTTGATTTTTTCTTAAGCATATTCAGCCACTAAGCCATAATTTCAACTCTGCAATACTCGTTGCACGCTGCGAATAGGACTTTGCCAACATGTGATTCAGCAGTGGTAAAAATGCTTGTAGATGCGTAGAAAGTTGGATATGCAATCTTTGACAATGTAAATACGCCCAATCGTGGTAACTATTTGCCTGCAAGCGTTGTTGCGTTAACCATTCATAAAAAATAATGCCTAAAGCATAAATATCACTTTGTGCAGTTTTGAGCTGTCCGTGAAATAATTCTGGTGCCATATAACGTGGCGTTGCAGTCATCCCCTGACATTGAATATCTGCAATTTGCTGTACTTGCTCAAAATCTAACAGTTTGATTTGCCCATCCAACTGCACAATATGTTCAGCTTTTAAGTCAGCATGAATCCAACCTAATTGATGTAATGCTTCCACTGCTTCAAAGACACGCAAAAATATGTGTTTAATCGCTTCTGTATATTCAGGTAAATTACCCATCACAAAAACAGCTTGCGCTTCAGGTAAAATTAAAGCACGTGAATAGACCTGTGAATAATGCGATGAAATGTCATGTGAATTACCCTGCGACTGAATATGAATGGGTGCAGCATCCATCAATTCACATGGCAATAAAAAAGATAAATATGATGATTGCGCGTACTGTTTATAAAAGTCCCATTCTTGTGCAAAACCCTGCTCTACTGTCGCATGAACACCTTGTTGTTGGGCTTTCAGCCAATAAAACTGCCCTTGATGTTCAAAACGATAGATATGCCGACCATATTGCAAACTTTGCGCTTTACTGCGCAGCTCGAACTGCGCAGTATCTAACTGTTGAACATCCAAATTTAAAACATTAAACAACACTTGCGCCAGTGCGCATTTCTGCTGCGACTTCGGTGGATACCTCTATTTGTGGTACATTTAATAACTCTAAGCAATGTTGCAAAGTTTTACCGACACGTGCATGCGTTTCAATTGATGAAATTTTCGGCCAAGTCGCACGCTCGCCTTCACGCTGTAAAATTTTAAATAAATGTGGTTTCGGGTTTTGCAACATATAGCTGTAATGACGCAGGTTATAGCTTCCTACAATATTCACATCACCATAATAGCGTTGATCGACAATGCCATAGCCATGATCTAGCAAACGACGCACTGGCGGTACAGCTCCTGCGCGCTCACGTACAAAATCCATTACCCCACGACTAATGACTTTGCCCTGACGACGAATAATCCGTTCTGGCCAACTCAGCATATCTTTACGATAACGCTTAATATCATCCTGCATAAAAGGCACTACATGCGGATTGACCTGACTGGCGATGGTGTAGTTAATATTATACAAACGTGCCATTTTTTCCTGTGGGAAATCGCTACGCACACTGCCATCCACCCAACGGGTTTTACCCATATATGGAGTGTGTTCGCCATCATAACGCTTGTTGGTTAAACGTACTGGTGGAAATAAAATTGGCACAGCACACGAGGCCAACACCGCACTCCAAACCAACAAATCTGGCGCAGTGAAGCTGTTCATAATGCGTGAGTCTTGCGATGCATCATAAGGCGCAACCGCCACATTAATATGCAAACCTGATTTTTGAAAAGCTTCTTCAAACGTGGTATCGCCCAAGTTTTTGATCAGGAATTTTTTTAAATAATGCACATCGGCAATTCCACCATTGCCTTTAAGAATTTCGCGCATTTGTCTAAACTGAAATGCTTCGTGGAAAAATGACTCACCACCCAAAATATGCTGTACTTCTTCAGGTTTTGCGATGCCTAGCATTGCAGTCATTATTGCACCCGCGCTCGAACCCGACAGCACTTTAGGCATTAAATCCTGTTCAAGTAAGGCCTTACAAACACCAGTATGAAACAAACCTAGCGTTGCCCCACCAGAGAACATCAAGGCAGGTTGTCCGTATGCAGTTTGGCATTGCTGAAAAAACTCTATTTTTTCTACTTTGGTTAAAGCCTGACATTCATCTGAAGCGACAAAAGCCAAACTTTTACTGACTTCATCCACATAATCTTCAATAATTTTTTTAGTACCCACATAGGTTGCAGTAAACAACATCGGATGGGCAATATTGGCGATGTCAAAAGTTAAACCTTCACGCAAAATATAAATTAAATCGTGACTGCGTTCGGTGGTGCGATAACGGCGTAATAAATTTAAACGATGCGAGATAATTTCCGCATCAAAATATGGCGAACTGTTGTCATATTTCCATTCTTGCGCACCAGTGTCTTCATCTATACGAATGGCAATACTTTTCCATTCTTCATACGATTCGGCATTTTGAATTTGGCGCTTGAGTTTTTTTATGCGATAGGCTTGATGCGGATTAACATCTTCGGTGAAATCTTTAAATAACATAGCATTCCTCAATCCGTTGGTTTATTCGCAGCACTACGCTTGCCTATGCCTACTATACACAACAATATCTAAAAAATTGTAATACGCGTCAATGACTCGATTCACACTTTGATTGTCAAATCTAGGTCAATTGCGCTAGTCTTAAAGTGTAGCAATCTGATCTGCATTTTTTAAGCTGAATTATCATGGCAAACCTAGATTTACCCGACAACATCTTATTATCACTTTCTCATGTACTCCAACAACTACAGCAAAGTTTACCTGCTTTAAAACAAGAAACCGACTTTTCCGCCATCGCATTCAAATGGCAAGATCGACAATTGATAGCGATTCAACAACCAAGAAAAATTGATTTAGATGATTTAAAAGGCATCGAAAAGCAAAAAGAAAAAGTCATTCAAAACACCTTGCAGTTTTTAAATGGCTTACCTGCCAATGATGTGTTACTTACAGGCTCACGCGGTACGGGAAAATCATCTATTGTACGTGCCCTATTGACCGAGTATGCCAATCAAGGATTACGTTTAATTGAAATTGAACGCGATGATTTGTCTGAATTGCCAGAAATTCAAAAAATCATTCAGCATCGTCCTGAAAAATTTATTGTCTACTGTGATGATTTAGCTTTTAACGCAGAAGATGAAAATTATCGTAGTTTAAAAAGTGTTTTAGACGGTTCATTACAATCAGGTTCCAGTAATTTTATTATTTATGCAACCAGTAACAGACGTCATCTATTACCTGAATTTATGCATGAAAATACACCTGTCACTCGTGTAGATGTACCGCAATATACTGAGTTGCATCCTCAAGAAGCAATTGAAGAGAAAATTTCACTGTCTGATCGCTTTGGTCTATGGCTGTCGTTTTATCCAATGGATCAAAATCTATATTTAGAAATTGTGGAGCATTATTTACACAAAGCCGAAATGCCAATGACTGCCGAAGTACGTGCAGAAGCATTAAGATGGTGTCAGGCACGTGGACAGCGTTCAGGGCGTGCTGCCTATCAATTTTCTAAACACTGGATTGGCTCGCAGCAACTTAAAGCACTTTAAATATTTTAATGGGTTGTTTGCATATAGAAGATAGTCAGCAACCCACTCTATTTAAACGCGCTAAATGACTGAGCGACTACTGACCTTGTTCTGCAGCAATCCGTGCCAATGTGTCTTTATAAAATTCTTCGCCATGCGCCTGCATTTCTGCCACAGTCGGCTCTCCTACATATACTTCTTGCGGTGCTGTCGCTTCAGGTGTGATAGCCGAAGGATGAGTTGCTGCAGTAGTCAAACGAGTCGGTACTTCGACCTGTTGGGCTGTCACTGAACTCGGCTGATTTTCTGTACTATTTATATTTTGCTGTATTGACTCAGCGCCCTCGCAAGCGGTCAATACCATCATCCCCATCACACAAATAATGCAAAATGTATTTTTAAATCGCATGTTTATCTCAATTGGTTTTATATTAAATATCTACCAAAAATCATAGTTTAAAGTTGAAAACACAACAATTGGACAGGATTCACAGATTTAAATACTGCTGTCAGCTACTTTATGGATTTCTATAAATTGTAGGATGAGTGCACAAAAAAAATAAAGAAGTTCTATTTGAAACCAATACGTGAAATAAAGTTTGGGTTAGAATATGACTATAAAATTTCAGAAAAATTATTAAAAAATACTTATATTAACCCGAATTACGGATAAGAAAAGCCCTTGAAAAAAAGGTAGTTAGAGCCATTTAGAAAGTTACGACACAACCCAAAGGCTCTAACTACCATGTACGATTTTACAGAAATTTTTTGTATTGTTGA
>NZ_VOYG01000012.1:0-108618 GCF_013420785.1 Acinetobacter sp. YH01011
GTTCCATTTTAGAGATTTGTTTAAGATAAGATATAACTCATTGAGATGTGTCATAGTATTCGTCGTTAGAAAACAATTATTGTGACATTATTTCAATGAGTTATCTATTTTTGTCGTGTACAGAGAATATTTTTATAAATAATTTTTTTCTTTCAGCCATACCATTATTTCCACCGTTTATTCTCCTACTAACAGATTCAACAACTTTTAAATGATAGTTATCACTATAAGTGCCATTTAAATCTTTATATCCTTTGTGAATTAAACTATCAGCATTTTTAAATACATTAAAAGCCCAGACTGAGCTATCTACAGCATGAAATAAATCATCACAGAGTAATTCCGGATTATTAACCACGTCAATTCCAGAATAGCTTTTATATTTTTTATACGCACTTTTCCAAGTTAGCTGAATTAAGCCTCGCCCTTTGTATTTAGGGCCATCTCCTAAAGATGTGTTTCCTTCAGCCAAAATTTGTTTTCTTCTTCTACATGCTCGGCTTTTTTTTATATCACAAACAGATGGTGGAAAATTTGAAATATCATAATCCTTACCGCTCGCATACTCAATCAATGTATTAAAATGATCACACTCATGATAAATTTGTGCTAAAAAATGACATAACATTAATTTGTCTTTAAGATTATGCTTAATTAGGCTTTTGTTTAACTCTATAACAAATTTTTCAGGTGGAGTATTATGTGTCGATCGCCCTTTCATTACACGATGAGAAAATAGTTTATTAGAGCCATAAACAGCTTTAAAAAAACTTAATGAAACTATCTCCTCTAAATTATACTTGATACTTTTCTCAATACTCGGCCTACCCTCTGCCGTGATACCTTTAACAACCTCCACATCCAAACGCAATTCAACCGCATCTGCACGCATTCTTTTTGCACTATAAGTCACAGGGCTTAAAGCATCCCCATTCGGCTTTAATACTCTAAATTGCAAACGCTGCCCCACCATACTGAACAATGGAGTACTGCCATTTAAAATGGTAATTATCTGTTTTTTACCCGTATCCAACATCAACATTTCAATATCAGTTGGAGTTTCAATTAACTGCTCACCTGTTCTATCTTTTAGTTTTAATTCAGATCGGCTTTTGAAATTACTATATGGTTCATCGAGTTGTATTAAAATCGGCTGCTGTGAGCCATTTTTAGAATTTACCTCACATTTCACGACAAATTGATCATTTGAAGTTAACACCAAAATTTCAATATCACGCTGTGGTGATGACAATACCTCCACGATCCCATTTTCATTGGTATATCGTTCATAAGCATTTTTCCGCCCTCTAGGTCTTGATTGAATAGGAAAATTTGAAACCACTTTCCCAGCACAATCTACCACTTTAAAAGTAGTTGTAACAATTCTAGCTTTGGTTTCACCTAATTCTTTTTGTTTATATTCTTCAATTGTTTTAGGTAACTGAATTTTTATTGGATCTTGTGATGATGAACCAATAGATGTATGAATGACCTTAAAAACAGTAAAATCTTTTTGATTGGGTGGTTTTGCCAGTATTTCTACTGTTCTTTGTGGAGATGCCTGAAATACAAACTGCCCATGAAGATCAGTTTTCTGAAGATTTTCACGTTTTGAACCTTGGTATCTAGACATAACATTTAAGTTGATCACCCGACGCCCTGAACGATCATAAAATTTTGATGTAATTGTGACTAAATTACTCATTAGCCTAAATCCTCTTCTGCATAAACTTCATCTTCTTCTAATTCTGTTTCTTCTTCTATTTCAGCCCATAATTCATCAATATTATTATCTTGTACAGCCGACTGAGTTAAATAGACATAGGATGAATTAAACCCTAACGCAACGAATTCAGTTTTTTCTGACGTATAAAATCTTAATGAACTGACACTCTGATTTGCATCTTGTATATTTTTATTCGTGTTAATGAGCCTTCCATCTTGCTTTCCGACAACAAAAATCTCTTTCTCATCTTCAGTTGCAACATCCCACTGATAATCAATTTGATGACTATATTCAGTCTCAGCTTGAGGCAAACTGTATTGGACGCTTGCCACCCGTTCCCCACCCTCAAAACAATGCTGCCCCGCCTTACATTCAAATTTCCCACCTGTTGTATTCAACACACCTTTTGAATTTATTTTGATTTGTGAACCGCCTGCCGTTAGCACAATTTCTTTCGGACTGCTGATTTCAATGCGCCCCTCAGTTGAAATAATTTGAATCCCTTCCCGTGCAAAAAAATCTACACCATCATCTTGTGCCTGAATTTCGACTTTACCCTTGGCTGCAAAAGCACGTATACCTTGCTCCGCTGCAAATAAACTGATTTTATCGCGTGCATGGGTAATCACAGATTTTTGGGTAGAAACATTAATACTGCCTGCGGCACTTTGATGAATATGTTGATCTGCAGAAAGGTGTAAATCTTGCTGAGTTGAAACTGCAATTGAGTTGGGCGCACAAAGAATCATAACCGCCTGCTTAAAACTTGCCGCTTTAGTTTGATCTTCTAGTTCAATTTGATTTAAAAATTCTTTGAGATGCTCCAGTGTTTCCAAAGGATCTGTTTGCTGATTTTGTGCCAACTCACTTAAGCCTTTGCTTGCCGCTAAACTGGACTCCAATTGCCTTTTGGCAGGACTCGCATCTAAATGATACGCTTGTGCCTGTGCTTGTGGATGAGTTGAAAGCAGTAAGCCTGCACCTGCACGCACAGCTCCCCACCGATCAGTTCTTAATTCAAAGCCTTCGCCGCGCCCAATTGAATCCTCCTGCCGCATTGGATGGCTCAAATATCCTAAATTCAACTGACTCGCAGCATGACTACTCTGCAATTGCGCACTGAATTGTTTGGTGGTGTCATTGAAGCGAAGTTGGTTAAACCCTGCACCACGTATTTCTTGTGAACGAATCCCGCTCAAGTATTTGGTATCGGGTAGAGTTCCAACTGTATCGAATTGTGTCTGTTGTCGTTCTGCCTCATGTAAACGTCCAACCACAAAAGGACGATCAATATTGCCATCAAAGAAATCCACCACCACAATTTCACCAATACGTGGGTGAAATCTTGCACCATAACCCTCACCTGCCCACGGTGTGAGTACATCCACCCACGCCGAATCGCTCTCATTGTCGTTGGCACCCGCACCACCATCATGCAAGTGGTCATCACTTCGGGTAAATAAAAACCGAACTTTAATACGCCCCCACGCATCTACATGCACGGTTTCATCCTCAGGTCCAACCACTTTAGCGCGCTGTGGATAAGCCACGGGACGATGCAGTAATGGATTAAACTCTGGAACGAGCGCAATATGTCGTCGAATCAAATTCAATTGACAAAATTGTTGAGGATCACCCTCCAACGGTAACTGAAATGTCCACTGACTTTGTTGCAGCAGACTCAAAAAATGCTGTTGTAATTCAGGTGCTAAATTGTTTTGGTTATAAAACTGTTTGGACAGTATTAAAAACTCTCGTTCAGTTTGGGGATGTTGATCAATTTCAGCATGCCCGTGTAATTCAAACCAATACCCCACTTGCGCATCACGTAAATTACTTTGCGCGGAAAAATATTTTGCCTGCAAATCATAATACTGAGCCAATTGTTGTCCCAATTGTTCTAATTGTTCGGTACTTGCAGCTGTCACCTGATCTTGCCCAGTTAAGTCTTGCATCCACGCAGGACTCACGCACCACGCCTGTTCTAAACTTAAAGCTTCACTATTTTGTGTGCTACTTTGTAAGGGCGATGTGAACTGTACTGAATTTTGGTCCTGTGCCAAAAGATCGGGTTGCCAGCGTTGTAACTGTACTTCAGTGGGTTGCAGGTTACGCTGTGCCATCCAAGTGTAAATGCTATCCCGCTGCTCGATTGCACTTGTACGCTGAAATGCCACTCGTCTACGTTTTAAGGGCTGATAATGACTATTCTGCTCAATCAGTCTTAATTTTTGTGTATCCATAGGCGTTAAAAAATGCTCAACCCAAGGTTGTTTTTCATCCACCAACCAATTGATGCCTTCGCTACGCCACAAACGGGTTAAAAACTCATAATCGCTTTCGTTGGATTGTATGATGAGAGGTCGAACTGCATAACGCTGACTGAGACCACTTAAATCTAAACTTAAACTTGCAGCAAATAATGCACTGCGGTCTTGCCATTCTTTAAACAGAATTTCACTCACCTCCACCACAGTTTTATTCATAAATACCCGACTGTTGCGGCGTTTATGCCACAAAGCCGTTGCATCCTGAATCTGCAATTTATAGAGACTGAGCGTGCCATCACTTTGCCCTTGCGCTGCTGCAGTAATAATGCCGCTATGTCGAAATAATTCGCCTTGATCGGTGAGTTGATCTACAGCCACCCGACTGCCAATAAATTGTTTCAACGGCAAATTTGCATGCGGTGAGAGGCATAAGACATCCATCTGCAAACCTTGGTTGATGGCATGCTGACCATAAACGCACTGCAAAAAAACCTGATGATTTAAGGCTGAATTAGAAAACTGGATATGAATTGTGCGGTGTTGAGGGCTTAAGCCAAATTTTTCTAATACAGCAAAGAGTGAACTTTGCATTGTTATTATCGTTGCTATTTTTATAGTGGCGCTATTCTAATCAGCAACTTGGCAATTATCTAGAGCGTAAAATGGATAAAGCGATAAACGGAATTTGCAGTTAAGACCATCTCCATCGCCAATTTTGATAATCCTCAATCCCTCTATTGATGAAAAATCAACAAACATGACACATTGCGTTACTCTGCAGTCAAGACAATCTTCAATCGCTATGCTACAACTGAGTTATGCCGTCAAAAAAGGAGAGGTGAAGAAATTTATTGTTTTTTATCAAAACCTTTTTTTATTTTTATTTCGTCATCTCAGCTTTCTACATAAAAGGGTCATCATTAAGCTTTAGCATAATAAAAGCATGCAAATGCCTTACATATATAACTGCTATTCGGGAGCGAACATGAATAACAGCCAAAATTATGTCAAACAAATTAAAAATGCTAAACGTGGAGGATATACGCCTACCATCGCCAAAGACATCAACAAACATAAGATTCAAAAAGCCATTCGCCTAATTGAACAATGGAGAACGCTCGCAAATGAACTCAAACCACAAATGCAACTTGATATGGCCTTTACCTTAGAAGAATGTGCACAGGATTTAGATCGCATCTTAAGAAATAAATAATCGCTTTTCACACTTCATTTCAAGTTATTTTCTTCAATGAGCCCACCCGCTGGGCTCATTTCATACAAAACCTTCTATGTGATTTCCTCGTTTGTAACGCGCCAAAATACTGTGTACAAAATCTTCAAAAACTCTATGCCCTGCATTAAACGGTTACTTTTTGGCTTGCGCACACGTAAAAATTCTGTAAAATTCTCTACACAACGCCGGCATAGCTCAGTTGGTAGAGCAACTGACTTGTAATCAGTAGGTCCACAGTTCGAATCCGTGTGCCGGCACCATATTAAACCTCATAAGTTTTTAATTTATGAGGTTTTTTGTTTCTATAAACGTATATTTTTATCTTCCTCATGCTGCTCGAATCTCCAATTTATTTAGGGCTTCGATGTATCTGCAAAACTTCAATTGCAATACAAGATTGTGACTTTTCACTTGTTAAATGTATTTTATGATTTAGAATGCTGTACACATATTTCAGATCGTATTTTTATATTGATGGTCTATTTTGTTGATGTTTCATCCATATAAACTGACATTTAAAAATATTTTTGTGAATTAAAATAAAAATTTAAAATTATAAGTCTTAGAAAATTGAGTATTAAAACAATGCTTCTCTAAAATTTTCCAGTTTAAGGAAGACCTCATGGCTCAAAGCTTTGCAACGCATCATTCCATGACCAATCATGGTGGAATCATCCTTGCCAACCAAATGCGTGTTTCTCAAATGGGAAATTTATTTTTAGTGGCGGGTGATGGACATTTCTGCCCTCAGTGCCAACGTTGGTCCACGATTATAAAAAGTCACGATCATATTCTTTTTGATGATAAAGCCGTGGCTTATGTCGGAGATCAATTGACGTGTGGCGCAAAAATTTTACCGAAGCAGTTTCATGTGGTGGGTAGGATTTAAAGCTAAGCATGGACAACTAAACACCGAAAAATCCCATCATCTAACAGCTCATTACAATAGATTAAGCTTTTTCCGCACTCACCTGCACATATTTAATCCAGCCATCTGCATAGAGCTTGGCACATAAACGTGCTGTCATGGCAATTTTAAACCAGTCTGCATCTCGCGTTTGAATTTGATGCTTGAGATGCTGATACACATAATCAGCAAAACCCGCCAAAACCTGTGCCGACAAATCTTCCACCTGAATCTGTTTAAATTCAAACTGTGCCAAGACCGCTCGAAGCTGACTTTCGGACATTAGATCTTTAAAATTGACATCGGCAGATTTTAATAAGGCACGATATTGCAGCTGTTTGAATGCATGCGTTGGCGCTTGTTCTGCCCAAATTAAATAATGAAAGCCCAAACGTCCGTTTGAATTCAAAACTGCATTGACCTGACTTAAAAATGAATTCAAATGACTGTGATATGCCGCATCAATACAGAACACCACATCAAAACGTGGTTGTGGAAAAAGTGCTTTTAAATTTAAAAATGAAGCAGCGTGAATTTTAATATTTGAATTTAAATGTTCTCGAATCGACTGCACATGATGATCTTGTAGCTCAACAGCTTCAAGTCGTTGTATTTGATAGTGTTCCAACCAATATTTAAGACTGGCACCTTGCCCACAGCCTAAATCCAGTACAACATCTTTTGAATTTAAATGCACTGCTGCGGCCAAATGCGCTGCTAAATTTTGACATGCAGCGGGATAATCAGATCCCACTGCATCTGACCAATAACCTAAATTGCTCCACGGCAGTGCGGAAGTATCTCCCAAATATGCCGCTTGAATGGCATATTTATGTTTTGGAAAATGCTGTCGTATCGCCTGTTGCCATTTCATACTGACTCAGTCTAATTCAAAAAAGAGGGGCTGTTGATAATTCATCTATGTTTGCGACAACGCATATTTTTTAGCTGATATAAGGCATGAGGCAGGAAATTTAGTCATTCTAAATGACTGACTCATAACGCAATAGCAGCAAAAAATATGCTTGTCCTGAAAGGCTGTGGCTAAAACTTTCTCAGATTGCGTTATGAAACTTGGCAATAGTCTCGCTATTCCCTGCGTTTCATGCCTGATCTGCTCAGTTTTAGCCTACAGCACAAACCATTTATGAAATATCAACAGACCCTAAACTTAATAACCTAATTGCGGCGCAACCTCAACTTGTGGTTTTAAATCAATAAACGGTAATGGTGCACCAAAAATTTCTGCAATATGCATAGCGGAAGTCACTGCAGATTCTAAAATTGGTAAACCATCGCACGACCATGAACCGCAGAAGAACACTTTACGATTGTCTTGGTGATGGCGCTGCTGCAACTCTTTGTTTAATGCCACTGTCTTTGAATCCACCACAGCGCGGGTTAAAGTTACCGTTGAAATGATCTTTTTCGGATCAATTGGTGTAACTGGACGCCATGTTTGGAACACTGGCGATTTACCGACCAAAGTTGGTTCGATCGAGTTAAGCCATACCGTAAATTGCTGACGAGTAAATTTACGATCCATCATATAACTTAAAACAGACCAATCTTTACGTTTTGGCGGCATCACCGTTTGATCAGTGTGAATCACCAAATCACCCTGCTCGAATTTGAACTGTTTAAGCAATTCAATATCTTCTGCAAATTGTTGATTGTCCAAGAAGTCTTGGACTTTAGTGGTTGGCGTTGCAATCACCACACGGTCAAATGTTTGCGACTGACCCTCAGAATTTTCAACAATTACACCATCTTCTTGTTGATGAACACGAGTAATCGCTGCACCACTTTGAATATTAATACCTTCAATCAACTTATCAACCAATGCAGGCGTGCCACCTTGTAAACGCAATAATGCATCACCATCAGTCAATTGGCGTAAAAATACCAACAATGGTTTTGCTGGCCATTCACCAATGGTTTTAGGGTCACAAGTACAAATGGTGTAAAGCACTGGCATCACTGCACCATGCCAAAACACTTCTTCAATTTCGTTACGGTTGATAAATTCCGCAAGGGTAATGTCTTGGTTTTTAGATTTGAAAAATTTAGCGATGGCTGTTTTTAACTGCAACATGCCTTTTACCAAACGCCAGCCGTATTGTTGTATGCCTTTACGGTTGTTAATGATTGGGAAATTACCAATACGGGTACGGCTTGTGGTCAGCCAAGTTTCGGTACGATCTTCAAATAACCAACTGCACGCCATATAAGTACGCACAGGATAAGTTTTAATGCCTAAATGTGTGGCCAAGCTGAGGGTGTTTTTCCACAAATGTGGGTTCATGACCCGTAACGGCGCATCAATTAAACCATCCTCAAATTCGATGCTATGACTGTCCATTCCACGACCAGGCAGCGCCTCAAAAATTGTAATGTTATGCCCTGCATCTTTAAGAATTCTTGCGGTAGCCAGTCCAGCCATACCACTACCGATCACTGCGATATCCAAACCGATCATCCATCTTTTTACATACTTTATGAAATTATGAACCATGCCTAAGGAAAATGAGCTATTAAAAACTACCAGATTGTGTACTTTTCACAGAGAAACAACACAAAGTACATTGGCAATATGATTACATTTTCTAACAATCAGCAGCTGCTTAAATAAGCCTTAGAATTTATTCGTATTATTTCTTTAATTCCATAAATAGTGTTCTAAACCATATAGATAAATTAACCATTTTTATAATTTTCGTTTTACAAATAAATCTCTAAACGCTATGATACCAAGCACAAAAATGATAACTACATCACATATAATTATCATAAGGAATATGATCAATCCGCTAAAACTAGAAATTTGACAGCGCCAGAACAACAAAAGCCTCGGTCGGGACATCGACATGAGGCTTTTTTCTTGGCTAAGATTTTTTAAAGCTTAACCCGCTTGATGTTGAATCGGAATTTCACCAAACTTGCCTTGATTAAAATCTTCAAAAGCTTGAATGATTTCCTGCTTGGTATTCATGACAAATGGACCATAGCCTTGAATAGGTTCATTTAATGGCTTGCCTGTCAGCACTAAAAATTGCGTATCTTGCAGTGCTTCAAGCTGAATTAACGCTTCGCCATCTTGAGCAAATAACACCACTGAGTGATCTTGCACAAGTTGACTGCCATTGACCCGCACTTCACCTGCCAACACCACCAATAAAGTATTGTGATCTACCGGCACATGCAGCGCTTGGGTCTGTGCAGCTTTCAATTGTCCATCCCAAACATTGACAGGGCTAAAGGTGCTGGCAGGCCCAGATTGCTCTGCGTACTGACCTGCAATAATGCGTAAATGCCCCGCCTGATTTTCAAACTCAATTTTCGGAATATTTTGAGATTCAATGGCTTGATAACGTGGCGATGTCATTTTGTCTGCGGCAGGCAAATTCACCCAAAGCTGCACCATTTCAAACAATCCGCCTTGTGCTGCATAGTCTTTGGAGTGAAATTCCTCATGCACCACACCCGCACCTGCTGTCATCCACTGCACATCGCCTGTTTTGATGGTGCCACCACCACCTGCCGAATCTTTATGCGTCACTTCGCCCCGATAGGCAAGCGTCACCGTTTCAAAACCGCGATGTGGATGCGAACCAACACCATGTTGTGCGGTAGTCGCATCAAAATGATACGGCGCTGCATAATCCAAGAGTAAAAATGGACTGATCGCCTGCCCTAAACGGTCATAAGAAAATAGATTTTTGACTGGAAAACCATCGCCCACCCAATGCATGTTTTGGTTGCGATATAAACCGATTATTTTTTTCATGTGTTACACCTATTGCTAGGAGAATAGATGTTTTGATCTTAATCGCTCATCGCACCACAACCTAGTGCAAATTTAGCATACAGCATTGCAAGAATGGAATAATCTTGCTGAAACTTATACATGGTTAAACAAATCATGAGCATAAAAAATCCAGAAGCGAGGTTCTGGATTTTTAAAATTGAGTGCGATGATTCGATTAGATTTTACCCACCAAATCAATAGATGGTGCTAGGGTTGCATCGCCTTCTTTCCACTTGGCAGGGCAAACTTCGCTAGGGTGTGCATGCACATATTGCGCTGCTTTTACTTTACGCAACAACTCTTGCGCGTCACGACCAATACCGCCTGCATTGATTTCTACAATTTGGATTTTACCTTCAGGGTCAATCACGAAAGTACCACGATCTGCCAAACCTTCTGCTTCAATCAGCACCTCAAAGTTTTTAGACAATGTCCAAGTTGGGTCGCCAATCATTGGATATTGAATCTTTTTAATTTCTTCTGAGGTGTCGTGCCATGCTTTATGGGTAAAGTGTGTGTCTGTAGATACTGAGTAAATTTCCACACCCATTTTTTGGAATTCAGCATATTGATCGGCTAAATCGGCAAGTTCAGTTGGGCAAACAAAGGTGAAATCTGCAGGGTAGAAAAACACCACTGACCATTTACCAATAAAGTCTTGCTCAGATACGTCAATAAATTGACCATTGTGGTAAGCGGTTGCGTTAAATGCTTTGACTTGGGTATTGATTAAACTCATGGATGACTCCTCAATTCGTTTCGGGGATTGCTTATCTTGTGTAGCTAGAATACGAAAATCGAAAGAATCGGTAAAACAGTGTTTTTTTATAAAAATAATCGGATTTATGAATTATAAATCCTATCATAGTTTGAAATTTAATCGAGAAAATAGATATTTGCTAAATATCTGCATAAAAAACCCTTTGTCGAAACAAAGGGTTTGGATGATGATTTTCCATTTTGAATCAAATGGCTATCTCTAGTATGTCTCAAAACGGCAAATCATCATCTAAATCTGCAGGTGCGGTTGCAGGCGCAGCTTGTGGCTTCGGTGCAAAACCACTTGGGTTATTGTTGGCATAGCCACCACCCTGATTTTGGTTAAAACCGCCTTGATTTTGATTCGCATAACCTGTGGCTGGAGCTTGGTTCTGATTGCCATAACCGCCTTGGTTA
Organism: Acinetobacter sp. YH01011; assembly: GCF_013420785.1. Taxonomy (NCBI): domain Bacteria; kingdom Pseudomonadati; phylum Pseudomonadota; class Gammaproteobacteria; order Moraxellales; family Moraxellaceae; genus Acinetobacter; species Acinetobacter sp. YH01011. Next base: position 11,122 of record NZ_VOYG01000012.1, read on the forward strand.
TTGTTAAAACGTGGTTGAGCAAAGCCACCATCTTGCTGGTCAGATTGTCCACGGTTAGCAGAGTCGAGCATTTGCATTTGATCGCCACGAATTTCAGTGGTGTAACGCTCTTGACCATTTTGGTCTGTCCACTGACGCGTACGCAATGAACCTTCAATATATACTTTAGAACCTTTGCGTAAATATTGCTGTGCAATCTCGCCTAAACGGTTATGTAAAACAATGCGATGCCACTCTGTTTGCTCTTTACGCTCACCTGTGTTTTTGTCTGTCCAGACATCACTGGTTGCGATAGAAAATTGAGTGAGAGAACCACCATTTGGGAAAGTTTTTGTTTCAGGATCACGACCTAAAGTACCCACTAAAATGACTTTATTTACACCACGCATTAGACGTTTTCTTCCTATTTGTTTCTATTATTTACTTTATAAGAGTTATGCTTAAATGGCTACCTCTTTCCCAAACAAGTGCGTTAATTGTTGTCGCGCAGCATCATCAATTTGCTGTTTATCCACTTTCACATAAGCCACTTGCTGATCAGACATCACCACGACCTCTTCAATACCACGAATTGCCAAAAGTTGAGAAGTCCATTCATCTGTTTCTCGGTTCTCAGGCAAACGCAACACCAAAGACGAAAGATAGCGCGGCTGCGCCAATCCAAAACTAACGAATAGCCAAATTATAGCAATCGCGGTCAAAATACTCCAACCCATTGCGGTGTGGTTGAGCATCAATAATTGTCCGCCAATCATCCCACCAAAGAATGCACCCAAAAACTGACTGCTGGCATTTACACCCATCGCGGTGGCTTTAGATTGAATTGGTGCAGCCTTTGACAACCACGAAGGTAATAAGGCTTCCATAACGTTAAAGGCAATAAAGAATAAACCCAAACCCAATAAAAGGATGTATTTCGATTCAAACCCGAAAATCAGCACCAACAGCCCTAAAATAATACCTGCAATCGCGGTCAGGAAAATGCCACGCATTTTGCGATATTTTTCTGCCAAAACAATGCTTGGAAATGCCACGAACAGACTGACCAACAACAATGGCAAATACACCCAACCATGATGCTGCAAAGGAATATCGGCAAATTGGATTAATTGCGAAGGCACATAAATAAACATGGCAGTCAGCAATAAATGTAGGGTAAATACCGATACATGCAGACGGTTTAAATCGCCCATTTTCAGGACTTGCTTTAACTGAGTGATATAGCCTTGCTGAAAATTACGATGATGACGCGTGACTTTAGGCACCAATAACAACATGAGAATCGCTGCTAGTCCCATCACTGTGGTGACCCAAAATAACCCTGAAATACCAACCCAGCCCGTAAGCCATGGCCCTAAACTAAAGGCCACCACAAAGGACATACCGATACTCATCCCCATCACCGCCATGGCTTTCATGCGGTTTTCTTCGCGGGTCACATCGGCCAGTAATGCCATCACCACGGCAGATACTGCGCCACCACCTGCAATGGCACGACCAATAATCACGCCATAAATGGTGTCAGACATGGCTGCAATTGCACCACCCAAAGCAAACAGTAATAACCCAAAAACCACCAATGGCTTACGGCTATAACGGTCTGCAATTAAGCTAAACGGAATTTGTAAAATGGCTTGGGTGAGTCCATAAACACCAACGGCAAGACCAATCAGTGCAGGAGTTGAGTATTGATATGACTGCCCTGCTACTGAAAATACAGGAATAATCATGAACAGACCCAACATGCGCAATGCAAAAATACTGCTTAAAGCAAAGGTCGAGCGGCGTTCTAAGGCATTCATCATATCAATCGACTAAAACTAAATAATTTTGAATTTGCAGATATCCTACAACATTCAGCTTAAGGATGCTGATTTTTCCCGATGTTTATTCAACAGACCCTACTTTTTCAATAAAAAAGGGCGCAACGTTGTGCACCCAAATTTATATTTTATACAGTCTTCATCACCGTATTGCTCTGTGATTTCGCGGCAATACAGCAACGGGCATCACCATAGCATTAACCCGCTTTTGCCTGACGTTTTTTAAATTGAATAGATGCAATCACCGCCCAAACAATAAAGGCAACACCAATTAAACCTGTCACCACTTCTGGCACATGCAAGCCTGTACCGCTGGCAATCATAATAAAGGCCAACGCACCAATCGCATAGTGCGCACCGTGTTCAAGGTAAATATAGGCATCCAACGTGCCTTTTTCGACTAAATAAATCGTCATCGAACGCACGAAAATTGCACCAATCGCCAAGCCTAACATGATGATCACCACATCAGAGGTGATTGCAAATGCACCAATGACACCATCAAAACTGAACGAGGCATCTAGCACTTCCAGATATAAAAAGCCCCCAATACCCGCTTTCACCACGCCTGTCGGTACGCCATTTTCGTCATGACGGACAGCATTGCCCTGTTCATCGACCTCTGGTTCACCGCCCAACATGTGACTCAGCACTTGTACGCCAATATAAATCACGATGCCCCAAATACCCGCCATCGTCACCACAAGGCGCTTATCTTCCACCACATTGGCCGCCATGATTAACAAAGTCACTAAGGCCAAAAATACCGACATGGCAGGCACGCTTGCCAGATTGCTCAAACGACGCTCAAACCATCTAAACCAGTGCGTGTCTTTTTCATCATCCAAGAAAAAGTTTAGGAAAACCATCAACAAGAATGCGCCACCAAAAGCAGCAATTTCAGGGTGATGTGCCATCAGTTTAGCCGAATATTGCTTCGGATCATTCAATGCCAGTTGCACCACTTCCATCATGCCCATATCGGCAGTGACCGCCACAATGACCACAGGGAAAATTAAACGCATACCAAAAACTGCAATGATAATCCCCACGGTTAAAAACAGCATTTTCCAGAAATGATCCCAACCGCGCAGCACTGACGCATTCACCACCGCGTTATCAAACGACAACGACACTTCCATAATCGCCAAAATTGCGGTAATGGTTAGTGCGGTAAGCATGGTTTGCACACCTGCTTCTGGGCCATGGGTATAGCCCCAGTATGCAGATAGCGCAAGACACACAATCGAAAATACGATTGAGAAACCAAAATGTTTCATCATGAGAAACGACCTATCACTATATTTTGATCTGAACTTTTCATCTGCCGAATCTGTACCATCAACGCAAAGTACAGTTTTGATTAAGCTTTAACAGATACAAAAATTCTGAAAATTGAATTGCCCGAATTTTAAATCGGACAAAAACTGAGAATGTAAAATTTTATGCTGCAATTATGACGCTTTTTCCTCAACTTCGGCAAAATTCTTCGTATGATTTTTGGTTTCCCGATCAGATACCGTGAAAACCGTGTTTTTCATTCCCAAACTGCTATAGTGAAATGCAACGACATATTAGGAATTTAGGATGCGCTTTTCTCAAGACGCTTGGCAACGTAACCTTGCCCTTTATCACAATACGCTCGCTTTACCATTTAATCAGGAGTTGGCACAAGGCACCTTAAGTAAAGCTGCTTTTGCACATTATGTGATTCAAGATTCACATTACTTAATTGCCTACGGGCGTGCACTGGCAGTCTGTGCGGCTAAAGCTTTTGATGCAGATGATATTATTCAGTTCGCAGATGCCGCCAAAATCGCAATTGTGGTGGAACGTACCTTACATGACAGCTTTATGCAGGAGTTTGATATTTCCAAACAGGAATTTGAAAGTACTCCACTGACCCTTGCCTGTCATCACTACACTTCTTATTTAGTCGCAACCGCATGGTCAGAAAGCTATCCTGTGGTATTGGCATCACTACTGCCATGTTTCTGGATTTATGCCGAAGTTGGTAAAGATATCGTCAATAATTCTGCACCGAATAATCCGTATCAGGCATGGGTCGATACCTATTCGGGCGAGGAATTCCACACCGCAGTCAATAATGTGATTCAAACCATAGACCGTGTTGCTGCGCGCTGTGATGCCGATACCCTTGAAAAAATGCACCACGCCTACACCAAAGCTGCAGAATTGGAATGGTTATTCTGGGATAGCGCCTATCATCAACGTCAGTGGCCGGGTTTAGATCAAGCTTAACGGCCGCCCTCACGCACCGTATGGGGATCACTCCATACAGTGCGACAAGCCATGACCGATAAAGCATAAAAAATAACACTTGAACAATTTTCATGCGCTATCATATATAGGTTTTTCATTTGCAAAATATCGAGAAGTTTTTATGAGCCAAAGTCATATCCGTATTCGAGGTGCACGTACCCATAACCTAAAAAACGTGAACCTTGATATTCCACGCGATAAATTTGTGGTAATTACGGGTTTATCTGGTTCAGGAAAATCTTCACTGGCGTTTGATACCCTTTATGCCGAAGGACAGCGTCGTTATGTCGAATCGCTTTCTGCATACGCACGCCAGTTTTTATCGCAAATGGAAAAACCTGAAGTCGACTCGATTGAAGGTCTAAGTCCCGCAATTGCTATTGAACAGAAATCGACCAGCCATAACCCGCGTTCAACCGTGGGTACCATTACCGAAATTTACGACTATTTGCGTTTACTGTATGCACGTGTCGGCACACCTTACTGTCCTGAACATGATTTACCAATGGTGGCGCAAACTGTTTCAGAAATGGTCGATGCTGTAAAAGCACTGGAAGAAGGCACTGCCTTAATGCTACTCGCGCCTGTGATTCGTGAGCGTAAAGGCGAATATGTGCATCTGTTTGAACAGCTACAAAGTCAGGGTTTTGTACGCGCCCGAGTTGATGGCGAAGTCATGGACATTGACCCACCACCAGAACTCGATAAAAAGAAAAAACATACCATTGAAGTGGTGGTAGACCGTTTTAAAGTCCGAGATGATTTGGGCAACCGTATTGCCGAAAGCTTTGAAACTGCACTGCGTTTAGGTGGCGATTTAGCCATTTTATCGTGGATGAATGCGGAACAACCTGATCGTATTTTTTCGGCCAAGCACTCTTGCCCGCAATGTGACCGTGCCGTGGCAGAACTTGAACCGCGCCTGTTCTCATTTAACAACCCTTTTGGCGCTTGTCCAACTTGTGATGGTTTGGGGACACGTAGCCATTTCAGTGCGGAAAAATTGATTCCAAACCCTGAACTGTCGATTAGTCAGGGCGCAATTCGCGGCTGGGACAGACAGCGTCCGTATTATTACAGCATGCTGGAAAAAGTCGCGGCACATTATGAACTCTCACTCGATACGGCATGGAATCAGCTGGACAGCGTGACACAAAAGAAATTCCTGTATGGCACAGGTAAAGACAAAATTGACCTGAGCTATACTGATGAACGTGGACGCCACCATAAACGTGTGATTGCGTTTGAAGGCGTGTTACCGCATTTAGAACGTCGTTACCGTGAAACCGAAAGTAATTATGTACGTGATGATTTGGCGCAGTATTTATCTAATGCTGCCTGTGATGCCTGCGGTGGTTCACGTTTAAATGAAATCTCTCGTAATGTCCGCGTGAAAGACAAAACCATTGCTCAAATTACCCAAATGTCGATTGGCGATGCCGAAGACTACTATCAAGGCTTAAATCTTGAAGGGGCCAAAGGTGAAGTCGCAGATAAAATCTTTAAAGAAATTCGTGAACGTCTGCACTTTTTAGTGTCGGTGGGTTTGAATTATTTAAGTCTGTCACGCTCCGCCGAAACTCTTTCAGGCGGTGAAGCACAACGTATCCGCTTGGCATCTCAAATTGGTGCGGGGCTTATGGGCGTGATGTATGTGCTAGATGAACCTTCAATTGGCTTGCACCAGCGTGACAATGATCGCCTGTTGGAAACCCTGATTCGTTTACGTGACTTGGGTAACACGGTGTTAGTGGTAGAACACGATGAAGATGCGATTCGCGCTGCCGACCATATTATTGATATTGGCCCAGGTGCAGGTGTGCATGGTGGACATATTATTGCCGAAGGCACCTATGCAGAACTGGCCGAACATGCAGACTCCCTAACAGGGCAGTATTTATCGGGCAAATTAAAAATTGAAGTGCCGAAAACGCGCACCCAACCGCCACATCCCGAACAACAAATTAAACTCATGGGCGCAGCAGGACATAACCTGAAAAAAGTGGATCTCACTTTGCCTTTAGGGGTAATGACTTGTGTCACAGGCGTGTCGGGTTCAGGAAAATCCACCCTAATTAACCGTACTTTGTTGCCTTTGGCTGCAACACAATTAAATGGCGCAACTACATTAACCGCAGAAAAATTCGACTCGATTGATGGTTTGCAATATTTAGATAAAGTGGTGGATATTGACCAAAGCCCGATTGGGCGAACGCCACGCTCGAACCCCGCGACCTATACAGGCTTGTTCACTCCAATTCGTGAGCTGTTTGCGCAAACCCCTGAAGCTAAAGCACGTGGCTATGCAGCAGGACGCTTCTCCTTTAACGTTAAAGGTGGACGCTGCGAAGCTTGTGAGGGTGATGGCATGATTAAAGTTGCCATGCACTTCTTGCCAGATATGTACGTGCCTTGCGATGCCTGTCATGGTAAACGCTATAACCGCGAAACTTTGGAAGTCAGTTATAAAGGTCGCAATATTTCTGATGTTTTGGAAATGACCGTTGAAGATGCCATGCATTTCTTTGATGCCATTCCTGTGATTCATCGTCGGTTGGAAACGTTAAATCAGGTTGGCTTGGGTTATATCCACCTTGGTCAATCAGCTACAACTTTATCTGGCGGTGAAGCACAGCGCGTAAAACTGGCGCGTGAACTGGCCAAACGAGATACAGGCAAAACCCTGTATGTACTGGATGAACCGACCACTGGTTTGCACTTCCATGACATTGCCAAATTGCTCGACATCCTGCATGAGCTACGCAACAAGGGTAATACCATTGTGGTGATTGAACACAACCTAGATGTGATTAAAACTGCAGACTGGATTGTCGATTTAGGCCCTGAAGGTGGTGCAGGCGGTGGACAAATCATTGCCGAAGGCACACCTGAAACTGTCGCAAAATCTAAAATTTCACATACCGCAAAATTCTTAAAACCGATGTTAAAAGGCTAAAATAGATTATTTCAGTTTTTAAGCCCATTCAAGTTTAAATACAGATTCAGCACAAACTTGTGCTGAATCTTTCACTCTAGGCTTTTTATCACTTCGGAAATGCTCGTGGATCAATTACTGTGACTTAGTCACCAGCAACGGCATTGCGCCCACGTGCTTTGGCTCTAAATAAGTGTTTATCGGCTTTTTCCAACAATCTGCTCCATGACGCAGCACCCACCGCCACGCCAGCACTGACCGACACTTGAATATAATCATTCAGTTCTGGAATAAAAATTTCTTGATTCACAATATGGCAGCGCAATTTATCTGCCAAATACAGCGCCTCAGTAAATTCTATTTGCTCAATCAAAACCAAAAACTCATCGCCACCATAACGCACCACCAAGTCTGAGGCACGGACATGCGCTTTGAGAGTATCGGCAATACATTTTAAAGCTTGGTCACCTACCACATGCCCGAAGGTATCGTTAATGTGTTTGAATTTATCCACATCCATAATAATCAGACCAGTTTTGCTCAATTTTTCAGGTCGATGTTCTAAATATTTGATGTATTCCTCAAGCGCCAAACGGTTGGAAACACCAGTTAAGGCATCGGTATTGGCAATATTACGCAGCTGAAATTCTAAAATATCGCGTTGCTCTAGGCGTTGTTTTAGTTTTTGAATAGCCTCAAAGAGCGTTACCTTGTCTGGATTTTGCGTACCTTGAGCTTCATCTTCATAAGCTGCCAAACGTAAAATTTGACTGCGCGCCTGAATTAAGGGAATAAAGACCTTCGAACGCGCATAGACCATAGTGAAAATCGCAGCCAATAACGAAATAATTGACACCACTAGCGTTAAAATAAAAGTACGCTGAGCCTGATGATAATCTTTGTGTGCAACCTGCAAACTGTGCGCTAATATAAATGACTGCAAACTGACCACAGTGTTGAATTTATCCACAATTTTTTGGGTGAGTTCAGTACCTGTCAATGAATAAGGTTGTCCATGAATACTTTGCTGAATCAATTGATTAACGATAGGAATTCCCTCATCCAAAAACTCCTTTTTTAATTGATTATGCAAAATATTATATTCAGGAATTTTATGTGCTTCAGGCAAAATGGTATGGATTAAATCCCACAAATAATAAGCTTGGCGTTGGGTTTGCAAAGAGCTCGCCAAATTGGTTTCAGGAATTTTTTCAGCAAACGTTACCGCGGCAATAATATTGGATGCCACCCTTCCCGCTTGATCACGCAAATCTGAAAGAACAAAAATCACACTATAATAGGTCGATACCGATGAGTCTTTTGCCACTGAATCGAGCATGACGTGTTTCAGCACATGCTGAGAACTGTCCCATGCCGCAAACATTTTTTGAATCGCATGATCCATCTGTTGAGAGCTACGCAAATGCTGTGGAGTTGCTGCATATTCATCGACCGCCTGACGCCCTTGTTCTAAAGCAGTCTTTAACTGATGCGATAAATGATGCGCATGGATAATAAAACCTTCTTTTCTTAAAATATTGATGGTCTGTTCTACTTGTTGATCCACGCCAGCACGGTACGCTTTCAATTCTTGTAAATTTTGCTGAAATTCAGCTGCTGAACTCGACATGACTTTGTTTGCAGGTGCTCGTTCACGCGAAATACTATTGGTCAGTTCAGCCACTTTGCCTAATACGGAAATTTCAATTAAAGCACGTTTTGTTTTTTGATAACTCTGATAACTATTCACCATCAGAGGAACGCAAATAAAAAGCAATGACACGATAATAATGATCATCGAGATCAACAGTCGCTGACTGATATGCTCTGTGCGCAATTTCATCATCATGCTAAGTTTCACCTACGTCATTATAACTGTGCAAAATCGTGGACTTGATCACTTAATCGGCGACTATATTACATGAGCAATCTTTAAATTACTTACAAAAAAGATAATTAATTCACTTATATTTTAAAGCCGTCTAACTAAGTCATCTCATTCAAGAAAACTTCTAAAAGCATGCCCTGTGCCGATTTTCTTAAAACAACAAATACAAAAAAATAATGTTTCAGCATGCAGAAAATATTTTACAGATGCAACATTTGGGTGCATAATGCACCTCATTAGGGCGAGTTTAGTTTTTCCTCAGCAGTAAACTAAATTTACCCGCAAATTTTGGCGAAAAATCCCAGTTTTTGAAAGAAAACTGGGATTTTTTTATGGGTTTTGATCATATCACACCCTCAAACTGCACCATATCGGTGCAATTTTCGCAAAACCATTTGCGTTTTCACATGCAAAAAAAAACCCAACCTTGGGGAAAGTTGGGCAGATAAAAAGCAAACAATTATGGAGAATCAGATCGCACTACTGGATGAACCAAGCTTAGGATTTGATGGTTAAATTATGAGATAAGTCACATAATTTACAAACCCGACTTAAGTAGTAGGACTTCATGGTGGAATTATGAAATAAATCACAGTTTATGTAAAGCCTAGTCAACCAGTCTGATTTATTTTTATACAAATATTAAAATTTAATGTGACTAAACTCACATTAATTCAAATATTCCACTCAAATTCAGTCTAAACAAGCCTTCTTTATTGCTTGTTTTTTACCCAAATATCATGATTTCACCCTAAAACAGGTGAATTTTTCCGTTATTCTTCACATTCCAAGAATTATTATTAAAGATAATTTCAATAAAAATGATCGATTAATCCAATTAATGCTTTGCTTATTATTTCTACTTTTGTTGCAAAAACGAACATATCGACTTGTTATCCATACAGTTTTTAGGTTGACAGCAAAAATTTTATTTGAATATTTTTTAAACAACAAAGTCAATTGGACTTAATTCTTAAATAAAGTCCTTTTAGTTCATTGACTTAATAATTTGTTACACTAAAATGATCAATGTTTCATCCATTTTTAACAAAACTGGTAACTATCATGAAAAAACTCGGTTTAGCCACTGCATTATTATTAGCCATGACCGGTGCTCAAGCGTACCAATTCGAAGTTCAAGGTCAATCTGAATACATCGACAATACAGTAAATGATAAGAATTTCACTGGTGCTGTTCAAGGTACTTACTACTTCAAAAATGTTGATGCGACTAAAGGTCCATTGGCTGAAGCTGCGTTCTTAAACCAAGCGTCTAACTTCTCTTTAGCATACAACTATGGTGAATACGATGTAGATGCTGACGAAGCAGATTTCGTATCTCATGTTTATGGTGCTAAAGCTGAAGCGTATATTCCAACTCAATTGGTTCCTGTTTATGCAAGTGCAGCATATAGCCACACCATCACAGATGGTAAAGGCGGTCAAGATAATGACAATGGCGACCGTTATGCCTTAGAACTTGGTGCAGTAGTAGCGCCTAACTTCTTAGTTGCTGTAGGTTATACAAGCGTTGCAGACCAAACTTCTTATGATGCTTTCAACATCCTTTCTAATGGTGTTGCTAAAGCAGCACTTGAGTCAGGCACAATCAATCAAGATCAAGATGCAATCACTGCACGTACAAAATACGTAGGTGCAATTGACGGCACCAATATGGCTGTTGGTTTTGAAGCAGGTCTAGTTTACGGTGAAAGCACTGCTTATAACTTAAAAACTGATCTTTATTTAACACCAGCACTTAGCGTTGGTGCGTCATACATGGAGTCAAGCTACAACGATTCTCCAAATAAAGCTTGGGGCGCGAACGTAAACTACTTCATCACTCCTGCGGTTTCAGTAGGTGCAAGCTATGTAAATGCAAACTTCGAAGCAGCTAAAGCAGCAGAAGAAGACGCTGATGTACTTGACACTCAAACTGTTGGTGTAAACGCTAAATTCCGTTTCTAATTTCACATTAGATACCGAAGTTAAAAAAGACGCTCATCTGAGCGTCTTTTTTTATGCCTGAAATATGTCATGAAAAATTTGCACGCTGTTTTACTCAGCCGAATCATCATGGTGATGATGTGGTAAGTGGCGAATGTACTGCAATGCGATTAAACGTGACACGATCAATGCCAAATACATCACGCCACAGAACATTTGCAACATGGCAATCACCCGTGCTTCTGGGCTGATCGGTATAAGATCAGATAAGCCTGTCGCAGACTGCAAACTAAAACTTAAAAATAGTAAATCTAGCCAACTTTGCAAACCTACAGCATTTGGGTTCTGAAAACTTTGCGGAATCAGAATCTGGCAAATGCTATATAAAAAGGCAAAACCCCAAGCGATTAAGGTAAACACCGCTGCAGCAGCAAACAGCTCATCTTTAGTTAAATAACGATCATGGAACATATAACGCAATAAGCCATAGGCTGCACTAAAATAGGCTGCAGCTTCACAAGCATGACTCATCACCAGAATAAGAGGATGCCGCACACCTAGTAAAATAAAGAATGAAAAGAACAAAGCCGCATAAACAAAACTGAGCCCCAAAACACTCAACATTGGCGCTTGTCGAATCACTTTAGCAATGAGCAGCAACACCAATACCCCCACCATCCACGTGATGACTTTATAGGGCATGTTGTGATGTGCAAAAAGTGAGAGCAGCAAAATCAAAAACTGCAAAAACAACAGCCATGCCGAAGGCAAGACCCGAAACTTTTTCCAGATATTGTCTAATATGTGCATATATCTGCTGCCTATTCTTTTTATATTGCATCCAACATAGCAGCTTATTTACGCATGCAATGCTATCTCTCTGTATCAAAATTGCATATCACAATAACCGTATCCATAAATGCTCAAGATATTGATCGGTATGCTTGCCAAGCCAAAACATACAGGCATAAAAAAGTCCCATGACTGGGACTTTTTTGAGGTGTTTCAGACCTTAGTGGTCAGATGCACCAGAGATACCAATACCAGTTTGTGAGCGTACGAACTGTGCATCAAATGCTTTACGTTCAGCTTGTGCTTGCGCAGAGTTGTCAGTGATAGAGAACAACCAGCAGCAGAAGAATGAAAGTGGCATTGCAAAGATCGCAGGACCGTTAAATGGGTTGATTGGTGTGTCAGAAATTTGAAGCGTATCTACCCAAACTGCTTTAGACAATACAATCAAGGTTACTGCTGAAGCTAAGCCTGCTACACCACCAATCACTGCACCGCGAGTCGTTAAGCCTCTCCAGAACATAGACAATACAAGTACTGGGAAGTTTGCACATGCTGCTACAGAGAATGCTAAACCTACCATGAACGCAACGTTTTGTTTCTCGAAAAGAATACCCAAGATCATTGCGAAGATTGCTAAGCCTAAAGTTGCAATTTTAGACATGCGAAGTTCAGATTCAGGTGTCGTTTGACCTTTCTTGAATACGTTAGCATACAAGTCGTGAGAGATTGCTGAAGCGCCAGACAATGTCAAACCAGCAACTACCGCAAGAATTGTTGCGAATGCTACTGCTGAAATGAAGCCCATGAACAAGTCACCGCCAACCGCATCAGCCAAGTGCACCGCAGCCATGTTGTTACCACCAACAAGTTCTAACTTGCCAGTAACTGCCATTTTCGCAACATCAAGGAATTGTGGGTTGTTTGATACATAAAGGATCGCACCAAAACCAATGATGAAGGTTAATAGGTAGAAGTAACCAATGAAACCGGTTGCTACAACTACTGATTTACGTGCTTCTTTCGCGTCTTTTACTGTGAAGAAACGCATCAAGATGTGTGGTAAACCTGCAGTACCGAACATTAACGCAAGACCAAGTGAGATTGCATCAATTGGGTTAGATGCTAATTTACCAGGACCCATAATGTTTGCAGCATCTGCCAAGCTCAAGTCATGTACTTTAGAGAAAACTTGGATCGATTGCTCAAACATGTTAGTGAAGCTGAAGCCCACACCTTTCATTACCATGAAGGCCATGAAAGTTGCACCTGAAAGTAACATCACCGCTTTGATGATCTGTACCCAAGTTGTTGCCAACATACCACCGAACATTACGTAAGCCATCATGAGTAGACCCACGATCACTACAGCAAGGTTGTAGTTCAAACCGAAGAGAAGTTTGATTAACTGACCCGCACCTACCATTTGTGCAATCAGGTAGAATGCAACTACGACAAGCGAACTGAATGCTGCAAGGGTACGTACTGGCTTTTCAGATAAACGGAACGAGACCACGTCAGAAAGGTTATATTTCCCTAAGTTACGTAAACGTTCAGCAATCAAGAACAATACGATTGGCCAGCCCACCATGAAGCCCAGTGAGTATAGCAAGCCGTCAAAGCCTGACATAAACACCATTGCGGAAATACCCAGGAACGACGCTGCTGACATATAGTCACCTGCAATCGCGAGACCATTTTGGAAACCTGAAATACCACCACCTGCGGTATAGAAGTCCTTAGTGCTTGTGGTTTGCTTCGCTGCCCATTTAGTAATGAACAAAGTTGCGCCCACGAAAATCAAGAACATAATAATTGCAGGCCAGTTGGTTGGCTGCTGTTCTGCTGCACCTAAATCTGGTCCTGCAAATGCCATACCTGACATTAATACAGTAGACGCAGCCAGTGCTTTCAATGAATTCCATTTCATCTTAGTGCGTTCCTTTCTCATGTGTAATTGCTTCAACTTCACGCATCGCTTCTTCGTTCAATTGGTCAAGTTTGCCATTCGCAATTGATGAATAAACAGCACACAAAATGAAAGATAAAACGATAATGCTCAGACCTAATGGAATACCCCAAGTCGTCACACCGCCAGAAATTGAACTCAATAAGAATTCTTTGTTATAGCCCACTAAAAGCATGAAACCTACGTACACAAACAACATGATTGCTGTTAATGTCCAACTTAGGTTACTTTTTCTGCGAACCATTTCTTTGAATTTTGGGTTTTGTAGAATGCGTTCTACTTGTACCTCATCCATAACCTGCTCCTTCAAGCGCCCTGCCTTAGGCGCAAATTTTTAATTCGAATTATTTCGAACTTAAAATTAACAATGTTGGAGCCGATTTGCAATTTAGACTTTGGTCGCTAAAAAAATGATCAACCTCAGCGCAAAGGCAATGGAATAGGCTATCATAGCCCTATTGTCGATACTTTTAAGGCATCATGAACAGCTGGCTCATTATGGGGGTTTTAGCCCTCTATATCGCATTACTTTTTATCTGTGCTTTCTATGGGGAAAAACACGCCAGTCGTTTAAGCACGCGTGGGCGCATGCTCATGTTCAGCTTAACTTTAGGGGTGTACTGTTCATCATGGACTTTTTATGGTGCAACGGGCGCAGCCGTTCGTGAAGGGATCATTTTTTTACCCATTTATTTAGGGCCATTGCTGTTTGTCGCTGTTGGTTATGATATTTGGCGACGTTTAGGTCGAGTGCGACAACACCACGCCATTTCATCGATTGCTGACTTTGTTGCTGCACGTTACGGTAAAAGCGGGCCATTGGCATCACTGGTCACAATTTTGGCGGTGATTGCAATTATTCCCTATTTGGCTTTGCAATTACGCGCAATTGCGCTGAGTGCCGCAGTGATTTTGGATCAAAGCACCAATGTTGAAAGTACCACCAATGCGGTGTTATTCCTGACAGGTTTATTGGCTATTTTGGCGATGCTGTTTGGTACCCGACAAATTGCCAATACGGAGCAGCACGGCGGTTTAATGCTGGCAGTGGCCTTTGAATCGTTTGTGAAACTGTTTGCATTACTCGCAGTAGCATTCTTTTTTGTTTTTGAAGCACCCGGCAATATTCATCAAATTGCCAATGATGTTTCAATTACCTTCCATGAAGTACAGCTGTTTGGTGTGCCTGAAACCTTTTGGGTGCAAACCTTATTGGCGGCATTAGCGATTATTTGTTTGCCGCGTCAGTTTCACGTTGCTGTGGTCGAACTGCGCGATGAAAAACATATTCGGGGTGCGCGTCGCTGGTTTGCCGTTTATCTGATTTTAACCACCATCGCGATTGTTCCAATTGCCAGTTGGGCTTTGCACGCAGCTCCGCAATATTTAGCCATCCCAGATGTAGCGGTTTTGTCTTTGCCACTCAGTTATAACCAAGACTGGTTGACGCTGTTGGCGTTCTTGGGAGGATTCTCCGCCTCAACAGGTATGCTATTGGTATCTTCAGTAGCACTGTCGATCATGCTGAGTAATGACCTGATCATGCCTGCCTTGTGGCGCATGGGCATTTTCTCACGCCATGACAAGCGCTTGCCTTTGGTACTGAAATTCACCCGACGCATTTGTATTTTAGCGGTAATGCTACTCGGCTTCCTGTTCTTCAACTTCTTTAACGATATTGATCAACTTTCTGTGTTTGGCTTGTTGGCCTTTAGTGCAGTGGCGCAGTTCTCCCCTGCCCTGATTGGTGGTTTGTATTGGCGCGGTGGCAGTAAACAGGGCGTTTATGCAGGTTTAATTGTTGGTTTTGCGATGTGGGCCTATACCCTGCTGCTTCCGACCATTTTACGCAGCCTGCCAAGTCAGTTCAGCGACTTTACCCGTGAGTTTTTACTGCTTGGGCCTTTGGGCATCAACTGGTTACGCCCTGAAGCCTTGCTTGGCTTTGAATCTTTTGCCCCGCTCACACATGGGGTGGTTTGGGCGCTCGGTTTAAATATTTTGTTATATGTTTGGGTGTCACGTATTTTCCGCCCAAGTGTGGCAGAACAGATTCAGGCCGAAAGTTTCTTTTATTATGAAACCAAGCCTTTGCCAACTCAGAACATGAGCAACGAGGTCAGCTATTCACATCAGGATGTAGCGCGTTTAAAAGTAGGCGATTTAATCACACTGGCAAAACGCATTACAGGCGAATCTCCAACCCGACAAGCCTTTGAGCAGTTTAGTCAGCAAAATAATGTGGTGCTGAATGAAAATGCCAATGCCAACGGCATGTGGTGGCGTTTTACCGAACAATATTTGGCAGGCACCATTGGTGCAGCATCTGCGCGTACTTTGCTCACCACTGCCATGGTCAATAACGGACTCGCTTTAGGGCAAGTTGCGAATATTCTTGACCAAGCCTCACAATGGCAACGCTTTAACCAAAACCTAATCATGACCATGATTGACCACATGACCCAAGGCGTGAGTGTGGTAGATGAAAATATGTGTTTGGTAGCATGGAATAATCAATATCTCAAACTATTTGATTATCCTAAAGATATTGTCTATGTCGGGTGCCCAATTGCCGATTTGATTCGCTATAACGCAGAACGTGGTGAATGTGGTCCGGGCTCAATTGAAGAACACGTGCGTAAACGTATTCACTGGATGAAAATGGGCAGTGCACACGAGTTTGAACGCATCCGTAAAGATGGTCGTGTAATTCAAATGCGTGGTAATCCAATTGAAGGCGGTGGTTTCGTGACCACCTTTGCCGATATTACCGCTTTCCGTGAAAACGAAGCCGTACTTGAAGCACGGGTACAAGATCGCACACAACAATTGGCCGATGCTTTGGCAGAACAGCAATTGGCACGTGAACAAGCCGACAAAGCCAATATGTCCAAAAGCCGCTTTATTGCCGCTGCCAGTCATGACTTATTACAGCCAATGCATGCAGCGCGCTTATTCAGTACGGCTTTAGAGCAAAGTATTCAGTCCGATGAAGACCGTAAAACCCTGCAACAACTGGATCGTGCCCTGCATGGTGCAGAAAGTATGCTCTCGGCCTTGTTGGATATTGCCCGTTTGGAAGGCGGTACGATTCAGCCGAAACGTCAGGCTTATCCACTGCATGACTTACTCAGCGATTTAAGCCTGCAATTTAAATCCATTGCGGCACAACGTGACATTGAATTCCGTGTGCATGACGTACAGTTCTGGATTGATACCGACCCACAATGGATTCGTCGTATTATTCAAAACTTTGTCAGCAATGCGCTGCGCTATACCGCCAAAGGGCGTGTAGTCGTGGGCGTATTGCGTTCCGCAGAACATCCACAACATATTCGAATTGGGGTGTGGGATACCGGTCCGGGTATTGCCGAAGAACAGCGTATTAAACTGTTTCAGGAGTTTGAGCGTTGCGGACATACGTCGCCTTGGGGTGAGCAAGGTCTAGGTCTTGGGTTAGCGATTGTGCAGCGTATGACCAGTTTGCTGAACTACCCTGTGCATGTCTATTCGGAATTGGGCAAAGGCTCGTGCTTTATGATTGAAGTACCGATTGTCGAAGCTCCAAAAGTAGTGGCTGCACCTGTGCAAGTGGTGCCGTTGAAAACCAAAGCCTATAAAATTTTGTGTTTAGACAATGATGAAACCATTTTGGAAGGCATGGCGACCCTGCTGAGTAAATGGGGCTATCACGTATTTAAAGCCACCGAACCTGAACAAGCAATTGAGTTGATTCAACGTGAGCACATTCAAGTTTGGTTGGTCGATCAGCACTTAAATGACGATAAAATCGGTTTAGATTTTATTCTGGAACATCGTCAAGCCGATGTACCTGTGGCGTTAATTACTGCTGACTCTGATCCAGAACTACCGCAACGCTTAAAAGAACTCAACATCGTCTTGCTGAAAAAACCATTAAAACCAGCATCGCTACGTTCTTGGTTATCGGGTCTGAAAATTTCGGGGACTTGATTCACATACCTAACTTTGGCTAATTTGGGGCGCTCATCCCACAGAGATAAAGCTGAGATGAACGCACCGACCTTGTTACATTTTCTGGTTTGGTTACATTTGTTAGTCTGATGACCAAGCTTCACTTTACATAGCGAAATATGGCTACAATGAAAATCCAACACATTTGCTGTCAATATTGACAGCGATTGACCTGATGCAGCACACCAATTGACCAAACTTTTCAAAAACACTGCCTTTTGATGCGCTACAATTCACATTAAATATCATGGTCAGATTCGCTATGGCAAAGTCTGACAAGATCGTAAGCAAATACACCCAAACTTGCTTACAATTTCTTTAATTGCCGAGTTTGTAAAGGCTTTTCTGAGCACATTGCAATACATTAGACTTTAGTCTTATACATCTATTGACTATCTGCGCGCATAACTAAGTACAAGAAATGATCAGCGCATTCATCTTCAAGCCACATCCAAACAAATTTCCTGCCCTATTAAGCGTTGATCGACCTGTTTCCACGTTTTAGGAAGAATCTCATGAATACCGTGAACCATGAACAGCAGCTCGCAGAACAAACACAGCAGCTACAGCGTCAATATGGCGTAAATGCGCTATTGCCCGAAATTCACTGGGATCGTCTGTTTCAAAACAGCAAACTCAAAGCTCCTCATCTACAAGCGCTGAATACCCTGTATCAAACCGCAGTACCCTTAGCCCTACAAGTCTTTGAAGAACTCAATTTTGATGTGTTTCGCCCTGCGGCGTATCAACCACAAGGTTTAGGTCTGTTCAACAAACTTTCAGCACAGGAGGAGCAATTACTGGATGTTTTGGAACAAGAAGCGCAAGGCTTAGATCAAAGCACCCGCCAGCATATTTGGAGTATGTTATTACGTGGTGGTGCGGTACTGGTGTTTAAAGCATGGTTAGGCAAAGTCAAAACAGATGAGGCACAACTCGATACAGCTCAATTTGATGAATTGTCCGATTTGCTGTTCATTAAAACCTCACCTTTTGAGCTGGCAGAACGCTTAAAAGTCGATGCGCATGCACCCACTGAACATATTTTTCTACTGTATGGCAATGACGTGTATTTAGACCGTTTTAACAGTCTTGAAACGGCAGCCTTATTTGTCGATTTAGGCGTGTACGATGCTGCGTTTATAAGCCTGAGAGATGACCACGTTGCAAAATACCTGATTGGACAAGGCTATGTCAGTGAGCAGCAAATTGATGAATTGCAATGTGCCTTAAATCCTTTGAATTGTGCCGATTTAAATCCAAAACAGAACTATATTGCTTAGTGTGAGTTGAAGACTTAAATTCCAAGTAATCACATCACAAACCCCATCCTATTCCAAATAAAAACAAGGCGTGCAATAGCACGCCTTGTGGCTTATTTCATTAACAATACACGAATGAATTTTGCTTAAAACGTCACACGTTTATAATCACGATATTCAGGCTTCCAGAAATTAGCCTCAATTGCCTCTCGTAATGCCTCATCACTCATGACAGCTGCAACGCCTGCATCCATTGCTGCTTTTGCGACTCTAAATGCAATAAATTTAGACACCTGCTGAATTTCATTTAAATCAGGCAATAAATCTGCATTTGGATCCTGCAACAATGGTGAGCAGTCCGCCAGCGCATTACTGGATGCAATTAACATACTGTCTGTCACACGTGTTGCCCCTGCAGCGATTACCCCTAAGCCAATACCTGGGAAAATATACGAGTTATTGCATTGGGAAATATTATAAAGTTTGCCCTGATAGTTCACTGGCTCAAATGGGCTACCTGTTGCAATTAAGGCCTTGCCTTCAGTCCACTCCAAAATATCGGCAGGAAATGCTTCAACTTGTGAGGTTGGGTTTGACAATGGCAACACAATTGGACGCTCGCAATTGGCAGCCAAGGTTTTAATCACCTCTTCAGTAAATAAACCCGGTTGCCCCGAAACCCCAATCAATACCGTTGGCTTGGCGTTTTGAATGACGTCCAACAGAGAAATCACACCTTCAGGATTGCCCCAATGTGCAACACGGTCAGGACTTTGTGCCAATTTACGTTGGAAATCGAGCAAGTTTGGCTGATTGCTGGTGAATAAGCCAAAACGATCCACCATATACACACGAGCACGTGCTTCAGCATCGCTTAAGCCTTCCACCACCATTTGCGCCACAATTTGCTCGGCAATACCACAACCTGCCGAACCTGCGCCCAAGAAGGCAATGGTTTGATCTTTCAGTTGTTTGCCTGCAGCCCGTGATGCTGCAATTAAGCTGCCCACAGAAACGGCTGCCGTGCCTTGAATATCATCATTAAAACAGCAAATCTGATCACGATATTTATTCAGCAAGGGCATGGCATTTTTCTGAGCAAAATCTTCAAACTGAATCAATGCCTTTGGCCAACGGCGTTTCACCGCATCAATCACCTGATCGACAAATTGATAGTATTCCTCACCACTAATACGTGGCTGATTCCAGCCCATATAGATCGGATCATTCAGTAATTGTGGGTTATTGGTGCCTACATCTAAGGTAATGGGTAAGGTATAGGCAGGACTAATACCGCCACATGCTGTATATAAAGACAGTTTTCCAATTGGAATACCCATGCCGCCAATGCCCTGATCACCCAAGCCTAAAATACGCTCACCATCGGTAATCACAATGACTTTGACATTCTTTTTATTGATGTTTTGTACAATATCATCAATATGGGCACGGTCTGGATAGGAAATAAAAATACCCCGATGACGGCGGTAAATATCGGAAAAACGCTGACATGCCTCGCCTACAGTTGGGGTGTAAATAATAGGCATCATTTCACTCAAATGCTGTTCAATCAGGTGATAAAACAGGGTTTCATTGGTGTCCTGAATGTTGCGCAAATAAATATGCTTGTTGATGGCATCGCTAAAAGCAGAATATTGCTGATACGAACGCTGGCTTTGTTCTTCAATATTTTCAATTGCATGTGGAATTAAGCCATGCAAGTTAAAACGGGTGCGTTCTTCTTCTGAAAATGCAGAACCTTTATTTAATAAAGGCAATTCTAAAAGGCCGTTGCCCGCATAGGGAATATATAAAGGACGTTTCTGCTGCAAATTTGCGGTTGTCATTGTTCATCTCATTCTAATCGGTTGCTGATGGCGCATGGATTGAGATGCACCATCTGACATCTGACTAGCTTAGCCCCTTTTGCAGCAAAGGGGGCATTTAGAAGTTTGATAGCCAAATCTGAATGATTTTTATTTCTGATAACCGTATATTTTTGAGTGCTACGCTCTTTGAATCAACCTAAACAGAGAACAATACAATCACGATTATTTCGGTGGCTGTAAAGCTGACATATCTACAATCAGGCTGGTGAACTTACGCACCATCGGCAAAACAAACAGCACCACTGGAAAAGCAAAGGCCCAAGAAATCATCCAGTTATTGAACCAGAGTGCAAAAAAACCATCAATCCAGCCTAAATTACGAATCATATTGATAAAGGAAATAATGCCACTCATCAAACATGATAAAAAGAAAGGCATTACCACCGTGGCCCATTTCATGGGTAATTTGGGTACATTGCCAAAAATCATTGCACGTTGTTTCATGCTCTAGCCTTTTCGCCTCACTGAATGCCGCATACTATGCCATGAATTGCTTGCTTAAAGGATGATTTTTCAGGCAATTTGTTCATGCTTAGCTACAATCTCTGAAATTCGATAAAGCATACAATTGCACTCCCCTAAAGCCCCTGAAATTTGCTATATTTAGCGTTTTTCTGCACATCTATTTTTCGACTAAATATGAATACGGCAATACAAGCAGCGCTCGATCATGCAGTGCAATCCCTTCAAGCTGAAGGTGTACTCCCATCTGACTGGAACAATACGAGTAATTTAACCCGTACCAAAGACCGCAGCCACGGTGATTTCGCATCAAATATTGCCATGATTGCCTCTAAAGCCGCAGGCATGAAGCCACGCGATTTAGCCGAAAAAATTCTTGCTGCTCTGCCTGAAGTTGCAGACATCAGCAAAGCAGAGATTGCAGGCCCTGGTTTTATTAACTTCTTTTTAAATGCCGACCAGCGTTTTAGTGTTTTAGATCAAATTCAAGCACAAAAACAACAATTTGGACGCAGCCAAATCAATGCAGAAAAACGCATTCAGGTCGAGTTCGTTTCTGCTAACCCAACCTCAAGCCTACACGTGGGTCATGGTCGTGGTGCTGCTTATGGTATGACAGTTGCCAATTTACTTGAAGCCACAGGTGCTAAAGTTGACCGTGAATACTATGTCAATGATGCTGGCCGTCAAATGGATATTTTGGCGACTTCAACTTACTTGCGTTATTTGGAACTGGCAGGTCAAACGCTGGTGTTCCCCAAAAATGCGTATCAGGGTGACTACGTTAAAGACATCGCACAAAGCATTTTAAAACAGGATGGTGAACGCCATGTACGCCCTGTTGCAGATGTATATAACAATGTGCCTGAAGATGTGCAATATGCGGCAGAACTCGATGCCGATGGCAACAAAGTGGTCTTGTCGGGCGACAAAGAAAAACACATTGATGGTTTGATTTTCAATTCACAAACGCTCTTGGGTGATGATTACCGCGTGTTCCATCAGGCTGCGCTGAATGCTATTTTGGCCGACATTAAAGATGACTTGGGCGAGTTTGGTGTCACCTTTAACCAATGGTTTAGCGAAGCGTCATTGACTGAAAAAATTGATGAAGCTCTGCAAACACTAGATCAACGTGGTTATCTATACGAACAAGACGGCAATATCTGGTTTAAATCGACCGCATTTGGCGATGAAAAAGACCGTGTGGTGAAACGCCGCAATGGTCAAACCACTTACTTTGCTTCAGACATTGCTTATCACCTGAATAAATTACAACGTGGCTACACAGACCTAATTGATATTTGGGGTTCAGATCACCACGGTTATATTTCACGTGTGAAAGCGGCCATTGATGCACTAGGCTACGACTCGAAAAAATTAACGGTACTGTTAGTGCAGTTCGTGAGCTTATGGCGTGGTGGTGAAATGGTACAAATGTCATCCCGTTCAGGTCAGTACGTAACCTTGCGTGATTTGCGTAAAGAAGTCGGCAACGATGCTGCGCGTTTCTATTATGTCATGCGCAAATCTGAACAGCACATTGACTTTGACCTAGATTTGGCCGTTTCACAAAGTAAAGACAATGCAGTCTACTATATTCAATATGCACATGCACGTATTTGTCGTATGCTCGAAAAAGCTGCTGCTACGCAATTGAATTTTAATGCGACAACTGCACGTCAGTTTGCCGCTAAACTTGAGCTAGATGCTGAAACTGAAATTTTAGCCAAACTGGCTGCGTATCCTGAAATTTTAGTACGTGCTGCCAACAGCCACGAACCGCATCAGGTAGGTAACTATTTGAAAGAATTAGCAGCATTGTTCCACGGTTGGTACAATGAGCATAAAGTTCTGAATGATGATGCAGCCTTGACTCAAGCACGCTTATTGCTTTCAGTAAACGTACAACAAGTCTTGCGTAATGGTTTAGAATTATTAGGTGTCTCTGCACCAGAAACAATGTAAAAGCCAAATAAAAGCATAACAAGAGGAAGTCCACGTGTTTGGAAAAACGCAACGCGGTGTATCTGAACGACCGAATAAGCCCAAAAAACCACTAATTCCAACGTGGTTAGGCACACTCGTGGTGATTTTAATCGTGTTGTGTTTTGCTGTAGCCTTAATGCTATGGAAACCGTGGGCACCTGTACAGCCTAAAGGGCAAATCAATTCTGAGCATTATCAGGAAGATACCAACAAAGACTATCGTTTTTATGATTTGCTGCCACAGCAACAGGTTACCCCAATTCCTGAGCAAGCGGTGCCTGAAACACAGCAACAGAATACCGTAGTCATTGTTGAAGCGCCTGCTGCTGTAGAGGCGCCAGCGGCCAGCGAAGCCAATGTTGGTCTGACAGAAATGCCTGCCCCTGTGGTACAAGCCAGCTATATTCTACAAGTGCGTAGCTATACCGACCCAGATGCTGCAGATGCACGTCGTGCCGAAATTATTTTGAATGGTTTATCGGCAGATGTAGTGAAAAGTGTAGAAGGTGGTGAAACTTGGTATCGGGTGATTTCAGGCCCTTATGATTCAGCCGATGCTGCAGTGATTGCTCAGCAAACTTTGCAGCATAGTGGAATTGATTCAATTGTCGTGAAACGCTAAGCCTCATTGTTATCAATCGACCAAAATCAATTAAAAAAAGATGCCTCGGCATCTTTTTTTAGGTCTATAGAACGATGTACTCACAAAAATCATCGCTAGATTTGCATTAACTGCTGCTCACGTTCGCGTGCACGCTGAAATGCAGGACGCTGTTCCACGCGTGCCAAATAAGCCGCAATCTGTGGATAATGATGCCCGGTACGGCTTTGCAATGCTTGGAGCGGGAAACCCATTTGAATATCGGCAAAAGAAAAATCCCCTGCAAAATAATCATGTTTGCCCAAATAATCTTCTAAATAAGCAATATGATCTTTTAAACGAGGCTGAATAAACCCTGCTTTAACACCTGCAGTAATTTTTTGTGCCATTGGTCGAACTAACCATGGCACATGCTGCGGCACATTGGTCATCACCAATTGCATCACTAACAATGGCATTAGCGAGCCTTCGGCATAATGCATCCAGTATTGATATGCTTGCTGTGCTGAAGCCTGCTGCGGTTTAAACTGCCTTTGCGTATCATAATGCTGCTGCAAGTACTCCAAAATGACTGCAGATTCTGCAATGGTCTGCTCTGCATCCGTCAAAATTGGTGCTTTACCCAATGGGTGAATCAGCTTCAATTGATTGGGCGCACTTAAATTGGGCTGACGGTGGTAAAACTTGATTTCATAGTCCAAACCCAGCTCTTCGAGCGCCCACAAAATGCGGAAAGAGCGGGATTGATCAAGGTGGTGTAAAGTAATCATAAACGTCCTATTTTGTTTTTATTACATCTGTTTTAAGTGATTGTTATATCTTCTGTTTCACGCAACATTATAAAAAGGCATGTCCTGCATGCCTTTTTATAAGAGACGGATTCAACTCTAGGTTTAACCCAATTCAGTACGAATTTCCACACTGCGTAACAAGGTTTTCGTCACAGGTGTTTTTTGACAGATATTCAGTACTTTTTGCTGTAATTCTGCATCTAACGCTGCTTCAGTTTGCACACGGCGTTCAATCCACTCCTGCCCTTCCTGATTGGTAAAGAAGTCCGCCTCGACCTGAATTTTGCCAAAATCCAAACCCTTATGCTGTGCATACATACGCAAGGTAATCATGGTGCAAGCGACCAAACTGCTACATAACAGATCATAAGGTGCAGGACCTGCATCTTGACCACCTAACTTTTCAGGCTCATCTACCTTCCATTGGTGCTGACCACTTTGGATCTGACCTTGCCATGCCGTGTCTAAACTGCGTACCTGTGCTGTGCCAATCTTGGCCATAAGATGCTCCCTATAGATTGATATTCCATCATTTATTTTGATGCACGCATTTTTGCGGGGAAAGTCGGCGCTTCTAAACGTGGTCCATCGTAGTCTGGTATTGTGCCAAAACGAGGATCATGATTGACCCATTGCTCACGTGCAATGCTGAGTTCCTCTTGGGTACGACCGACGAGATTCCACCACAACAAAATTGGCGACTCAAAAGGTAAACCGCCCAATAGCAACAGACGCGCACCCGCATGTAAATCTAGCTGAATTTCGGTTAAGCCCGGTTCAAGCACCAGCATATTTTCATCGTTTAATTCATGCCCATGCACAGTGGCTGTGCCTTCCAGCATCATCAAACCATATTCAAATTTAGGATTCAGCGGCAAACGGGTTGTCGTGCTGGTTTCACTATAAATATCTACCCCTAGCAACTCACTATGTACTAATACTGGTGAAGTGGTATTTAAAAATTCACCAACTAAGATGGTAAATTCCACTCCATCTAGCAAAACCACAGGCAAGTCAGGGTAATGATCAAAACGTGGCGCCATATTGCGCTGATCATCAGGTAAAGCAATCCACAGTTGCGCTGTATGCATGTGTGTTTCGGTGTCGGGAGCAACTTCGGTATGTGAAATACCATAACCCGCGGTCATTAAATTAACCTGTTTGGGACGAATCAATTGCTTAGTACCCAAACTGTCGGTATGCATAATGCTGCCTTCAATCATCCAGGTGAATGTTTGCAAACCAATATGTGGATGCGGCCCGACATCTAAGCCTTCACCTTGTGGAAAATTAACAGGACCTGCGTGATCTAGAAAACACCATGCCCCAATCATGCGTTTATGCCGACTCGGTAAAGCACGTTTAATTAAAGTTCCCTGCCCAATTTCAGCACTACGCAGTGGAAATTCCTGTATAAATTGCTTGACGTACTTATCACAATCGTCTGAATTGGAAAGCTCGGTATAATTGCTGTTGCTCATCCTATACCTCTTATATTTCTGTAAATTCCTTGACTATTAAATATAGTAAATCACTAACGAAGAGCAAGATGAAATTTGTTGTTCTGATTTTTATGGTTCAAACTTGAACTACACCTTAAAATATATGGCATAATTTTGACCAAAATTTAAAAAAAATAGAGAAAATACCCAAATTTAGGGAGGTTATTTTTTCTGCATTTTGTGCATAATCCTCACTATAAGTTGTCAATTTGAGTAAATATCGCTATGTCTGTAAAAGCTCGAATGGGGGAACAGACCCGTTCGAAGATTTTAAGCAATCAGGAAGCCTCAGAAAAACTTTTAAAAACAACTGAGTGTGATCTTGAAAACCGACAAGCAATTGAAAAAGCATTGCAGCACCCTGCTGCGCAACTCCCGCCGCAATTTGAAACACATTTTTATCAACACCAGAATTTACATCAGCGTCGTTATTTACGCCAAGTCAATTACATTGGGCAAATGACGTTCCTGCTGTATTTCTTTATCGATTATTTCATCATTCCAGATGTCACTACACTCTCGGCCACACTCCGTCTCAGTGCTGTTGTATTGGCGCTGATTGGCAATTATTTCTGCTTTAAATTGATCAAAGATATTCGCCTGCTAGATTTAATTTTACCGGTCAGCGCCACACTGTGCTGCGGTGTCTGGTTTTATATTTTGTCGCAATCACACAGTCCGTGGGTCGGCTATTATCTTTACGCTTCAGTTATTTTTGTGGTGATGGCTAATCTGTGTATTCAGGTACGTTTCCGACCTGCTCTGTATAACTCATTGCTCATGAGTGTGCTGATTTTTTTAAGTGCCATCTCCTTAACAACCCTACAAGATGCACTCATTTTTATGGTGGTCTATATCCCCATGTGGCTACTCAGTTTGTATATTAGCTGGAGCAATACCCTCAATGCACGCCACCACTTTTTGCGCAGTTTGCTGGATGACTGGAATTTCCATACCCTACAAGCCTTAGCCCATACCGATGAACTGACGCAACTGAATAACCGTCGGCAATTTGTGCACATGGCGGAACATAAAATTCACGAATGGCCTAAATCGAATTCGATCTGTTTATTGATGTTGGATGTAGATTTCTTTAAACAAATTAATGATACCTATGGGCATGATATTGGAGATCGGGTGTTGCAAAATATTGCTGAAATTGCCCGTAAAGAAATGCGTCGTAAAGATATTTTGGCACGCTTTGGTGGCGAAGAATTTATTGCCCTTCTCAGCGAAACCAGTTTAGATGAAGCACTGATGATTTCAGAGCGTTTAAGACAAAAAATTGCACAGCATCAAATGTGTATAGGAAATAAGTGCTTTAATTTTACCGTGTCGATTGGTGTATCGAGTTTAAAACCGCAACAAACTGACTTACAGCTGTTGATTAAAGAAGCCGACCTCGCACTTTACCAAGCCAAACAAAGCGGACGTAACTGCGTGATCAGTTATGATGTGGGGATCTCTGAGCCACCCGAACCGATTTTAAAAAAAGAAGTTAAATCTTGGATGATCTAAAGATATAAAAAAATGAGCACATTACGTGCTCATTTTTTGGGTTTTTGGCTAGAGTATGTTTAAAAAACCCTAGCTGCCGCAAGCATCTTGCACCCATTTTAAAAGCCGTGCTTTAAAATGGGCTCATGTCGTAAAACTGGCAAGCAGCAGTGCTGCTTGAAACCCCTAGCTGCCGCGCGCATAGCGCTTGGCGTAATTCAGGCACGAAGCAGTGCTTCGTGAAATCCCTGAATTACTCCCATTCAATGGTTGCAGGTGGTTTAGATGATACGTCATAAACCACACGTGAAACCTCTGCAATTTCATTCATGATGCGCGTTGAAATACGGTCAACCAAATCATACGGCAAGTGTGCGAAACGTGCAGTCATAAAGTCCACTGTTTCTACGGCACGTAGTGCGATTACCCATGCATAACGACGGCCATCACCTACGACACCAACTGATTTTACAGGTTGGAATACTGCAAATGCTTGAGCTGTTTTGTCATACCAGCCACTTGCACGTAATTCCTGCATGAAAATATCATCAGCTAGACGTAAAATGTCTGCATATTCTTTTTTCACTTCACCCAAAATACGCACACCCAAACCTGGACCTGGGAATGGATGGCGGTAAATCATGCTGTGTGGCAAGCCTAAAGTGGTGCCAAGTTTACGAACTTCATCTTTAAACAAGTCACGTAATGGTTCAACCAATTCAAAAGCTAAATCTTCTGGTAAACCACCCACGTTGTGGTGTGATTTAATCACATGCGCTTTGCCTTGTTTGCTGGCTGCAGATTCAATCACGTCTGGGTAAATCGTACCTTGTGCCAAGAATTTCACGCCATCCAGCTTACGTGCTTCTTCGGCAAAAACTTCAATAAATTCACGACCAATGATTTTACGTTTTTTCTCTGGATCAACTTCGCCAGCCAATGCACCCAAGAAACGCTGTTCAGCGTCGGCACGAATCACGCGAATCCCCATGTTTTCTGCAAACATTTGCATCACTTGATCGCCTTCGTTCAAGCGCAACAAACCATTGTCTACAAATACACACGTTAATTGATCGCCAATGGCTTTATGCAACAATGCCGCAACCACAGAAGAATCCACACCGCCCGACAAACCAAGCAATACTTTTTCATCGCCAATTTGCTGACGTAATTGCTCTACGCGCAGGTCGATGATGTGTTCTGGTGTCCATAAACCGCGACATCCACAAATTTGATGGACGAAGTTAGACAATAACTCTGCACCTTTTGCAGTGTGTGTCACTTCTGGGTGGAACTGAATCCCATAGAAACGGCGAGTTTCATCAGAAATCATCGCCACAGGGCAGCTTGGTGTGCTAGCCGTAATTTGGAAGCCTTCTGGAATGCGTGCCACTTTATCGCCATGGCTCATCCAAACGTGCAATTGGTTTTCACGGTCTTGCAAGTTACCAATCAGTTTGTCACGTACCAAAATATCGACTTCGGCATAACCGAATTCATGTACTGAACCCGCTTCAACTTTACCGCCCAGTTGTTCTGACATGGTTTGTAAACCATAGCAGATACCCAGTACAGGTACGCCTAAGTTAAATACAATTTCAGGTGCGCGTGGACTACCCGCTTGGTGAACACTTTCAGGTCCACCCGATAAGATAATACCGTTTGGATTAAATGCACGAATGTCTTCTTCCGACATATCGTAGGCATACATTTCAGAATATACGCCCGCTTCACGAACACGACGTGCGATCAGCTGGCTATATTGCGAACCGAAATCCAGAATCAGGATACGATCTTCAGTAATTTGAGTATTGGTAGTCATGACAAACAACTATAGAAAGGCAAACGAATTAAGCGCGCTATTCTAGCATTTTTCCACGCCTTGCGCACACTATTCAGACAATCCTAAAAATGGCTATTTTTCTTCGTGATATTGCAGTGACCACATACTCTAAGTTTTAAAAGACTATGCATTTTCTATGGCATAAAAAAAGCAACCTTCTTGAAGATTGCTTAAATTGTTGAGCTGATGTGGAAATCAATGACTTACTTTTTTGCTTCCAAAAGATGGTCTAGACTTATTTTGCCTGCACCGTAAAGCATGATGTAGAAGAAACCGCCAGCCAAACCAATATTTTTCATAAAATTCAGCGCATCTTCTGGTGCAGCATGGAATAAAAATGCAGTTAAAAGACTAAAAACACCTAAACCCAAACCCACGACACGTGCTTGTAAACCGAATAGAATTGCCAAACCACCACCAAGTTCTAGCAAAATCACCAAAGGTAGCAATGAACCTGAAACACCCATAGCTTGCATATAGCCCACTGTTGCATCATAGCCTGCAATTTTTCCCCAACCAGATACAATAAATAAATACGCTAAAAAAGCACGTGCAAACAAACTTACAATGGCTTGCACACTTGCTTTTTCGACCACACTTTTTAACACAACATTTGGATTAAACATCAGATCACCTATATTTTTGATTCATTCTTGAAGACAAATACATCTTAGTTTTTTCAAAATTCAGGATAAATACGCATTTAAAAGACATGTTGTTGCATCTATGCAACGAAAAAGAACCGATGTGGCTGGTCTAGCATCCCTAAAATCACTGTGAAAATTATTTACCTTTTCATACTGACTTTCCGCCTGTGGACTGCTAGGATTTGAGCACACTTTCGCTTGTTTTTTCCCATGGAACTGATTGATTTTATCTTACACGTCGATGAACATTTGCTCGAATTCATCACCCAATATGGGGTATGGATTTACGCTATTTTATTCCTGATTATTTTTGTAGAAACGGGCTTGGTGGTCATGCCGTTTTTACCTGGCGATAGTTTACTGTTCGCGGCAGGCGCATTGGCTGCATCGACAGGAGTGATGGATCCGTGGATTTTGGGTATTTTATTGTTTACTGCTGCGGTACTCGGTGACACCCTGAATTACCACATTGGTAAATATATTGGTCCACGGGTTTTTGAGCTGGAATCACGTTTTATCAATAAAAAACATTTGATCGAAACCCAGAAGTTTTTTGAGCGACACGGCGGAAAAACCATTATTTTTGCGCGTTTTGTGCCTTTTGCGCGTACCTTTGCGCCCTTTGTGGCGGGTGCAGGCAGCATGAATTATAAATACTTCCTAACCTATAACGTAATTGGCGCTTTTTGCTGGATCGCGTCGTTTATTACACTCGGTTATTTGTTTGGCAATATGCCAATTGTGAAAGACAATTTCACCCATTTAATTTTCGGCATTATTATTTTAAGTGTCTTGCCTGGAGTGATTGGTTTTATTCGCCAAAAACTCAAGAAAAAACCTGCTTAAGTTGTGTAATTCTTTGGGCATGCCTGTTACAGCGCTGCCCTCATACATTCAAAACAGGTGAGATGATTGCTCAACTCACCAAAAGTCTCTAAATCTTTAGAAAAAACGTGCCACCACAGGCAGCATACACACCACCAACAGCAAAGCCGAGCCTTTATATAACAGATCTGCCGTCACTTTATTGGTTTCTCGCGCCAAAACTGCTCGCCCAAAAGACATCCAAAATAACGCTGTTGGCAATAAAATCAGACCAAATAAGACATAGACCATAGCAAAGTTGGTCGGGTTATCCCACGTTTCTGTAGGAAAAATACCTGCAGCAAATAACAAGGCTTTTGGGTTTTTAAAAGTCGAAAAAAATAATTGTGCAGGGCGAATGGCAGAGTGTTTTTGACAATGTTGCTCTAAATGTGACTGCTTCCATAAATGAAAAGCCATCCAAAACACATAGCCTGCGCTTAAAACATGCAGAATATCAATCAAATAAGGCCAAATTGGCGCACTCAAATGAATGAATAACGCCCACAGACTAATGGCATACATATAACCAAAAAACTCTGCGGGAATCAGCAGACTGGTTTTGGCAATGCCTTGTTGGTGGGCTGAGCTTGCCAATAGCGCATTGGTCGGGCCAGGAATCATCAAGACCGCAATCATTGCTAGGACAAAGAGCCAACTTTCAATCATAAACACCAGAGCATGCAAATCAAAAATAGGAGCACACCTTATATGAAAGCCATTGAAAATGACAAGTTTTTCTATCTGGCAGGACTGACCCAAGGGTATAAATAGAACAGAAAATAAAATTAAGTTTTTGTTTTTAAAATATTAGATTGAAATCAATCTTGAATTATCTTGCTACATTTTTTAAGCAATGGTGCTGCAAAAATGACAGCACCACGGACGAAATATTCGTAAACCCTAAAATTTAAGATGTTGCGGGTTTGAGTTTGACAATAATCGGGCAAGCTTTAAATTTTGCTGCTTGCACAATGGCTTCTTGCTCACCTAAAAGACGTGCCAATTCTGTTCTTTTGGTATTGGATGACTGTCCCATATTGACAGAAACACTCGGTGCAACGCCCCAACCGCCACGGCTGCCCCAACCACCGCCTAAACCGATACCCACACCAACACCTGTACGTTTCGGCGCTTCGACACCGCTTTCAATATATTGCTGAATACGGTTATATTCGCTTTGTAATTGTTGGCAATTCAAAGCCTGATAATGTGTAGGCGACACATAGCTAGGTTTCACTGTGGTCGCACAAGCCCCTAGCAATAAACTACTTGCCGCGACAAGACCAATTGCAAATGTTTTCATGTCTACCTCTGTATCACGCTTGCTCAATTTCATTGAACAACGATTGATAGGCCTGCGTCAATTTATGATCTGTTGCCAAATGAATTAATGGCAAATTTTTATGATGTGATTCTTTCATCAACACCGAAGGCGGCAACATGCTATTCAAAACAGGTAAACCTTCATCTTTAAGTTGCTGCACCACTTCACGCGGTAACTTGGCCTGTGCTTGATATTGATTCACCACAATGCCTTCAATTTGCAAGTTTGCATTGTGGTCATCCTGAGTTTCCAACACATTTTCAATCAAACTTTGCAAAGCACGTTTAGAAAAGACATCGCAGTCAAATGGAATGAGCACCCGATCTGCAGCAATTAATGCCGACAAGGTAAAGAAGTTAAATGCAGGCGGGGTATCAATAAACACGCGGTCATATTGATCGGACAATTGTTGCAAGGCATCGCGCAGTTTGTAAATTTTATGTTTCGATTCAAGTGCGTGTGCCAAACCGCCCAATTGCGGACTCGCAGGGATTACATCCAAATTTTTAAATGGCGATTGATGCACATAGGCTTCTAAACCTTTGCTGCGGTTTTTTAAAATTGAGCCTAAAGCATTGCCTAATAAGCCTTTGGATTGATTTGCACCCAACACTTCTTCAAAGTAATTTTCGATGTTGGGTTCAAGCGCAGGCTTGTCGGCAGAATAAGTGGCATCATCACCCAATAAATATTGGCTGGAGTTGGCTTGCGGGTCGAGGTCAATCACCAATGTTTTTAAACCCTGATGCGCACTGATTGCAGCCAAATTGACGGTAATACTGGATTTTCCAACACCACCTTTCTGATTAAACACCACACGTGTGCGCATTGCCGCCCCTCTTTTCAATTTTTGTTGTGACATCATTTCAGTTTAACTGAGCTGTAAATATTCTTGCCGAATTATGTCTAACAATTCGCCAGTGCTCAAATATGTAGCCAATCTTTTGCCGATATTTACATATATTCAATGCCCGTGAGTTTGCAGCCACGAGCAACATCTACAATAAGACCTGCTGACTTAGCCGAAGCTTGGCTTTAACATCACCAAACCTAAAATGGCAAAAAATGCGACTAAAGCTAAGCCCCAACCGACACGGCGTTGAATCAACAAAATACTGTCATCTTTTTTATACGCTTTAATCAAAGAAGAAAGCATCACAAAAAATAAAATAATTTTGGCATAAAACCATGTTTCGACTTGAAAGTCTTTTAAAAACAAAGCAATGACACCTGTCACTACAATCAACGTCAGTGCTGAATGTTGCAATGCCACAAAGACTGTCCACGCTTTAGGATTAGGCGAGTTATTTTGTGTGCCCTTAAACAAAGTCATGGCACGTACAAACAGCACCAAAAATAATAAAGCCGCTGCAGCAACGTGAATGGTATTCAGCATTCCTAAATTTTCCACTTATTTCAATCCATTACGATGTTTTTGGTGCGTGGGCGCATTCTGGACTGCTGGTGTCTTGTCCCTGCCATTCAGATGCAACAAAGGCATGAATTGCCAATGCATGAATTTTACTTGGGGCGAGTAAGTCACCCACAGCAGCATAAATTTTTTGATGACGTTGTACGGCGCGTAGCCCCTGAAAATCTTCACTCACCATCACCACTTTAAAATGCGACTCTTTACCCGGGAAATAACCGCCATGTCCTGCAGATTCGTTCACCACCTCTAAATGGCTTGGATTGAAAACGGCTAAGCGTTGTAGCAACTGTTGTTCTAAGCTCATGCTTGTATTTCCCCGAATGGTTTTAAAAGCTCTCTGAAGTATAACGTGTTCTGTGTGATTCGCAGCATCTTGCCGTGAGGATTCTTCGATTTACGATTCGCACCACTTTTCGTTATGAAATTTAGGCTGATGACTGCTGTTTTTTCTAAAAATGTTGTTTATTTATTCAGTCAGTACAACGATATGCAAAAAATGATTGACCCTATTTTTGCATCATGTATTATACACCGCATGCGGGAATAGCTCAGTTGGTAGAGCACAACCTTGCCAAGGTTGGGGTCGCGAGTTCGAGTCTCGTTTCCCGCTCCAGATTCTAAAAGCCTCAGTTGAATGACTGGGGCTTTTTTATTGTTGTTTTATTCAATATTTTACTTCATAAGAAATTTTTATACTTAAAAAAGTAAGTTTACAAAAGTGCTCTTTCAAAACTGTGAACAAAAAACCGTGTAGATGATGCTCCAGAGTATCAATCATACAAGATAAAAAAAACTCCAAAACAAAAGATAGTATTAGCTACTACTAAGTGGCTTATATTAAACAAGATCAGCTTGCCTAGATCCTAAATATTGATGCCGCGCCGCCTGTTAATAATTTCTGTCATTGCTTCTTAATAAAAAAGCAACTAATATGCTTCTTACACCACCAAAAAGCAATAAATATGTCTACACTAAATAAGTCTTTACTACAGCAAGTCAAAAAAAGACGAACCCTATTGGGTTTAAAGCAAGTTGATATGCAATCACGTACAGGCATTTCAAGACAGCAGTACCAAAAACTGGAAAGTCAAGGCAATCCTCGATTAGATACCTTAGAAATTATTGCGGCAGGACTAAATGCTCAACTGATGCTCATCCCAGATGATAAGGTTCATTTGATTAGACAATTATTGAATGATGAAATTAAAGTCACTATTGAAGATCAAGATGACTTAATGTCTAACCCATGGAAAGGTCTTCTCGGAGGAGAGGAACCATGAATACTGTTGCAGTCCTGAAATTAACATTACATCACGTTGTCGTTGGATACTTGGCAGGATTTCAGAGCGGAAAAAATATTCTGGTTTTCACAGATTCTTTTCACTTGGATCAGCAACGTCCGACCTTGAGCTTGCTTACTTCCCCTTTATATCCTCAAGCGGATAAGATTTTAGAAAAGACCTATGTTACACATCAGCGCTTACACCCCTTGCTATCAAATCTGCTACCAGAAGGTGCATTACGCGAACTCATAGCACAAAGCCTCAAAATACATATAGACAATGAATTTCAGTTATTGGCAGCTTTAGGTCATGACTTACCTGGGGCACTGATTGCAACCCCAGTAGATCCAGAAGAAATCCCAGATGGAATAAAATTTAAGCTTCAGATCTCGAATCCAGATCAGATATTAAAACAAGAGATTCGGACAAATAATAAGTTTTCCTTGGCTGGCGTCCAAATGAAGTTTTCCATGAAAGCCAAAGATGGGCGTTTTACATTAGCACAGGCAACGGAATCCAGCCTACTCGGTGATTGGATTGTCAAAACTCCTTCTACCAGACATGCTTTTGTTCCGCTGAATGAATACTCTATGATGATCCTTGCCAAAATGGTCGGAATAGATATCCCAGAGATTCGTTTGGTAGATATGGCACTCTTACAAGACCTTCCACCATTAAATCTACCCCAAGAGCAATATGCTTTTGCAATTAAGAGATTCGATAGGCAGAGTACTGCTAATACTACAGAGCTTATTCATATTGAAGATTTTGCTCAGATCTTTGGTTCATATCCACACCAGAAATACAGCACCACAAATTATGAGCAGATCGGTAAGATCATTTATCACTATTCAGATAACAAAATTTTTGATATTCAGCAATTTGCCAGCCGTTTACTCGTCAATATTTTACTCGCCAATGGAGATGCACACTTAAAGAACTGGAGTATGATTTATCACGATAAAACAACGCCAAGATTATCCCCTGCATACGATATATTGATGACAAGTGTATATATTGAAAATGAGCGTCATTTCGCCTTAAATCTTGCCAAAAATAAAGATTGGTATTTAGCTGAGATGAAACACTTTGAAGAATGGGCTGAAAAAGTCGGTGTTCCATGGCGTGTTATTGAAAAACAACTTCACGCGATCATGGACAAAGCACGGTCAGTATGGCCAGTGCTATTACTAGACTTACCTATGATTCCTGCTCATAAAGAAAAATTAAGAGAACATTGGAAAAAATTGCATCCAGACTTTCAGATACTTACAGATGATTAGGGTAATCTGAAACCAAACTAAAATTTCTCAAACAAGTTCATCACGTCATTTTCCGTCAGTTTCGCTTCGCCTTCATGATCTGTGCTTAGAATAGAGTGTGCCAGTTCTGCTTTATTTTGCTGTAAGGCAAGAATTTTTTCTTCTATGCTTTTATTAGTAATCAGCTTATAGACAAATACCGGCTTGTCCTGTCCAATCCGCCATGCACGATCTGAAGCTTGATCTTCAGCAGCAGGGTTCCACCATGGATCATAGTGAATGACCGTATCTGCGGCAGTTAGATTCAAACCGACCCCTCCTGCTTTCAGACTGATTAAAAATACCGGCACTTGTCCAGACTGAAACGCTGTAATGACTTCATCTCGCTTTTTGGTCTTTCCAGTCAGCTTCACATAGCCAATTTCTGCGTGATGGAACTGTTGTTCAATCAGTTCCAACATTGAGGTAAACTGAGAGAAGATAAGAATTTTTCGCCCCTCTTCCACCATTGGAACGACCATATCCATCAACTGTTCAAGTTTGGCAGAATGCGCCTGCCCAATTTTCACTGAATCCAGCTTTAGTAAGCTAGGATGGCAGCACACCTGACGTAGCTTCAGTAAGGCATCTAAAATTTGAATTTGACTACGTTTAAAGCCTTTTTCTGCCACAATTTTCTGAATGCTTGCCTGCATCGTGGCACGAACAGCCTCATATAACTTGGATTGCTGGTCATTCATATCAATATTGACTTCAATCGTGGTTTTTTCTGGCAACTCTTTGGCTACGTCAGTTTTCAAGCGACGTAAAATGAAGGGCTTAATCCGGTTGACCAACTTTTGTCTTAACTGCTCATCACCGCGCTTTTCAATCGGATGACGGTACTTTTTATTAAAAATTTCTTGTGAATATAAAAATCCTGGCATCAGGAAATAAAATAGTGCCCACAGCTCACCCAAATGATTTTCCATAGGTGTACCAGTTAGACATAGACGATGTCGCGCTGTTAATTGCCGTACTACCTGTGCAGCTTTGGCGCGCGGATTTTTGATATTCTGCGCCTCATCCAAAATGAGTTGATGATATTCATATTGCTTTAGTTGCTCTTCATCTCTCGCCAGAAGCGGATAGGTGGTTAACACAATATCATAGTGCGGAATCTGCTCAAAATACTGATGGCGGTCGGGCCCCTGTAGCAGCAATACCTTGAGCTCTGGGGTAAATTTCTCCGCTTCTTTGAACCAGTTATGCATCAGCGATGTGGGTGCAACAATTAAGGCGGGACTATCCTGCAAATATCCAGCCTGCTTTTCCATGAGTAAATGGGCTAAAGTTTGTGCTGTTTTCCCCAAGCCCATATCATCTGCCAGAATCCCGCCATGCTGGGTTTCCCTTAAAAACTGTAACCAGCCTAAGCCCTGCTGCTGGTATAGACGCAACTCCCCCTGAAAACCTTGTGGTGTCGGCAGTTGTTGCTGATAGCCTTGTTTGAATTTATGTACAAATTTCTGCAGGCGATCACTGACCTGCCATGTCATCCCAAGATTATGCTGCAATTCTAATAATTGACTCGCATCATAGCGATCAATACTGCGCTCTTCTTGCTGTAAAATGCTCTGCAGATGCAATAATACCGGCTTAATATCCCTAGCGGATAGCGCCAAATCAGGTTGATCAACTGCAGTTTTCACGGTGAAAATTTGACTGTCATGCAGATGAATAAAAGTCCGCGGATCAAGTAAATCAGGATTTACTCGCACCAAAGCTACGAGCGCATCAAGTAAATTATAAGAATTGCCTGCACTGTCTTGAACCGTCGCCCCGATATTGAACCAGTCCTGCTGGCCTTCAGATTCAGTGATAGAAATATTTAAATTTTCAACATATTGCAGGTTAAAGGGGCTGTTTTCCAGATGCTCTATCTGCCAGCCCATCAACTCAATTTGATTGATGGGCATCAGCTGTTTGATCCAGTCTCCATAGAAAGCAAAAACCATAGAATCGAGACGTTGTTTATCCAGTTTTAATTGCTGGTCATAACTAAGATCTTTCACCCACTTCAGTGATTCGACCAATAGCTGTAAACGCTGGATTGACTGTTGTTCCTGAACTAAGTCCCGAAGCTGTCGCACCATTTTGTCATGCTGCTCACCAATGAAACTGTCACCTGATGTACCTGCTTTAATTCGCCCGCCTGCATAGGAGAATTCAATTTCAGCACAAACAGATTCTTCCCATTTCCAATCAAATTTATCTAAAACACCGAAGCGTAAAATTGGCTGGGGACTACCCTCAAGGACATCAATATGCTGAATAGACTCGGGCTGAGGCAGATTTTTCACGTCTGAATATTGATGAGTCAGTTTCTCAAACTCTGGCAAGAGCATAGATGGAAGATCAGGCATCTGTAAAAAATGGTACAGAAGATTTGCCGTATATTCACCATATAACTGGCCCACCGTGTTCTGTTGAATATCCACATAACACGGTGGCTGGCTAGCGAGAATTTGGATATGTGGATTTGATTTTAAATCGAGTCGAATATCGCCATTGACCAATTCAATGTTTAAATGCTCCGTCTGTTTGTTGACACCTTGTTCCCAGATCAATTCGATGTGATAGCCTTGTTCTGACCATTGAAGTGCAGCATAGCTCTTTTTTTGCCAGTACACATCGCCACTTTGAATAAAAGATTTAAAGTGCTCCAATGAAATTCCGGAGATATCAAGATTGCTTTGATAAAAACGCTCGTCGCTGTTTATTTTGGCGTAATAATAAATCTGGTTAAATAATTGTCGTTTTTATTCAGGTAAAGTCAGATGCTTTCTGGTGATATTTTCATATTGGGTATAATAACTTTCCCCTGCAATTGAGCCGTTTTTATTGCGTCTGGCCTTCTGAACATCAACTGTCAATTTCTTTAAGCTGACAGACTGATCTAACAGGTAAATTAAATAATTGTTTGTTTTGACAGATTGCTCTGGTTCAGTCTGTTGTAAATACCGTTTAAAATCATTCAACCAGCGCTGTGCCTGATCATCCCCCCGTAGGCGTTTTGCGATTCCCTGCGGGGATTGAGAGTCAGCATAACGCTGCTGAAATTCCTGGCGATATTCCTGAAAGAATAACCGCGCTAAAGCAGCAGCATGTTTACAGTTATATCCAACCGGACAAGTGCAGTCGTCATCGATTAAACGGTCTTTTTGGGGATTATAGGTAATTGCAGTATCGTAATAATCTGTCCCTTCAATTTGGGCATACATCGTAACCCCGTCTTTTTCCTCAAAGAACTCAATCGTTTCCCTATCAATGCGTTTAGCATAGCTAAGACTGCGCTGAAGAGTTGCTGTACTAAAGCGAGATAGAAAATTGATCAATGAGGACATAATTACCAGACACTAAAAATGTTTATACAATTATAACGGACAAAGGTGTCAATTCAGAATAGTAGCCGAACGGCCCAACCTGAGCATAACTTGGATTCACTCAAAAGGAATATTGTAAATAAAGACTACTTTTTGCATAAACATTCAAAGCCAAACCTCTCTAAGCCATTCAAATTTAAGTGAAAACTTAGGAATTTAGTTTACCTAATTCTGTCAATCTATTCAGCACTGCTACACGTCAAAATATATTACAAAGACTTGCTAATCAATGAATCTTTGTCATCACTGCTAATATCGCTATTGCAAGCCCAAGCTTCACCTTATTCCAGACCCAAACCTCAATATGTCTACATCATCACAGCATGCATTTCCCACACATATTGACTGCGCATCAATTGCTTTAATTGTTTAAGGTCTTGATATTTTTCCAGTATCTCTTGCGCTCGAGCTAATTTTTGTTGAACATGTCGATAGTCTTGCTCATATTTTCGATACAAATCCTGCACTTTAATTTTACGGTTAGAATATAAAAACTGACTCCAATTAAAAGAGTAAATAATGTCATCTACTTGCATTTGCAAAGTTTCTAACTGTTCTTCTAAAAGCAGGTTATACGCTTTTAATTGTTGATTGGCGAAAGACAAATTATGCTGCTGACCCAACTGAATTTGCAAATTTAACAATGTCAATAAATCATTGGCTTCATAAGCCTGATTGGCTTGCTGCATCAATACGGTTTTTTCTTGTTTTTTCTGCTCATCTTGCTCACGATCTGGGTGAATCCACGCTGTAATTTTTAAGTAAATCGCTTTAATGGACTGATTTGCTAGTTTCTTGGCTTCTTCACGCTGTTGCTGTTTTTTTGCTGCTTTGGCTTTTTCACGGGCAATTTGCTGTTCGGCAAAAGCTTTTTGCGCACTACTCAACTGACTTAAAAAATCCAGCTCCTCTTGTTCTTGCATTTTTTGTTCAAATTTTTTTATAAAGTCATCTAAATCTAATGGATCATGCTGAAAATCAAAAAAATCTAGATCTAGGCCATATTCTTCACAAAGAAAATGCTTCAAACTTTCTAGCTTGAGCTGTGCCAAGCGCTCTTGTTCAGACTCATCATGTTCAAAACTATTTTGTTCACATTGTTCAACATTTTCGTCTTCTGACTCTGTTGCTGTTTTAGCTTCAGATCTTAAATCCACATCATCTGTGTCTAGCAATTCAATATGATGCCCATAACTGTTCAGCAATTCTGTTAAAAACTGAACTTGTTCGGTAGACATCTGCTGCGAATCCAAAAGTTGTAAACTGAGTTGCTCAATTTTTTGATCCAGCTTAGTTTGCTGGGCTGCCGTCACTTTTTGTTGTTTTTGCTGAAGCAATTGTTGAATTTGCTGAAATATAACTTCACGCAATTGCGCATAAGTCGGTAAAATTTCACGGCTGGCACGTGCCTGAATATCGGCTTGTGCGGTCTGCCATTCATTCAAACGTAGCTGTTCCTGCTCAATTTTTTGGCATAATTTCTGAAATTTTTTCTGTGGCGCAGAAAGTTTCTGCACTGGCTCTAAAGTACTTTTCTGTAATTCCATCTTCAATCATATCGAACACATAAGTCTGAGCCGTATTTTAACCAACTTCTTACTCATTAAAAACGCCTTTGCCCATCACCACATCTTTTCTCATCCATAGTCTTTGACCTGAAACATCTTCAAGCAATTGATCTTCCATTCTATACAGCACATTACACACAGTTCGATTATCATAGGCAGCAATACGATTTTTCCAAATATTTAGGACAATACATGAGCACATTAACCTGTTTTAAAGCCTATGACATTCGCGGAAAATTGGGCACAGAACTCAATGAAGAGATTGCCTATAAAATTGGTCGTGCTTACGGACAAATTTACCAACCCAAAACCGTTGCGATTGGCTGCGATATTCGCCTTAGCAGCGAAGGCTTAAAGCAAGCCACCATTCGTGGTTTAAATGATGCAGGGGTCAATGTGCTAGATTTGGGCATGACAGGCACAGAAGAAGTCTATTTCGCAGCCTTTCATTTAGACGTGCAAGGGGGCATTGAAGTAACTGCCAGCCATAATCCCATGGACTACAACGGCATGAAACTGGTACGTGAAAATGCACGTCCGATTAGTGCCGATACCGGCCTAAAAGATATTCAGGGTTTGGCAGAATCGGGCGAATTTACCCCAGTTGAGCACAAAGGCAGCACTCAAAGCTACAATATTTTGCCTGAATTTATCGAACATTTAATGACTTATATCGAGCCTAGCAAAATTCGCCCAATGAAACTGGTCATGAATGCAGGCAATGGCGCTGCAGGACATGTGGTCGATGCTATTGAGCAAAAATTCAAAGCTCTGAATATCCCTGTTGAATTGGTCAAAATTCACAATGATGCCGATGGTACTTTCCCCAATGGTATCCCAAACCCAATTTTAGTGGAAAACCGTGATAGCACCCGCAATGCCGTATTAGAGCATCAAGCCGACATGGGCATTGCGTGGGATGGTGACTTTGACCGCTGTTTCTTATTCGATGAAAAAGGCCAGTTTATTGAAGGCTATTATATTGTCGGCTTATTGGCACAGGCGTTTTTGCTCAAACAAGCAGGCGAAAAAATTGTGCATGACCCGCGCTTGGTCTGGAATACCTTCGATGTGGTCGCACAATATCAAGGTGAAGCGATTCAATCTAAATCTGGGCATGCCTTTATTAAAGATGTGATGCGTGAGCACAATGCCGTTTACGGCGGTGAAATGAGCGCACACCACTATTTCCGTGATTTCGCCTATTGTGACAGCGGCATGATTCCATGGCTATTGACGGTTTCGGTATTGTCTGAAACAGGACAATCGCTATCAAATCTAGTCGAAGAAATGATTGCCAAATTCCCATGTTCGGGGGAAATTAACTTTAAAGTGGCCGATACTCAAGCCACCATCCAAAAAATCTTTGAGCATTATGCTAGCCTAAATCCAGCGATTGACCAAACCGATGGTGTGAGTCTTGACTTTGGTACATGGCGTTTGAATGTGCGTGCGTCAAATACCGAACCTTTATTGCGCTTAAATATTGAAAGCCGTCGTGATCAAAACCCATGCCCAATGCAGGACTATGTGGATGAGTTGACACAATTGATTCAAGCTTAATCTGAAAAATCAAAGTAATAAAAAATGGGAGTTAGTTTTGACTCCCATTTTTATGCTCTAAACCTCGTGGCTAAGTGTATAGCTAGAATCACTCATCTTGACGATAACCATTCGGATTCTGCTTTTGCCAGTTCCAGCTATCAGTCAACATATCTTCTAGGCCATATTGTGGTGTCCAGCCCAGTTCTTGCACGGCGCGGCTATTATCTGCAAAAGAGGTCGCAACATCGCCTTCACGACGTGGTGCAAACTCAAATGGAATCTGCACACCATTGACCTGTTCAAAAGTATTCTTCACTTGCAGCACCGAAATTCCATTACCCGTACCAATATTCCAAGCACGGCAACCCTGGGCAGTCAAACGGTTATTCAAGGCACATAAATGCGCGTTGGCCAAATCGACCACATGAATATAATCGCGCACACCAGTACCATCTGGTGTGGCATAATCCTGCCCAAAAATTGACAGTTTTTCACGACGTCCCACCGCCACTTGGGTGACATAAGGCATTAAATTATTTGGAA
Organism: Acinetobacter sp. YH01011; assembly: GCF_013420785.1. Lineage (NCBI taxonomy): Bacteria > Pseudomonadati > Pseudomonadota > Gammaproteobacteria > Moraxellales > Moraxellaceae > Acinetobacter > Acinetobacter sp. YH01011. The sequence goes on from NZ_VOYG01000012.1 coordinate 54,484, forward strand.
TACCTTGTGGGTCTTCGCCAATGCAGCCACTTTTGTGCGCCCCCACAGGGTTAAAATAACGCAATAACGCAATTGACCAACGTGCATCGGCAAGGACTGCTTTTTGTAAAAGCTGTTCTACAATCAGTTTGGTATAGCCATAGTTATTGCTTGGCATACCCGTTGGCATCTCTTCATTCAACGGTGAAATATTGGCTTCATCATATACTGTAGCCGATGAACTAAACACCAGTTTAAACACATGCGCGCGTTGCATCGCCTGAATCAGACTAATTGAACCCGCAATATTGTTATCAAAATAGCTCAGTGGAATTTGTTGGCTTTCTCCCACTGCTTTGAGTCCTGCGAAATGAATCACTGCATCAATTTGATGTTCCGCAAACAGGGCATCCAAAGCAGCGGCATCACGAATATCGCCCTGAATAAACTGCAAGGTTTTGCCAGTCAGTTGCTGCACCCGCGCCAATGACTCTGCCGAGCTATTAGATAAATTATCTAGCACCACCACGCTGTGCCCTGCATTCAGCAACTCAACACAGGTATGTGAACCGATATAGCCCGCACCGCCTGTGACTAAAATATTAGCCATCTATTTTTCCTAATAAAATTTTTAATAAACCTTGGGTCGATGCATCGAGTGCCGATAAATCCTGTTGCTGCCCATTTAAAATAGGCAAGAGCTGATTGGCAATTTCCTTGCCTTTTTCTACGCCCCATTGGTCAAAAGGATTGATATTCCACAGTACCGATTGTACAAAGACTTTGTGTTCATACAAAGCAATCAACATGCCCAAGCTATACGGATTGAGTTCTTGCAATAAAATACTGCTACTTGGCTGATTGCCACTGTACTGCTTATATGCCGCTAAGCCATCTAATTCCTGCTGATCTAAAGCCTGATTACCAAAGGCCAAAAGCCGCGACTGTGCCAAGCAGTTAGACAAGGCCAAATGATGCTGCTCTACTAAAGCCTCAGCATTTTCCGCATAGGTAAATTGATTGGCATTATAACGCTGCACAGGGGCAATAAAATCACAGCTGACCGCATGTGTCCCTTGATGCAACAATTGATAGAACGCATGCTGTGCATTCGGCCCGACCTCACCCCAAACAATCGGGCAAGTATCAACGCTCACCGCCTCGCCATTACGCTGAATCGACTTGCCATTGGATTCCATTTCTAATTGCTGTAAATACGAAGCGAAGTATTTTAAACGTCCATCATAAGGCAAGACCGCATGAGTCTGAATATTCAGGAAATTATTATTCCACACCCCCAGCAAACCCATCAGCACTGGGATGTTCTGATCAAATGCAGCATTTTGAAAATGCTGATCAACCGCATGTGCACCTGCTAAAAACCGCTGAAAACCCGCAACGCCAATGGTCAGGGCAATCGGTAAGCCAATACACGACCATAACGAATAGCGACCACCGACCCAATCCCAAAGCAAGAGCTGATTTTCAGGGCAAATGCCCCAAGCAGTCATTTTATCGGCTTTGGTGGATACCCCAATAAAGTGATGTTTCAGAATTTGCGCATGTGTACCCAAAGCCTTTTCTAGCCATTGTTTCACCGTTTGCGCATTGGATAAGGTATCAATAGTGCCAAAAGACTTGGACGAAATAATAAATAAAGTGGTTTCAGGACGCAGACGATGCAGCAATTCAGATAACTGGCTGCCATCCATGGTGGACACAAAATGTACATTCAGTGGTTTTTCTGTCGCCACTTTAAAATCAGATAAGGCTTGAGTCACCATCAACGGGCCTAAATCTGAGCCACCCACACCAATATTGACCACATCCTGAATCACTTCACCCGTGGCACCACGGTATTGGCCTGCATGGATTTTTTCCACCAAGGCATACATACGCTCAAGCTGGGTATGGACTTGCTCAGTCAATGCAGCGGTCTGTTCGGAAGCGCTTGCTGCTGGGCTAGTCGCAGGCAAACGCAAGGCCCAATGCATCGCATCGCGCTGTTCGGTATAGTTGATTTTCTCTGAGCCAGTTGCTGTTGAAAATAAACGTCCAATCCACTCAGCAAGCTGACTCTGCTGTGCAAACTGAACCAGGGTCTGCAACACCTTGGCATCAATCCGATGCTTGCTATAGTCAAACAGCACACTGTCCAAAGCCACCGAGAAATGCTGAAAACGCTGCGGATCTTGAGCAAACAGCTGATTTAAATGCAGCTGCTGAAACTGATGCTGCAATTGTTTTAACTGCGACAAGGCATTGTCATTTGGGGAAATCGAGCTTTGCGTCTGTGGCATTGTGCTACGAATCATTAGCGACCGACTCCCATATAAGCAAAACCTTGTGCCTTCACAAATTCAGGATCATAAATATTGCGACCATCCAAAATCAGTGGATGCTGCATCTGCTGCAACAAAGTCGGATAATCCAAACTCCAATATTGTTTCCACGCGGTCAGCACACATAATGCCGATGCACCTTCGACGGCTTGATATTGGTCTGTACATAAAATCAGATCATCGCGCTGACCATACTGTGCCACAATTTCAGGCAAGGCTTGTGGGTCGTGCAATTTGACCGTCACACCCTGCGCCCACAACGCAGGCAACATCACATGAATGGGAGAATGTTGCACCCGTGCGGTATTTTCTTTAAAGGCTGCGCCCCAAATAGCCACAGTTTTGCCGTTTAAATCGCCCTGATAATAATTCCAAAGCTTTCTAAACAAGAGTTCTTTTTGTTGTTCGTTAATGTCCCAGACCTGCGCCAACAGCTGACTTTTCACCCCTGTGGTGGATACGGTACTGGCCAGAGTCTGAATATCATGACTAAAGTTTTCACCACCAAACCCCGCACCAGGATACATATATGATGTGCCAATACGGCTATCTGCCGCCATACCCTGCCGTACATGCTCAATATCAATCCCGAGTTTTTCTGCCACCACTGCCAAGTCATTGATATAACTGATACGAGTCGCCAACATGCCGGAAATACTCAGTTTGGTAAATTCTGCATCCAACACGGGCATAAACATATATTGCTGTGCACGTGGAAATAAAGGGCGAAGTAATTCTTTGAGTTTGACTTGCGCACGTTCATTTTCACAACCCACCGTGAGTTGCTGTGCGCGGGTCATACTTTGAATGGCATTGCCCTCTTGAATCATGTCGGGCAAATAAATCCAGTCATCTTGTGGCAAGATTTTTTGCAGGCGCTGTGTGCCATTTAAGCCCAAAGTCGAGGCATTGATCATCAGTTTAGGGTGAATGATCGGACGTTGTTGCAACTGCCGCAAAACAGTTAAGGCGTGTGCTTCTTCAGTCGGGTTCAAACTGAGTAGATAGACATCCACATCTAAAGGCAATGCAGCAAAATCACAATAGTGTAAAAAGCCTTTGCTGCATTGTTGTTGTAATAACAGACTTAAGGCTTGGTCTTGAAAGCTGAGATGTTGCTGTTCGAGCGGATGAGCTGCATCCTGAAAGATATCGCACCAATAGACTTGATGCCCACATTCTGCCAAGAGTGCAGACATCACGCCTGCATAGAGGGTTTTTCCAAAGACTGCGACTTTCAAAATGTGGTTCCTGTGTATTGGTTGATGCTGTTTATTTCATGGGGTTACTCTCTTGATTCAAGAGAGATTAGGAAAGATTTTTACATTTCATCCTTTCCTACTGTTCCTCCCTTTTTAAAGGGAGGCTAGGAGAGATTTTCAACATTGAAAGTTTTCACCATATTTGGCTCTCCTTTTTTTAATCCCCCTCAATCCCCCTTTGAAAATGGGGAAGTTCACACTAGCAAAGGCTTTATAATGGATGTTCCACCATGAGCAAGAATTTAAGCACTGCTTTAAATTTTCGCACATAAAATCAATTTTATAATGAGCACCCCTCTCTTTTTTAAAGAGAGGTTGGGAGAGATTTTCAACATTGGAAGTTTTCACCATATTTGGCTCTCCTTTTTTTAATCCCCCTCAATCCCCCTTTTTCAAAGGGGGAAGTTCGCACTAGCAAAAGCTTTATAATGGATGTTCCTCCCTGAGCCAGAGTTTAAGCACTGCTTTAAATTCTTGCGTAAGAAGGGAGGCTAGGAGAGATTTTCTAATCTTTCCTCCCTCAACCCATCCTTAAGATTCAATCTTTAACTCTTGAATCAAGGCTTTAAAATCATCGCCTAATTTTGGATGATCGAGTCCATAATGCAACACCGCTTTTAAGTAACCCAACTTGCTGCCACAGTCAAAAGTCTGACCTTGCATACGGTAAGCTTCCACCACACTGTTTTGTTGCAACATGGCAATGGCATCGGTCAATTGAATTTCATTACCTGCCCCTTTAGGGGTGTTTTCAAGCAAATTCATAATTTCTGCAGGCAAGACATAACGCCCCACCACCGATAAATTAGAAGGTGCCGTGCCTACTGCGGGTTTTTCGACAATGCCCTGCATCACTGTACTTTCACCTTCAGCAGGTGCTGCAGCTACATCGACAATACCGTATTGATCGACCAGATGATCTGGCACTGCTTCGACCATAATCTGTGCGGCATGGCTTTGCTCAAAACGCTGAATCATGCGTGCCAAGTCATTTTGTGCAGCATCATCTTTAACCAATACATCGGGTAACAGCACTGCAAAGGCGTCATTGCCCACTACAGATTTAGCACATAAAACCGCATGCCCTAAGCCTAAAGGTTGTGGCTGACGCACACTCACGACACTGACATGTGCAGGTAAAATTTCGGTAATCTCTTTGAGCAAATCCAGTTTTTGTTTTTGGGCTAAAGTGGTTTCTAACTCAAAGTTACGGTCAAAGTAGTTTTCAATTGAGGCTTTAGAGGAATGGGTCACCAAAATAATTTGCTCAATCCCTGCAGCAACCGCCTCGCGCACTACATATTCAATCGCAGGACGATCGACCACAGTCACCATTTCTTTAGGGATAGATTTACTGGCAGGTAAAAAGCGCGTGCCTAAACCAGCAACGGGTAAAATGGCTTTTTTAATCATCTTAGATACCTAATTTCACACAAATTTTTTAGTTAAATTTTACTCATCAACAAGTTGGACTTACTTCAACTTAGTTTTTGAAATTTAGTTCACCTTAATTTCTGTCCCACGGACATAACCATCCACATAGTGTTCAAGCTGTGCTAAAGCCCAGTCGATATCACTTTGAATTGCGGTTAAGTCATGCATACGCTCAAACACCATCAGCAATTCATCCAACGGATACATTTTTTCATAAGAACGCAAAATCCGACTGTGCTGGGTCACTTCGGTATTATCGGCATCAATCAACAATTCTTCGTAAAGTTTTTCGCCAGGACGTAAGCCTGAATATTGAATTTCAATATCTCCTTCCTGACTGCCTGTTTCCCGTACTTTTAACCCACTCAGTGCAATCATTTGACGTGCCAAGTCCTGAATGCGTACAGGTTCCCCCATATCCAGCAGGAATACGTCGCCCCCCTGACCTAAAGCACCCGCCTGAATCACCAATTGCGAGGCTTCTGGAATGGTCATAAAGTAACGGGTGACTTCCGGATGAGTCACGGTAATAGGCCCACCTTTGGCAATTTGCTGTTTAAACAACGGCACCACCGAACCCGATGAACCCAAGACATTCCCAAAGCGGACAATGCTAATTTGGGTCTGATCTTGCGCTTCTGCCATCGCCTGACAATACAACTCTGCCATACGTTTAGACGCCCCCATGACATTGGTGGGACGCACGGCTTTATCGGTAGAAATGAGTACAAATGTTTCCACACCTGTTTTGACCGCTGCATTTAAGCTAAATGCCGTACCAATCGCATTATTTTTCAAACCTGCCAATGGGTTACATTCCACCAAGGGCACATGTTTGTAGGCAGCGGCATGGTACACAGTTTGAATCGCATACTGTTCCATCACCCGTTCCAGTTTGGCCTGATCCAACACTGAACCTAAAATTGGGATAATCGTGACATCACTATTTAAACGTAATTCTTTGTCAATGCTATACAACGCAAATTCAGTCAGTTCATAAATCACCAAAGCTTTGGGTTTATTTTTGACAATTTGGCGACACAGTTCAGAACCAATGGAACCACCCGCGCCTGTGACCAAAACTATTTTCTCTTGAATATTTTTAGCCAACAGTTCGGGTACTGGCGGCACAGGGTCACGCCCGAGCAAGTCAATAATATCGACTTCCTGAATATCCGATACGCGAATTTCACCATCGACCAGTTTAGTCAGTCCTGGAATTTCGGTAATTTTAATATGTGCAGGTTCTAAGAATTTGACAATCTCGCTTTTACGCATCCGCCCGACAGAAGGCAGTGCAATCAAAATTTCATCAATATGCTTTTTCGGCATGACTTTTAATGCTCTTTCTGCATCATAGACTTTCAAACGGCCCAACTGTTGCCCACTGAGTGATGGATCATCATCAATAAATAATACGGGTAAGTGTTCATCGGAATTGTATAATGCCGCTGCAATTTGCTGTCCTGCGTTGCCCGCGCCATAAATCGCGACACGTTTTTTTTGTACATCGGCCTGTAAATAAGAACGCACGATAAAGCGAATAAAACCACGGCTAAACCAAACCCATGCGAACATGAGAAATCCGAACATGAGCGGAATAGAGGTGGGGATAAAGGCATCGGTAAAATAAGCCAGCGCATACAACCCTGCCACAGTCAAAGCAGTGCCCAACCCCAATTTGACCATAAACAGTTCGCTGTAGGTGCGCACAATAAAGCGATATACCCCAAAAATAAACAGCGATACAACGGCAATCACACTTGCCCATACCGAACCAAAAGCCAAGTTAGGCACCACTTCTGCGCCTAAATCAAACTGGCGGATGGCATAACAAAGCCACAGCAAGACAGGAAATACACAAAAGTCCAGCACCATTAAAAATGCGAGTTTGACTAAGCGGGGGGATTCTACAGCAGGTTCGATAATGGATTTCACGGAATGAGGCTTCTCAATTTTTTACTGAGGATGGTTTGGATGAGATATCTTAAAACAACCCTCAGTTCACACTATTTTTATCAGAGTAAGATATATGACTTTTCAATATTTTACTCTATTTTCGATTTAAAGATTAGATGACTCTATCGCACTGCAAAAGCCGAATGATGTAAAGCTGCACCAACAAACCTAATGCAGCCCTTTGCGCCCTATCGCAAGATGAAGATCACCACTTGAGGGCTGCATCACAAGTACGGCTTAGCTTGCCATCTGTTGTATCACCTGCTGAATTGCCGCAATGGTTTTTGTGATACTGTCATCGCTTAAGTTTGGATGAACCAAGAACATTAAACTGGTTTCGCCCAATTGCTGTGCATTTGATAAACGCTGTGCAGGTCGCCATGCGGTGCCATCAAAGGCGTGTTCTAAATACACTTCTGAACATGAACCACTAAAACAAGGTACATTCAGGGCATTAATTTCCTGCATGATACGATCACGTGACCAATCTGTAGGTAACTGTTCGCTATTGACCTGCACATAGCACTTGTAGTTGGCATGTACATAGTCACTGTCTGGGTAATGCACAGTAAAAAATGGACTGTCCTGAAACGCTGCCAAAATGCGCTGTGCATGCTCGGTACGTTTTTGTGTCCATTCAGGCATGCGCTGTAATTGAATACGTCCAATCACTGCTTGCATTTCCATCATGCGCCAGTTGGTGCCAAAAGAGTCGTGTAACCAGCGGAACCCTGGTGGATGTTGTTTGTGATAAATGCTGTCGTAATTTTTACCGTGGTCTTTGTACGACCACATTTTTTTCCATAGTTGTTCATCGTTGGTGGTAACCATACCGCCTTCGCCACCTGTGGTCATAATTTTGTCCTGACAGAAAGACCACGCACCAATATGTCCAATTGAACCTGCAGATTTGCCTTTGTACATCGCACCATGTGCTTGTGCACAGTCTTCAATCACATACAGACCCCTTTCTTTTGCCAATTGCATAATCGGGTCCATATCACACATCCACCCTGCCAAATGCACACAAATAATGGCTTTGGTATTTGGAGTCAGTACCGCTTCAATGGTACGGGCAGAAATGTTTTGTGAATCGAGTTCTACATCTGCAAAAATTGGGTTTGCACCTGCTGTCACAATGGAGCTTGCCGAAGCTAAAAAGGTGCGTGAAGTGACAATTACGTCATCACCCGCGCCAATATTCAAGGCTTTTAGTGCAACATCCAAAGCGACAGTACCGTTGGCAAGTGCCACGGCATATTGGGTTTGCGCAAATTGGGCAAATTCTTTTTCAAATTCACGGCACTCTTGCCCTGTCCAATAATTGACTTTATTTGAAAGTAATACTTGAGATACAGCATTCGCTTCTTCTTGGGTAAAACTTGGCCATGGTTCAAATACAGTATTTAACATGATGTGTCCTGAATTTTTAAAATTGAAAAGCTTATTTTTTCTCTAGAATTCGTGCCGGATTACCGATCACCGTGACGCCCGGTGGTACGCTTTTGGTGACTACTGCGCCCATACCGACAACTGCACCTTTACCAATAATCAATGGTCGATCTGGTGTACCCTGTTTTATTATCGCACCTGTTCCAATATAAACATGGTCTTCAATATGGATATTGCCATTACATTTTACCCCTGGGGCAAATGTAACATAGTCACCAATTACACAGTCATGCGCGACATAACTAAAATAATTAGCATGAAAATACTTACCAATTTGAATATTTGAGGTAAAGTGAACGTGGTTGCATAAAACAGCACCCTCACCTATCTTTACCTCATCCATCATAATCATTGTATCTGCATAAACAGACCAAGCTTTAATTCCTACCAAATCGAGCTTTAAGACAAGTTTTTCTCTAATTCTACTATTGGCTATTGCTATAGCAACATATTTATCTTGAGCAGGTAATTTTTTAAATTCCTCAAAGCTATATACTTTATGACCATTAATTAAGGTGTTATTTTCACCATCATCAATAAATACAAGTTCATAATCTTGTGCATCTAGATGACTCAATTGTTTTCTAGCTAAAGGCATAACACCACGGCCAAAGCCACTGGCCCCATAAATAGCATACAATATTTTATTACTGCTCATTTTTGTTTCCAGTAAAACGAGTCATAGTTACCTCTTCAGATTGATTAATACCTTCTTTAATCAAAACTTTTTTTACTGTTTGAAACATAATTTTAAAATCAAGCCAAGTGGAACGGTTTTCGACATACCATGTATCAAGCTTAAATTTTTCTTCCCAACTAATAGAGTTTCTTCCATTTACCTGAGCATAACCGGTCATGCCTGGACGTACATTATGACGCTTCGCTTGCTCTTCATTATATAATGGCAAATAATCCATGAGTAATGGTCTGGGTCCAACAATACTCATATCACCTTTAATTACATTCCAAAGCTCTGGCATTTCATCTAGGCTTGTTGCACGCAGCATTTTTCCAAATTTTGGCAAACGTTGTTCGTTGGGTAATAAATTACCCTGAGCATCTCGCTCATCCGTCATAGTACGAAACTTGATCATTTCAAAGGGCTTGCCATGTAAGCCTGGACGTACTTGACGAAACAATACAGGAGAACCTAAATTTTTTTTCACCTTATGTGCGACATAAAAATAAAGCGGTGACAGTAAAATTAGGGCTATAGAAGCGATGATAATATCGAGGATACGTTTCAACATAATCAAATTAATTCCTCAATTAACTGTAAAATAGCTTTATAAGACTCCGGACGGTAAAAACTTTCTTTATAAATCAATCTATTCACTTCAGACATTCTTTGTAGTTGATCTTTGTTAATACTCAAAACTAACCTAGCAAGCTCCTCATAATCTCCTGCAAGATAATTAATCCCCCCTCCTCTAGATAATAGCTCCATAACTTCTTTATTTGTCTGAGAACTAAATATAGGCTTATTACAATAAAAATAATCTGAAAGTTTATTAGTAATAGACTGTTGAGCACTATCTTTAATAGCATTTAAAGCAATATCTGAGCTTTTGACTACTTCTATTGCGTCTGAATACTTTAAACTACCTAAAAATTTAACATAACCACCTAGTTGTTGATTAAGTTTTTTTAAGTAATCCTCTTTAGGGCCGGTTCCTACAATAATAAACTCAGCATCATCTCTGCAAATTGCAGCAGCTCTAATTATAGTTTCTAGATCATAGCTTTCACCTAAAGTTCCCAAATACACAGCTCTTACTTTATCATTATTATTTTGATAGTTGATGAGTGGTACACCATTAGCGCCAATATAAACTGCTTTTGCAAGGTCTTCCGGTAAATGATTTACGTTTGCTCTATTTAAATAAGTCTTTGAAACTGCAATCAAAGCATCGGCATACGAATAAGTTCTATTAGCATAGTAACTTACAGGCTTTAAAAGATAACTGCCTAGCGTAGACGATAAAATAGGAATTGCTCCAGTAATTGCTTCAGGCCATACATCCTGCACATCAATAATAAATTTAAAATTATATTTATTCTTTAACTGTCCTAATATATAGTTTGTTTTAATCAAGGGATAGGCCGAATAAACTAAATCATATTGAAAAATATTTTTATCTAAAAAATTTACAAAATTCTTACAAAAGATATAATGACTGTTAATTCTTTTTAAATCTATATTTTTTGAATATCCAGGTTCATCAATAAGCACTACCTTTACACCTTCTATTACAGGGTTGAAATTACGAACCGTTTTAGACTTATGGTGAAATAAACTCGTAACTAAAGTAACATCGTATTTTTTCTTTAAAATATTAACTAAAAATATAAATCGGTTTGATCCTGATTCACTAGGGAAGGAAAGATAAGGGGCGACAACAAGTATTTTAAATTTTCTCATAAATTCTTACCTTATTAATTTGTAAATTAAAGAGTTAAATACAAAGATAACTAGCAGATAAATAACCGCTACATTCAAACTTCCTCTAGCAATAAATATTATACAATAAGTAAAAGTTGGAATCATCAACCAATAAAAAATCAAACCTTTTTTCTTAGATATTTCCTCCAACCATAGCAAGAAAACAACTATTAAAGAAAATAATACTGAGGATAAATACATTCCATTAGCATAAATAGTTCCGTAGAGAGTAGGGTGCATCGTTGGATTTTGCACATAACTATTCCCCCCATAATATGCAATATACATAGTATTAGCAAAATCTTTAGGCTTAAGTCCTAAATCAAAAATGTCCCAAAAAAATAGAATTCTTAGATATGTGTGAAAATCACCGAAATTAAAATAATTCTCCAGATAATCATAATCTCTTATAAAACTAAAGTACACATTCCTTAACGATAACTCACTATTCCCATATTTAATTTGTTCAAAAATATTATTAATCATTACATTAAAATCTATAACATTCCCACTCTCTAGACTTCCCAGAAATCTAATCTGCTGTAGTATAAAAAATAAAAATACAAACACTAAAATAATGAATGAAGAAAAAAATATTTTTCTTTTCCAAACTAAAAAGTAAATAACAAAGCTAAGAACTATAGGTACCAAATAGCCCCGACTACGTATTAAAAGAACAAAAAGAATACCTATTAAAATTAAAATTAAAAATTTATATCTATTATTACTTTTCCAGTTTAGAAAAAGCACACCTGCACTAGCCACATATAAATAAGTAGCTAAAAGAAAAAATATATTATTCCCTCCCTCTAAATGCCTACTCCCCCAAGAGTATGCAAATATATTACCATCAGTTGACTTTAAAACTGCCAAAATCAACAAAAAAAAAGAAACTACAAATAAACCCTCATAAAATTTAAAAAAATTTTTTCTTAAATTTAAATCTAAGTCATCAATTCTTTCAGCCTCATTATAACAAGCCTTATAAAATATTAAGCTAAAAACTAGTAAATTCAAATTTACAAAAAATGTAAAGAAATTTGCCTCATCTATAATCCCTTTTGAAAAAAAAGCTGTATTAAAAAATACATCAAAAAAAACAGGGAAATAATAAAGAAAAGTTAAACCTAATGGCAACAAAACCATAGTACTTTTTTTATTAAAAAATAAGTAAATTAAAGCAAGGTTAAAAAAAAGTCCCAATAAATATAAAAAGATACTAATCATATTTTAACTATGTCCTGAAAATCTTTATAAAATACCTTCCAAGAATATACTAATGGTTTTCTACAATTATCAAACTCAATAGGAAGATTTGAAAAACTTTTAATTTCTGAACCATCTCCTTCCAATATAATTTTAGAATGATAATTTATAGTCGACTCTATCATACTTGGATTGTCTCCGATAATAAGCGGTGTACCTAAAGCCATAGCTTGATAAAGTCTATTTGCATCACAATATATTTGATTTAATGAGTTTTTCTTATAACATATTACTGTAAATTCACATTTTTTTAGCACTCTATTAATTTGTTTAAATGATAAGTAACCTCCTAATTTAAGTTGTTTATGATTAGGATCAATTCCATTAGTTTCTAAATAATTTTTATTAATTTTACCAGCGTGATAAATATAATAACCTTTACCAATTAGTGCCTTAATTATAACTGCTCCATTTCTGTCTTCTTGTAAACAATTTTGTAGATAAACAAATTTTTTGTTATTTATCCAATTTTCAGACTCTTCATTAAGATATTCTTCTTCATTCCCATCTATAACATCAGGATAATTACTAATAACATAAGAGTTACCATGCTTAAAGTTTAATAGATTTTCCAGATAATCTTTTCTACTTTGATTACAATGAATAACAATATCAGCTTTTCTATAAGCTAATTTAAAAAAACTCAATAAAAGCTTATTTTTTAAAAACCAAGTGGGAGGGAGCTCATGGTGATCCCAAATAATTTTAGAATTAGGATCTATTAATTTTATTAATAGAATTAAGCCAAACATAATTGGATCACAAATCCAGTATTTATTAATTTTCTTTTTTTTGGGTATTATATAAAAAAGACTTTTTATATAAAAATCAAAAACACCTAAAATACGAATAAAAATATTTCTTGGTGCTGCACCACCAAAAATACTTATTTCTTTCATAGGCTTATTTAACTCTTCCTCCGTCATATCACAGTCTTTAGCAACAAGAACATTAACATTTGCACCACATTCTGTAAGGGATCTTATCTCTTTTAAGACTCTTTGATCATTTCTCAAATTTTGAGTTTTTAAAATCATTAAAAAATTACTCATACTTCAAACCTACGTATTAATGAAATAACCATATAATAATGATACAAATACATAAAAAAGTTAAATATAGAATATAAAGCTAAACTAACAAAAAACTTATTGTTAAAGTCCAATAAAATGGGTAAAAATATAGATAGTAAAATCAATATCAACCTTATAATATCCCATTTCAATTGCTTTCTCTCTCCTCCAGTTAAAACTAATAACTGTGAAAAAGGAGAAAATGCAGTTTGCCCAACTAGAAATGGGAGTAAAACAAAAACAAAAACAAAAATACCAGACCAATTGTCTCCAAAAATAATAGATTCATATTTTTTTAAAATTAAACCTAAAATTAAAAATAAAATTGCTCCCCCCAAAAAGAATACCAAACTTATTTTATGTATTTTTTTTATTAATTCATTTTTATCTGTTTTTATAATTTTATTAAAATCACCTAGTAAAGCAATAGAAATTGACTGCGCAAATATAGTTACAGGAGCGCTTAGTAGTTTTTGTACAAAGAAAAACTTACCTACTAGAATAGGATCATAAAATTTTAAAACGACAATAGGATACAAATTCAATCCTAATGTATTTAAAAAGCTAGCAGAAACGACATACTTAATATAATTAAGTCGAGTTATAATCATTTTTTTTGCTTCAACAAAACTAACTATATAATACTTTTTTTTAGATAAAAATATTAAGCCTAAAATTCGCCCCAGTACCTCACCTAAAAACAACCCTCCCTTCATCCAATATAATAAAAGTTGAAAAACCACTGAAAATAGGCTCCTCCCCATCCTAACTATATTTACTAGTTTTAATTTATTTTCTCTTACATTTAGTATATTTATTGTATTAAACATATTAAATGTAGTTGCAGCTAGCACTATCAATATAGACCAAATTATATTTCCTACAGACCCCTTACCCCCTATCAAAGATAAAGTGAAAAATGTAATAACAGTTAAAGGTAAAAACATAATAATTGCTACAGTATTAATTACCGGCAACACCTTCTCTATATCATCTTCTTTAGGCAGTAAAGTTTCCAGCTTTAATGTTACAAAAGCGACCAAAATTGCTGATAGCGAAAAATATAAACCAAATAAAGAAAACTCTTCTGGACTATATAGCCTCGACAATAAAGGAACACTAGCAGCTGTAATTAACTGTGCTAGTATTACTCCCCCACCAAACTTGATAGCTTTTTCTAAGAAATTCATAAAAATTAATCTTAAGAAACTATACCCTTAGTATCAATTATGAGTTTTCCATTAAATATAAGTTCTTGTTTAAACTCTTTATGATCTACTAAAATTAGATGGATATCAGCTCTTTCCTTTTCTTCCAAGTGAATAAGTTGAACATTAGTAGGCATACCTTCAGGTAATTTATCAATATTTGGCTCTACTGCTAAAATATTTAGCCCTTGCTCTGCCAGTTTTTTTGTAATATTCAATGCAGGACTTTCACGTAAGTCATCAATATCTGGTTTAAATGCCAAACCATAACAAGCTACAGTTACATCTTTAATGGTTTTTTCAGGGTTGGCCTGCAAAAACTCTGCAATCTTAATTTTAACCTGATCTATCACCCACTCAGGTTTTGCATCATTGACTTCACGTGCAGTACGAATTAAACGAGCTTGCTCTGGCGTTTTAGACACAATAAACCATGGATCAACCGCAATACAGTGCCCGCCTACTCCAGGACCTGGCTGTAAAATATTGACTCGTGGGTGACGATTCGCAAGTTGAATCAACTCCCATACATTAATATCTAATTTGTCACAAATAATAGAAAGCTCATTGGCAAATGCAATATTTACATCACGGAATGAATTTTCTGTTAATTTGCACATTTCTGCCGTGCGTGCATTGGTTTCAATGCAATCGCCTTTTACAAAAACTTTGTACAAATCAATTGCCGCTTGCGAACAACGAGGTGTCATTCCCCCCACAATACGGTCATTACTAATCAACTCTTGCAGCACTTTTCCTGGCAACACACGCTCTGGGCAGTGAGCAATTAAAATATCGGCTTGCTCGCCAGCTTGTTGCGGGAAACTTAAATCTGGACGTGCTTCACTTAACCATGCTGCCATTTGCTCAGTTGCACCTACTGGCGAGGTAGACTCTAAAATAACTAAATTTCCTTTCACCAAATGTGGAGCAAGCGCTTTCGCCGCAGACTCAATATATTTTAAGTCTGGTTCATGGTTATCTTTAAAAGGGGTCGGTACAGCTACAATATAAGCATCTGCAGCAACAGGACTTAATTGTGCAGAAAGCTTTTGTTGTCCAACAACATCACGCACTAAAGCATCTAAATCTGGTTCTACAATATGAACCTTCCCCTGATTAATTAAATCTACCGCGTGCGGATTAACATCTACACCTGTAACTTTTACACCATGGGCAGCAAAAGTTGCTGCTGTTGGTAAACCGATATAACCTAAACCAATGACACAAATATGCTTAAACTGTTGCATTCTTTTTAACCTTCTTTATTACTTTAAAGCTTCAATAATCTGTTTACAGGCTGTTCCATCCCCATACGGGTTATGTGCTGCTGCCATTGTTTCATATAATTCAGTATTTTCTAGCAGCTCAACCACAGACTGTTGAATCAAAGCTGCATCTGTTCCCACCAGTTTTACTGTACCCGCCTCTACCGCTTCTGGTCGCTCGGTGGTATCTCGCATAACCAATACCGGCTTGCCCAAAGAAGGCGCTTCTTCCTGAATACCGCCAGAGTCGGTTAAAATCAAATAACTGCGGTTCATTAAATACACAAAAGGTAAGTAGTCTTGCGGTGCTATTAAATAAATATTAGAAATACCCGATAGCAATTCATTCACAGGCTTTTGTACATTTGGGTTTAAGTGTACAGGGTATACAATTTGCACATCAGGGTACTGTTTTGCAATATTTGCCAATGCTGTACAAATATTTAAAAAGCCTTGACCAAAGTTTTCTCGGCGGTGACCTGTCACCAAAATTAATTTTTTTGTAGAATCTAAAAAGTTAAATTGCTGCTCAAACTGAGCAATAACCGCCCGATCTGTTTCAACCTTTTCTTTTACAGTAAGCAAAGCATCAATAACCGTATTGCCTGTAATGGTAATATTTTTCGGGTCTATATTTTCTTTAATTAAATTATTATAAGAAGATTGCGTCGGCGCAAAATGATAAGTGGTTAACGCACCAGTAAGTTTACGATTTGCTTCTTCAGGCCAAGGTGAATAAATATCGCCAGTACGCAAACCTGCTTCTACATGACCAACCGCAATTTTATGGTAGTAAGCAGCTAAAGAGGCGGCAAAAGTTGTGGCCGTATCGCCATGCACCAACACAACATCTGGTGTCCACTCAGCAAAAACCTGCTCTAAACCTTTAAGTACGCCAGAAGTAATATCAGACAAGGTCTGTCCTGGTTTCATCAAGTTTAAGTCATAATCTGGTGTTAAGTTAAAAAGTTCCAGCACCTGATCCAACATTTGCCTATGCTGACCTGTTACACACACTTTAGTTTCAAAACCGCCTTCTTGTTGTTTTAATTGTAATGCCAATGGCGCCATTTTAATTGCTTCTGGTCGTGTACCGAAGACCAACAATACTTTCTTTTTCACAATACTACCTTATAACCGAATTGAACTATCTTGTTTATTTAATGCATATTTTAAATCATAGAGTACGTGCTTAGCTTTACCCAAAGCATGTATTTCTGCCGCTGTCATTTGTTTAAACTGATCATGAGCAACTGCTAAAATAACCGCGTCATATTCATTATTCTGCAATGCACTGATTGGAGCCAAACCATATTCATGCTCCACTTCTTTTGGGTCCACCCACGGGTCATAAATATCTAAATCCAGCTCATACTCTTTTAAAGCCTGAACCATATCAATAATTTTAGTATTACGAATATCTGGACAGTTTTCTTTAAAACTTAAGCCCATCACTAAAATTTTTGAACCCACCACTTGTATACGCTGCTTCACCATCTCTTTAATCAATTGCGTTGCAACATATTCACCCATACGGTCATTTAAACGACGTGCTGCTAAAATAATTTCTGGATGCAAGCCTAAAGACTGTGCTTTATGGGTTAAATAATACGGGTCTACCCCAATACAGTGCCCACCGACTAAACCTGGACGGAAAGGTAAAAAATTCCACTTGGTTCCCGCAGCCTGTAAAACCGCTTCAGTATCTATACCCAACTTATTAAAAATAACAGCCAATTCATTAATTAAAGCAATATTCACATCACGCTGGGTATTTTCAATGACCTTAGCTGCTTCAGCCACTTTTATACTCGGTGCTTTATGTGTACCTGCAGTCACAATCAGTTGATAGACTGCATCGACAAAGTCTGCAACTTCTGGGGTAGAACCCGATGTTACTTTTAAAATATTGGTCACACGGTGCAGCTTATCGCCTGGGTTAATCCGTTCTGGACTATAGCCTGCAAAAAAATCCTGATTAAATTTTAAGCCTGAGACTTGTTCCAAAACTGGAATACAAGCTTCTTCTGTAGCACCTGGGTATACCGTAGACTCATACACCACTACATCGCCTTTTTTGAGTACTTTTCCAATACTAGTAGACGCTTTAATAAGTGGGGTTAAATCAGGTTGTTTAAATTCATCAATTGGCGTTGGAACAGTCACAATAAAAAAATTGCAGCTATTCAAATCATCTAAATTAGCGGAATAAGTCAGTTGTGTTGCTTGTTTAAGTTCTTCTGGAGACACTTCTAAAGTGTGATCTTGCCCACTTTGTAATTCTTGTATGCGTTTTTGCTGAATATCAAAACCCACAACAGGCAGCTGCTTGCCAAATTCAACCGCTAGGGGTAAACCGACATAGCCTAAACCAATAATGGCAATTTTTAGGTCTGAGAGCTGTAGCATTTGAGCGCCTTTAAATTTATATCTGTATTTTATGAAGAATGGATCTTTCGGCAGGGATACTAGCAGAAATTCATGAAATTTCTATTGTGATTTGTGCTCAAATTACTTGAAATAGATCACAGTGTATAGTTTTTGTGAATATTCAACTTTTAGAATTTAGATTAAACCCACAATTTGCGGATTTCATCATTTCCTTTGCTAAAGATTTGACAGAATATGCAAATTGATTACAAATTGCTATGTACCTATTTGACAAGTTCGGTAAAATGGCAGCAATTGATTTAAAAGATTTTAAAAATTAATAATGGAATCTCGCGTGCGACACTTTCAACTGGCTGTTTTATTGGCATGTGGCATTGCCACGACGGGGTGCGCTGTCACCTCTGGCTTACAAACTTATGACTTACCAAATGAAGGGGTCTATACCACCGACTTGGGCACAGCGGTCAATGTGATTAAACTCACCCAAGACTCAATGCTTGCGGTGCAGCCTGCGGTTCACAATATTCAACAAGACTATGCACATTTATTTCATACACCACAGCGTCAATACAGCTTAAGTTCAGGTGATATTCTCTCTATTTATTTATGGGCATATCCTGAAATTACCCCGCCAACCAATACCATTAGTAACGAAAAAGCCGTTGAGTCAAATGGTTATCAAATTGACTCACAGGGTTATATTCAATTTCCTATTATCGGGCGTTATAAAGCCGCAGGTAAATCTTTAGCACAAGTGAATCGCGAGTTGCGCGGACAGTTAGCGCGTTATTTAAAAACGCCAGACGTGATTGTGCGAGTGTTGTCTTACCAAGGGCAGCGCTACTCGGTACAAGGCAATGTTATGAAAGGTGGGCAGTTCTATTTAAATGATCAACCGATCAGTGTGTATACAGCTTTAGGTATGGCAGGCGGGGTCAATGCTCAACAAGGTGACAATGCCTCAATGACTTTAGTCCGTCAAGGGCGTACTTATCAACTCAATACCGTAGAGCTGGAAAAAGCGGGGCTGTCATTGCACAACTTACTCATTCAGCCGAATGACACCTTATATGTCAATAACCGTGAAAACCAAAAAATTTATGTAATGGGTGAATCGGGTAAAAATCAATCGCTCCCTATGCGTGATCAAGGCATGAGCTTAAGCGATGTATTGGGTGAAAGCCTCGGCTTAAACCCACTGTCTGCCAGCCGCAGTAAAATTTATGTGGTCCGTAGCCAGCCGAATGCAGCACATACCGAAGTCTATCACATGGATTTATCCAGCATTGCCGATTTTGGCCTCGCCAATCAGTTTAAAATGCGCAGCAATGATATTGTCTATGTCGATGCTTCAGGTTTGGCCCGCTGGCAACGTGTGGTTAACCAAATTATTCCATTCTCAAATGCTTTATATAACCTAGATCGTTTGGGGAACTAATGAAAATTAATCACATTTTGGTGGTGTGTATTGGCAATATTTGTCGTAGCCCCATGGCAGAATACTTTTTAAAACAGCAGTACCCACACTTACAGATTGAATCTGCAGGTATTTCGGGTTTGGTAGGCCATGCAGCCGATGACAAAGCCCGTTTATGTATGCAACGTCACGGCATCGACATGAGTCCACATGTAGCAAAAAAACTCAATGCAGAGCTGATTAAAAAAGCCGATTTAATTTTGGTCATGAGCCAAAATCAGCAAAAGCATGTGGAACAAACTTGGCCCTTTGCCAAAGGCAAAACCTTTAGATTGGGACACTGGCAAAGTAAAAACGTGGCCGACCCCTATCAGCACGATCAGGCCGTATTTGATGAAACCTGTGCGTTAATTCAAGCCTGCATTACCGACTGGAAAAAATATATCTAGTTTCTTGATATTCAGCTTTTTTTAAAATTCTACTTTTTTGATATTTAAACTATGAGCCAAACCGCCAACACCGAAGACACCATTGATTTAAAGGAATTATTTTTTTCCTTAATCGCACAATGGAAAATGATTACTCTTTGCGTTCTACTCAGTATCGTCTGCGCTTTACTGTATTTAAGAACCACACCAGACACCTATGCAGTAGATGCTTTGGTACAGGTCGAAGACAGCAAAGGGGCCTCTGCAGCGTTATTGGGTGATCTGTCCAATATGATTGATCAGAAATCGCCTGCACAAGCTGAAATTGAAATTTTAAAATCACGTTTGGTGTTGGGCAGCGTGATTGATCATCTGAATTTAAATATTCGTGTTTCGGGTACAGAAGACAGTTTCTGGAATCGTTTAATTGCCAAGCATGAATATGACAGTGAATATTCATCTCAGTCAGTGCTATTTAAAGACAATCAAAAAAGTTTTGATATCCGCCAGTTCGATATTCCGCAATATTTTCAAGATAAAAACTTAATTTTAAAATTTGCACAAGGCAAATACAGCCTAACAGATGAAGTAACAGAACAGGTGGTTTTTTCTGCACCTTTAAACCAAGTCAGTCAATTACAGTCTGAATTTGGGCTGTGGAAAGTCGCTATTTTTAGTCAAGACAGCTTTAACGCTGCCTATAACATCCAAAAACAAAGCTTACCTGCTGCCATGAAAAGCTTAACCGCTGACTATTCTGTGGCAGAAAGAGGTAAGTTAACAGGTGTGTTGGGGCTGAATTACCAAGGGTCAGACAAACAACACATTACCCAAGTACTAAATGCCATTTTAGCGGCGTATAGCCAACAAAATATTGAGCGTCGTAGTGCAGAAACGGCACAGACCTTAAAGTTTTTGGAAGACCAACTCCCAGAACTGAAACAACAATTAGATGTGGCAGAACGTGAATTTAACCGTTTCCGCCAACAGTTTAATACGGTCGATGTCACCAAAGAATCTGAGTTGTACTTAACCCAAAGTATTACTTTGGAAACCCAAAAAGCGCAGTTAGAGCAACAAGTGGCTGAAGCTGCTGCCAAATACACCAATGAGCACCCTGTCATGCAGCAAATGAATGCGCAATTGGGTGCGATTAACAAACGAATTGCTGAATTAGACGGCACACTTAAACGCTTACCTGAACTACAACGCCAATATTTACAACTGTTCCGTGAAGTTGAGGTGAAACAACAACTGTATACAGGCTTGCTTAACTCTTACCAACAACTACGTATTGCTAAAGCAGGTGAAATTGGTAATGTGCGTATTGTCGATACTGCGGTAGAGCCGATTGAGCCAATTAAACCAAAGAAATTACAAATTCTGATTTTGTCCGTTTTCTTGGGTGGTTTTCTGGGCACATTATTGGCCTTACTGCGTAATATGTTGCGCTCAGGTATTAAAGATTCGAATCAAATTGAAAATGAACTGGATTTACCTGTTTATGCCACTGTGCCACGTTCACCTGTGCAAGAAAGCCGTATTAAAATTCTGAAAAAGAAAAAGAATATTCCTATTCTTGCGGTTAAAAATAGTGATGATATTGCGATTGAAAGCCTGCGCAGCATGCGTACTGCTATTCACTTTGCTTTAAGCAGTGCCAAAAACAATATCATTATGATTTCTGGCCCTGCACCAGAATTGGGTAAATCGTTTATTTCAACTAACCTAGCCACCATTTTGGCGCAAAGTGATAAGCGCGTATTATTGATTGATGCCGATTTACGTCGCGGTTATATGCACAAATACTTTAATTACGACCCTAAGCCTGGCTTAACCGAATACCTGAATGGTCAACAAGAGTTAGGCAGTGTTGTGCGCAATACTGAAGTTGAAAATTTAAGCTTCATCAGCCGTGGTAAAAGTCCTGCCAATCCGTCAGAGTTGTTAAGTACGCAAAAATTTGCAGACATGCTCACGCACTTGTCTAGTCAGTTTGACCATATTCTGATTGATACCCCACCAGTCCTTGCGGTAACCGATGGGATTATTATTTCACAATATGCAGGTGTGAATTTGGTTGTGGCACGTTATGGCAAAACTCAAATGAAAGAGCTTGAACTGACTGTTAACCGCTTTGAACAGGCTGGCGTGAAAGTCAACGGCTTTATTTTGAATGATATTCAACGTGAAGCGGGTGGTTATGGCTATGGTTATAACTATGCTTATGCCTATAAAGCCAATAAGGATGAGGATTGATTTATTAAATCTGCACGTTTTGCCGGCGCTAGGCTTTCCCCTTAGTCAAAGGTGAGCTATATATAGCAAAAGCCACCAACGTTAAAATCCCTCCTAACCTCCCTTTCTTACGCAAGAGTTTAAAGCTGTGCTTAAACTCTTGCTCAGGGAGGAACTCCATTACAAAGTTCCACTTGTGCTTCTCCCCCTTTGTCAAAGATGAGCTATATGCTCGTGCTAACCTCCCCCTTTATCAAAGGGGGATTGAAGGGGATTAAAAAAATCTAAAAAGATGAGCTATGTATGTCACAAGAAAGCTAATTAAAAATAAACCACTTTTTAAAACAAAGAATAAAAAACCATGCAACCCTATAACAAAAATTTAAAATATAACGCACGACAGTTAAGAAACAATATGACCGAAGCAGAACAAAAACTCTGGTTACGACTGCGTCAAAAACAACTCTTGGGCTTACAGTTTTACCGGCAAAAGCCTATTCTGAATTTTATTGTAGATTTTTACTGTCCTGCGGCAAGTTTAATTATTGAATGCGATGGCAGCCAACATTTGAACGAAAAAGGCTTAAAGTATGATTTATTACGTGATCAGGCTTTAACACAGTTAAATTTAACGGTGTTAAGATTTAACAATTTACAAATTTTGCATGAACTCGATGCAGTCGTCCAAACGATTGAAAATGTGATTTTAAGTCAACACGCTGATAATCCCTCCTAGCCTCCCTTTAAAAAGGGTGGGAGCATTTATTACAAAGCCCTTACTAGTGCTAGCCTCCACCGTTTACAGAAGAACTTTCTTCTGAAATTTACAACAATACTCAACAATTCACATTGCAAAAATCCACTCAAAAACCTATCTTGGTTACAGTTTATAAACGCTGAGAATATATAAGAATGTTTCCACCCAAAGCGCTGTTGGCGACACTGGCATTAAGCTCATCCTTAACCTTTGCCCAAGGCATTGTCTTAAATGACCAAAACTTACGTACCGATTTAAACTGGCTAAATCAGCAAGGCGTCATTCAAATTAGTACGTCAACTTGGCCTATGAGTGGTGATGAAATTCAACGTGCACTTTCTCAAGCCAATGTCAGCAACAACAATCAACAAAAAGTCATAGATGCAGTGGTGGCACATTTAAATGCCAATAACCAACTACTCAAAGCCTCGCTTTTTGCAGAAACAGATCAAAAGAATATTCCACAAGCCTTTGGCGACCAACAAAAAGCGCAATATCAAGCAGGCTTGGAACTCAATGCAGGCAATCAACACTGGGATGCTAAAATTAGGGTCAATGCAGAAAAAGACCCACAAATTGATAACGATCAAGATGTCAATGTTGAAGGTTCCTATATTGCAGCCAAGCTTTGGAATCAATGGCTCATTGCTGGGCAAATTCCAACCTACTGGGGGCCTGCACATGACGGCAGTTTAATTCGTGGCGATGCTAGCCGCCCAGTTTACGGCGTAACTATGCAACGTGCTGAACAACAAGCTTTCAGCAACAAATGGTTGTCATGGATTGGTCCATGGCAATATCAAGCCTTTGCAGGTCAGTTGCATGATTATGATGCTGTACCCGATGCCAAATTGATTGGTTTACGTGTCACTACACAACCGCTACCTTATTTGGAATTGGGGGCTTCACGTGCCTTTCAATGGGGGGGTGAAGGTCGACCTGAAAGCTTGAACTCACTTTGGGATGCTTTTGTTGGCAATAAAGACAATGGTGGTACTGGCAAACCTGACCCCTCTAACCAAATTGCAGGCTTTGATGCGCGTTTGAACCTACAGCCCTTGCTACAAGTGCCAATGGGCGTCTATGCACAATACGCAGGTGAAGATGAAGCTGGTGGCTTACCCGCTAAAAAAATGTATTTGGCTGGGGTAGATTATTCTTCTAGCTATAAAAATATGCCATTCCAACTCTATACTGAATGGGCTGATACCCGTACCAACGGTAAAGCATTAGGCGTTACTTATAACCACACCAATTATACCGATGGTTTCTATCAACATGGCTATCCTTTAGCACATGCTATGGGTGGTGATGGACAAATGATTTCACTCGGTGGTGATATGCGTCTAGATCGCCTAAACCGCGTGAATGCACGTATGCTGTTTGCCAAATTTGATCAGGCGGCTAATCGACGAGCGAGAGGCGAAACCAATAAAGCTTTCCCAGAAAAAGATCATTTAAAAGCTTTGGATTTGACTTGGACACACTATTTACGTCCAGATATTCCACTTAAACTGAATGGCTGGATTAGCGATTCAGATGTCCATGGCAATGATGGTGGTGCATCGATTGGCATTGAATTTCCTTTAGAAAAAGGGCTGTTTTCTTATTAAGTCTATAAGCTAGACCGAAAATACATCATGGATGAGATCGACACCGATTTCATCCATTTTATTTTGCATCATGCTCTAAAGCCCACACAGGCTAAACTTAACGTAAAATTTCAGGCAATCCCTTATAATTACGGTTTTTACCCAATTCAATTTTCATCTTTTGCAGCATTTGATACGGTTGTTGCTGCACAAACATATTCACAAAGCTTAAAGGAATGGCACCTTCAGGGTTGGCATAGCCATAGGTACTGACCTTTACTTTCTGATTGCCCAATTTCTGAAAGGTCCAGTCGCCTTCGTAATCTTGAATACGCACATAATCTGGGTTCAAGGGATAGCCCCCCTCAATGGCTTTATTTTGAATACTGATAATACCTTGTGCATCTTTACTCATTTTACCTTTGACCACTAAATCACGATCTTTTAGCGGAAAAGGAAAATCCAGCACCATATACAGCAAGAACTCACCTTTTTGGTCATCACGTGACAGGACTTTGACACTGCCCACATAAGGCACCCATTTCACGGCATGATCGACATCTAAAATTAAAGCAGCAGCTTTTTCTAAAGGTACATTGAAGGTGGTTTCGGCCTTATACAAAAACACAGGGCTAGACTGCTGTTGAAAGGTCCAGACTTTAATATTGTTTTTATGTATGCTCAGTTTGGCATGTTCAATATTTTGTGCAGAGGCCGCACAAATACAGGTGCTTAACCCAAGCATCAGCAGAGATTTTTTCATTTTATTTTGCATCTTATTTGGGTCTATTGACAATTCGTCTATGTTTGCGACAACGCATATTTTTTAGCTGATATAAGGCATGAGGCAGGAAATTTAGTTATTCTAAACGACTGACTCATAACGCAATAGCAGCAAAAAATATGCTTGTCCTGAAAGGCTGTGGCTAAAACTTTCTCAGATTGCGTTATGAAACTTGGCAATAGTCTCGCTATTCCCTGCGTTTCATGCCTGATCTGCTCAGTTTTAGCCTACAGCGCAAGCCATTTATGAAATGTCAACAGACCCTAGTTTTAGATCGGGTCTGATGCGTCATCATCCATGACATCAGACCCTAGTTTTAGCGGCAGATTGAAAATTGTTCAAGTCATTTTTATCTATTTCAGATTCCTGCGCAGTTTTTAAACCTGAATATCGTTAAATCCAAGGACATCTTTCATATCGTATTTACGCGCTTCGCGTCCCACTACCCACGCTGCAGCACGCACGGCACCTGCAGCAAAGTTCATACGGTTGGTGGCTTTGTGGGTAATTTCCACACGCTCGCCATCGGCAATAAACATTGCGGTATGTTCACCGACAATATCGCCACCACGAATAGTTTGGAAACCAATACTTTTACGCTCACGTGGCCCTGTGTGTCCTTCGCGGCAGTAAACAGCATCGTGTTTTAAATCACGACCTAAGGTTGCTGCAATGGCCTCGCCCATCATCAATGCCGTGCCTGATGGTGCATCGACTTTATGACGATGATGCGCTTCAATCACTTCAATATCTACACTATCCCCAAAGACTTTGGCTGCCAATTCCAGCAGTTTAATAGATACGTTTACCCCAACTGAATAGTTGGCGGCATATACCACAGGCGTCTGTTGAGCCGATTCTTCTAAGAGTGCTTTTTGTTCATCATTCATGCCTGTGGTGCCAATCACAATCGCTACGCCTGCTTCACGACAAAGCTTTAAGTGCTGTGCAGTGGCGGCTGGTGCGGTAAAGTCGATCACGACATCGCAGTCAGCTAATACTTGCTCTAGGCTACCCACCACTTTCACGCCCAGTGTACCTACACCTGCCAACTCTCCTGCATCTGCACCCAATAAACTGCTTTCTGGACGCTCTACTGCGGCAGCCAATTGGTAGCCTGCTTCTTGAACGGCTTGAATTAAGATGCGTCCCATGCGGCCGCCTGCGCCTAATACACCAATGCGTGGAGTTGCTGACATAGCATATTCCTAAAATAGATTCTAAATTGTGCTTACTATAGCAAAACTCGCTGCCTAGACTAAGTTTGTCTGCCAAGTTTCTGGGTTTATTTTTATCGGAAAGCAACTGTGACAGTATGCTAAAGATCACTTTAAATGCCACTGGCAAACTTTTATCAAAGCGATGCTAAAAATTTATCTGAAAATGCTCATTTTTTATTTTTATTTCACAAATTTGCAAACTTGTATGCGCAGACTAGCCTGCACGAATGAAAACAACTGCACAAATTAAAGGGGATTTACATGCATTCGAAGAACATGGTATTGGCATTATTGTTAGGCATCAGCACAGCATCCGTATTTGCAGAGCCTGCACTTCAAGAAGGGGATACGCTAGAAAGCCTGTCCAAAGTCCGTATTAGCGTGACACTACAAGAACCGCTTGCTGTTGAAGTTGATACACCTGAACTTGAAGAAACAGCAGCAGAACATGGGGTTGTTGCAACCGTTCAACCACAAACTACCGTTGAAACAGCAACGACTGAAATGGTGGATGTTTTAGAGATTGATGTACCTGAAGTCGAATAAGAGTACAGCAGATACAACAAAGGCGATCTTCAAGATCGCCTTTATTTTTGAGTTTAGATCAGGTCGTGCTTTGACATACCTAACCTAGGTTTCCTTAATCAAATAAACGATCAAAGAAAGACTTTTTCTTTGGTGATGACTGACTGCCCTCACCTTCCATCGTCGTCTGCAACTCTTTTAACAATTCACGCTGACGTGCCGTTAAATTCACAGGTGTTTCCACCACAATACGGCAGAGTAAATCGCCCTGCATACTGCTACGCACAGGTTTTACCCCTTTACCACGCAAACGGAACAATTTACCCGTTTGTGTTCCCTCAGGTACTTTCAGGCTCACGCGACCATCTAGAGTCGGAATTTCAATTTCCTTACCTAAAGCAGCATCGGCAATGCTGACAGGTACATCCATATATAGGTCGGCACCATCACGCTGGAAGATTTCGTGCTCACGCACCACCACTTCTACGTATAAATCTCCCGATTGACCATCACGAATGGCTTCACCTTTACCTGTTAAGCGTACGCGGTCGCCATTGTCCACGCCTGCAGGAATAGTGACTTCCAAGGTTTGCTGACGGTCAGCAACACCCGAACCATGACATTTTTTACATGGGTTCTTGATAATTTTGCCCTGACCACGACAGGTACTACAAGTTTGCTGTACCGAGAAGAACCCTTGTTGCATGCGTACTTGACCCGCACCATGACAGGTTGGACAAGTTTCAACATCATTTGGATTTTCTGAGCCTTTACCATCACAAGCTTCACATGGCGCAGGTGCTGTAAAGGTGATGGTTTTCTTAACGCCTTTGACTGCTTCTTCAAGCGTCAATTCCATCACATAGCGTAAGTCTGAACCACGGCGTTGACGTTGCTGGCCACGCCCCCCCCCACCAAAGGCTCCACCGAAAATATCCCCAAACTGGCTGAAAATATCTTCCGCACTGAAACCACCGAAGCCGCCAGCACCACCGCCCATACCACCTTCAAAGGCTTGATGGCCCATACGGTCGTACATGCTGCGTTTTTCGCTGTCTGACAGAACTTCATACGCTTCTGAAGCTTCTTTAAACTTCTCTTCAGCTTCAGGATTGTCCGGGTTACGGTCTGGATGATATTTCATCGCCAACTTACGGTAGGCTTTTTTAATTTCATCATCACTAGCGGTTTTAGAGACGCCCAAAACCTCATAATAATCACGTTTAGCCATGTCTGGCGATGCTCCTCACGGAATTCTATTTAAAACTTAACTGAAGTCTGAAATTGGGGTCAAACTGAGTTTTACAAGGGAAAGCTGTTAAAAATTTTAGCTGAAGTGCTTTAGATGAAGTTCAAGCCATTAGAACACAGCTTTATTTTTCAAAAATTTGGATAGCCCTTTAATCCAAGCATTGATTAAAAATAAGAAGGCAATCACGGCAAAGACCACACCTGCTACGGTGCAGGCTTTGACCCATAAAAAGGCATCCCAAGGAAAGAAGGCCAATGGAATAAACCACAATGCAGCAAACAATGCCAATACACTGTAAATCACCACATTACGCATGATCCATAAAGCCTGTGCCTGTAACCAGACTTCAGTGCTATCGACCACAATCACTTTTCGTGCATACCAATACGCCAATGCACCACTCACCACAGTAAATAAAGCAAAAAACATAAACACGTAAGAGATCGCGACAGACCGGCGAAACTTTACCAAGTTATCTTGCTTCATAATGTGATTTAACCCCATCTGTGCCATGCTTTATTTTTTAATCTGGCGCATGCTGTAACGTATGCAAAGGCTGAAAAATATAAGGTGCTACTATATTGAAATTTTCCAAGTTTCGCACCCGTTATTATGTCACTTTTACAGATTATGTGGATTTTTTTTCACTTTAAACCACTGTGCATATAATGCAGGTAAAAAGAACAGGGTTAATAGGGTCGCGACAATTAATCCGCCCATAATCGCCACAGCCATCGGGCCAAAGAAAATACTGCGAGAAAGTGGAATCATGGCCAAAACAGCCGCCAAAGCGGTCAGTACAATTGGACGACAACGGCGCACCGTAGCGTTAATAATCGCGTCCCACTGCGATTCCCCAGCCCGAATATCCTGCTCAATCTGATCAATTAAAATCAAAGAGTTGCGCATGATCATGCCCGATAAGGCAATGGTGCCGAGCATCGCCACAAAACCAAAGGGTTTGTTAAACAGCAACAGGAACAATACCACGCCAATAATGCCGAGCGGTGCAGTTAAAAACACGATGAATGCACGGGACATGCTACGCAGCTGAATCATCAACAAAGTCATCACCACGGCAAGGAAAAATGGCATGCCTGCATTGACTGACTTTTGCCCACGTGCCGATTCTTCAACCGTGCCACCCACTTCAATTAAATAGCCACTTGGCAACTTTTCACGCAGGGCCGCCATCGGTTCAGACAGTTCTGCCACCACCGTTGCAGGTTGCAAATTGCTACGAATATCACCACGTACGGTAATGGTCGGCAAGCGGTTACGATGCCAAATTAAACCCTCTTCAAAACGGTATTCAATCTGTGCAATTTGCGCCAACGGCACCGATGTTCCACGTGAAGTCGGTATGGCCAAGCTGCTTAAAGATGCGACATCTAGGCGCTCAGTTTGATCGCCACGTAAACGAATTTCAATCAGTTCACGTTTTTCACGATACTGATTGATTGCTGCGCCACTGATAGAGCTATTTAGGAAGTTAGCCAAATCCAGACTCGACACTCCCATTTGACGGGCACGGTCTTGATCAATCTGCAATTGAATGACTTTGCTCGGCTCACCCCAATCTAAATGCACATTGGTGCTGTTTGGGTTGGCACTGATGGTGGCTGCGACTTGCTGCGCCCATTGTCGTACTTGTGCCAAGTCTTCGCCTGACACGCGAAATTGCAATGGATAACCTACAGGCGGACCATTTTCCAATAACGACACGCGAGTACGCACCTCTGGCAATAACAAGCGAATTTGCTCTGATAAATTACGACGAATTTCATTGCGGTCTTCTAAGGACGATGCCAACACCACAAATTGGGCAAAACTGGCTTGCGGCAATTGCTGATCTAAGGGCAAATAGAAACGCGGTGAGCCTGTGCCGACATAGGCCACATAATTGTCGATACCTTGTTGTTGCGCCAAGAACTTTTCAACTTTTTTAACGGCTGCTTCTGTGGCTGTTAAAGACGCACCTTCTTCAAGTTTTAAATCGACTAAAATTTCTGCCCGATTGGAAGGTGGGAAAAATTGCTGTGGTACCAATTTAAACATCGCAATTGACAGTACAAATATGCCAACTGTGATTGCAATGACGGTTTTTCGATAGCGCACACAGGTATTGACCCAATCTCGAAACACTTGATAAAAGCGGGTTTGATATGGGTCGTGTAATTCACCTGCGTGCTGTAGCACAGGCTGCGGTTCAGCTTGTTTGCGTACACGCGCCCAAAGACGTTGATACCACGGCGCTCGCTGTGCATGGCGCTGAAAATCTGGCAATAATTTATCGCCCAGATAGGGTACAAACAGCACGGCAGCAAACCATGACACCACCAAAGCAATGGTCACCACTTGGAAAATTGAACGGGTATATTCCCCTGTACTTGAGGCTGCCGTGGCAATGGGTAAAAAACCTGCTGCGGTAATCAATGTCCCAGTCAGCATAGGGAAAGCAGTCGTTCGCCACGCATGACCTGCGGCTTGCAAGCGGCTATAGCCCTGCTCCATCTTAATTGCCATCATTTCAATGGCGATAATGGCATCATCCACCAACAATCCGAGGGCTAGAATAAGCGCACCGAGTGAAATCTTATGCAGCCCGACATCAAACAAATGCATACCTGCAAAAGTCATCGCCAAGACCAGTGGAATGGAAAATGCCACCACCAAACCTGTGCGAAAACCCAGTGAAAAGAAGCTGACCAAGAGCACGATAATCACCGCCTCAGCCAATACTTTCATAAATTCATTGACGCTGTGTTTTACCGCAACAGGTTGATCAGAAACCTTTTGCAGTTGCATGCCCAAAGGCAAAGTTTTTTGCAAACGGGCAAATTCTGTTTCCAGATTTTCACCCAAAGCCAGAATATCACCGCCTTTACGCATCGACACCGCAATGCCAATGCCATTTTCGCCCATAAAGCGCATACGCGGTTGAGCAGGTTCGCTAAACCCACGATAGACCTCGGCAACATCGCCCAGTTGAATGGTGGTGCCATTCACCAACAGCGGCATTTGTTTCAACTCATCGACACTGTGCAACGCACCGCTGACACGCACCTGAATACGGTCTGAATGGGTTTCAAAAAAACCTGCGCTTGCCATGCTGTTTTGTTGTTGTAAGGCTTGCTGAATCGCGGTAACAGGAATACCAAGTTGTGCGGCTTTGGTGTTAGATAACTCAATCCAAATTTTTTGATCTTGCAAACCGACCAAATTAACTTTGGCAACATCTTTGACTCGCTGTAATTGTAGCTGCAAACGGTCGGCATATTCTTTGAGGGTGGCGTAGTCATAGTCTGCGCCTGTCAGCACATAAATATTGCCAAAAGTGTCGCCAAATTCATCATTAAAAAATGGGCCTTGTACCCCTTGCGGCAATTCATGACGAATATCATTGACCTTTTTACGCACCTTGTACCAAACATCTGGAATTTGGCTAGAACGCATGGAATCTTTGGCAATAAAAGTCACCATGGACTCACCCGGACGCGAATAAGCCATGATGCGTTCATAGTCGCCCGTGCTCATCAATTCTTTTTCGATGCGGTCGGTGACTTGTAACGAGACCTCTTTGGCGCTCGCTCCCGGCCAATAGGTTTGAATCACCATCACTTTAAAAGTAAACGGTGGATCTTCACTTTGTGCCAGTTTGGAATAGGAAAAAATCCCGACAATGCCCAACAGCAGCATCAAGTAGACCACTAGACCTTTATTTTTCAGCGCCCATTCGGATAAGTTAAAATTCATATTTTAACGCTCCGTCTGTGTGGCCGCAGAAGCTGCCTGAGCTGTTGGATTGACTGCCTGTACAGCTTGATTGTCACGGTTAATCGGGCGAATTTTTTGTCGATCACGCAGTAAATGCACCCCACCCATCACCACATAATCTTGCGGCTGTAAGCCACTCAGTACAGGCACGCTGTCACGTCCATAAGCGCCCAATGTAACAGGAATTTGACGCACGGTTGAGTCTGGCTGTAAGACCAAAACAAAAGCTTGTTGCCCTGTTGCCGACACGCTAGATAAAGGCACATATAAACCCTGATTGGCTTGGCGAGTCAGAAATACCCGCGCACTTTGCCCCAATTGAATCTGTGCATTGCCTTCACGTAAAGCCACTTTGACTTTAAAAGTACGCGACTGATCTGCCGCAGGGGAAATTTCTCGAACCGTACCTGCAAAACGGGTATCGGGTTGTGACCATAAACTTACCGTTGCCTCTTGCCCGACTCGAATTTCACCCACCGCTTGTTCAGGCACGCCAATCACGACTTCACGCTCCCCATCAATCGCCAATTGATAAGCGACCTGCCCTGCCGCTAAAACCTGCCCAACTTCAATATTGCGTTCAGTAATCACACCATTTTTTGTGGCCCGTAACTGGTTATAGTCGGTTTGATTACTGCTGACTGCATAATTGGACTGTGCCTGTTTCAACTGTGCCATAGCATGTTGATATTGGTTTTTGACTGCATCATATTGCGAGCGACTGACGGCATTCATGGGTAATAATTGCTGAAAACGCTGTAACTCATCACTGGCAATTTTTGCAGCAGATTGCGCACTTTCCAGTTGCGCACGCGCGGCATTGAGCTGTAATGCGGCATCTTGCACATCCAGTTTTGCTAAGACTTGCCCAACTTTGACCTGATCTCCCACATCGACAAAACGCTGTGTAACTTGCCCTGCAACCCGAAATGCCAAAGCCGTTTGCTGACGTGCTTGCACCTCGCCTGCATAGCTTTTTTGCTCAAGATGTAAACTGCTAGGCTGGGTTACCATTACCAAAGGGACTTCCTGTTCAACCTCGGTTTTTTGCTTGCTGCATCCAATTAGGGTGATACAGCACAGCAGCATCAGGCTACCAATGAGATTCTGAGTCGTTTTCATCTAGCGTGCTCTTATTTAAACGTTTTTTTTAGGGCAGAATACGGTAGGGTTTGCTGACACTTCGTCTATGTTTGCGACAGCGCATATTTTTAGCTGATATAAGGCATGAGGCAGGAAACTTAGTCATTCTAAGTAACTGACTCATAACGTAATAGCAGTAAAAAATATGCTTGTTCCAAAGGACTGTGGCTAAAACTTTCTCAGATTGCGTTATGAAACTTGGTAATAGTCTCGCTATTCCCTTCGTTTCATGCCTGATCTGCTCAGTTTTAGCCTACAGCGCAAGCCATTTATGAAGTGCGTGCAAACCCCTATATTAAATTGATTATTTTTTAATTAATATACCACTGGGTACATTAATTAAAACTGAAGCGTCATTTTCCAGTTGTACTGATGCAAATTAGGATGAGCGTGTGCAGATTCATGTCGGACGACCAAAAGATTTAGAAAAACGCCAACGCATTTTAATGTCGGCAAAACACTTGTTTTTAAAGTTGGGCTTTCATGGTTCTAGTATGAATCAGATTGCACGTGAAGCAGGCGTGACCAAATTAACGGTGTATAACCACTTTCAAGACAAAGCCACGTTATTTTCCTGTGCCATTGAAGAAACCTGTGAAAGTCTGCTCAAAGCACAACCTTTGGACTTGACTGCACATCGCAATTTTAAGCAGGCCTTATACCAAGCCTGTGAACTGTCCTTGAACTTAGTCAATATGCCTGAAGCGATTAAATTAGAGCACTTGCTGATGGAACTGGCCTCGGAGCAAAATCCGTTGGCATTGCAGTTTTACAATGCCTCACATGCCAAACTTCGCGCGATGTGGGAAAGCTTCTTTCGTCAAGCAGTAGAATTGCAGTTTATTCAGGCCGATGAACCAAAAACGCAAACTGAATTGATCGTTTCCTTACTGCATGGTTTACGTCACCATGAAGTTTTACTCGGTGTACGTGCCGTGCCCGATGCTGCACAATCTCAAAAGATTATTGAAGATGCGATTGGTATTTTTATGCTGCGTTATGGCTGAACAAGCTAATTTCGCAACCTCCTCTTGCTTGATTTACAAATTCAAATCACGCAGTTTTAAGAAAATAAATAAACTCAACACTAATCACCATTCGATACGCAGGAATGTCATCTACAACCTGCATGGTATTCGTTTTATTACTGTTTCTGCGAAATAATGAATAAGAGATAAACTGTAAGCAGGTTTTGTGGATGACAATGGTTTTGCCTACTTTTCCCGAAAGAAAAGTAGGTCGAACCGAAGGTTAACCCAGCTATTTTTGTAACTTAGCAAAATGCCGCTCCCCTCATCACTACATAATTGGCAGCAACTATGCGTAAAAATACTCTCAATACGCATGAGAATGCACTTGGGACTCTAGCACATTGATTATCCCAGAACCCATTACAAAAAAGGTTTATCTAAATTGGGGTTTCTTTTACCAAATAGCATTCCTCTCCACCCTGTATTTCTCTCCTAAATACTGCTGTTTGGCACTATAACTTCAGATGCGCAAAATCCATGCAACTTTTGTAGATAGCCCGCTTGGATTGTATCTAAATCGGGGTATAGTCTTAACAGAGTAGAAAAACACAGAACATGGAGAACAACGAATGATTCAACAAATTGATGCTCCTCTACGCGATGACGTACGCTTACTTGGCAACTTATTGGGTGAAACCCTCAAGTTACACGCAGGACAAGATTTGTTTAATCAGGTCGAACAAATTCGTGCTTTATCTAAAGGCGCGCGCGATGGACAAGCCGAAGCTGAAAAACAACTCGAACAACTGTTTTTAAGTCTGGAAGATGACGAAATCTTACCGCTCACCCGTGCCTTTACCCACTTTTTGAATTTTGCCAACATCGCTGAGCAATATCATGTGGTGCGGAGCCGTCGCCAAAGCGAATTTGATGAAAATGGCGTTTCTCCAAACCCGCTAGATCACTTATTTATCAAGTTTAAAGACAACCAAATTTCTGCAGAAACACTCTTTCAACAAGTCTGCGAGCTAAAAATTGAGTTGGTTTTAACTGCGCATCCGACTGAAGTCAGCCGTCGTACCCTCATTCAAAAATATGACGATATTAATGACTGCTTGTTTAAAATGGATCAGCAAAAACTGACACCACGTGAACGTCAGGCAGTTTTGGCAGATTTAAAACAGCTGATCAGCTCGGCTTGGCAAACCGATGAAATTCGCCAACATCGCCCAACCCCTGTCGATGAAGCCAAATGGGGCTTTACCACCATCGAACAAACCTTGTGGAATGCGGTGCCTAAATTCATGCGTGAG
This sequence comes from Acinetobacter sp. YH01011, assembly GCF_013420785.1. Taxonomy (NCBI): domain Bacteria; kingdom Pseudomonadati; phylum Pseudomonadota; class Gammaproteobacteria; order Moraxellales; family Moraxellaceae; genus Acinetobacter; species Acinetobacter sp. YH01011. The sequence goes on from NZ_VOYG01000012.1 coordinate 89,978, forward strand.
TTAGACAGCATTGTGCAGGAACATTGTGGGCAAAGCCTGCCGCTGAGTGTTGCGCCTGTGCGTTTCGCCTCTTGGATGGGCGGTGACCGCGATGGTAACCCGAATGTCACTCATAAAGTTACTCAAGAAGTGCTGTGGCTGTCACGCTGGAAAGCAGCAGAACTGTATTTACGTGATATTGAAAACCTGCGTTGGGAACTTTCCATTCAGCAATGCAGCCCAGAATTGGCAGATGCTTTGGGACATTTCCATGCCGAGCCGTACCGTGAATATTTACGCGACACCCGCGAACGCCTAAAAGCCACCCGCGACTGGTTAGCAGCGAAACTGCAAGGCAAAGATGCAGATGACAGTTTGGTCATCAAAAGCAAAGACGAACTGTTACAGCCTTTATTGCTGTGTTATCGCTCGCTGACGGCTTGCCAATTATCAGACATTGCGAACGGCAAATTGTTGGATTTAATTCATCGTGTGAATTGTTTCGGCATTGAATTACTAAAACTGGATATTCGCCAAGAATCGGGACGTCATCGTCAAGCCATTTCTGCCATTACCGAATATTTAGGTTTGGGCAATTTTGAAACTTGGACTGAACAAGCGCGTCAGAACTTCTTGCTTCAAGAGCTACAAAGTAAACGTCCGTTATTGCCAAAATTCATGCAAGAACCTGCACAAAGCCTGATTCAACATCCCGATGTGCAAGAAGTGTTTGCCACCATGCGCACTTTGGCTGCACAGCCGCAGGAAAGTTTGGGCGCTTATATTATTTCCATGGCGGAATATCCAAGTGATGTATTGGCAGTGTTATTGCTGCAAAAAGAAGCGGGCATTCAGCATCCTTTGCGTGTGGTGCCGCTGTTTGAAACCCTGAAAGACTTGGATGGGGCTGCCCAAACCATGAATACCCTATTTAATATGCATTGGTACAAACAGCATATTCAGGGCAAACATGAGGTGATGATTGGCTACTCAGACTCCGCCAAAGATGCAGGGTTCATGTCTGCCAACTGGGCGCAGTACCGCGCGCAGGAAGAACTGACTGCGGTAGCGCAGCAACATGCTGTGCAGCTGACTTTATTCCATGGTCGCGGTGGTTCCATCAGCCGTGGCGGTGCACCAACACAACAAGCATTGTTCTCACAACCACCAGGTTCTATTTCAGGTGCAATCCGCGTCACCGAACAAGGTGAAATGATTCGTTTTAAATTTGGAATTGAAGGGGTTGCCTTACAAAATCTGGAAGTCTACACCGCTGCAACCTTAGAAGCGACGCTGATGCCACCACCTGTGCCGAAAGCAGAATGGCGCGAGCTGATGGATAACATGACCGAACTTTCGGTGCAGGTCTATCGCCAAACCGTGCGTGAAAATCCACATTTTGTGAAATATTTACGCACCGTTACGCCAGAGCTGGAATTGCAGATGTTGCCACTCGGTTCACGTCCTGCGAAGCGTAAAGTGAGCGGTGGAATTGAATCCTTACGTGCCATTCCGTGGGTATTTGCATGGACACAAATCCGTTTAATGCTGCCTGCTTGGTTAGGGACAGGCGCAGCAATTAACCAAACGCTCGATCAGGGACAAAAAGCCACTTTGGATGAAATGCTCAGCGATTGGCCGTATTTCCAGACTTTGATTGATATGCTAGAAATGGTGCTATCTAAAGCCGACAGTAATATTGCCCTGTACTACGAATCTAACCTGACCGATGACGAAGACTTAAAACAACTCGGTGAGCAACTCCGTCAACGTCTGCGTGATGCTGTGACGACTTTACTGACCCTTAAAGGTGAATCGCAATTGCTCAGCAGCAATGATGTGCTAGATCAATCGATGCGGGTGCGTAAACCTTATTTATTGCCACTGCATTTGCTACAGGCAGAATTGATGAAACGTCGTCGTTTGTATTTGGCAGAACAGCATGCCGAACATACCCCTGTCGATCATGCCCTCATGGTGAGTATTGCAGGGATTGCAGCAGGCTTACGCAATACAGGTTAAGACCTAACGAATAGCACAACAAGCAGAGTCATGCTCTGCTTGTGGCTCATTCACTCACTTAAACATGATTTGGGACGGATGACTACATATTAGGCTAAGTAGAAAAAATCATAAAAAAACATGATAACTGGCATTTTTTATGATTTCTGTCTCAACTTATTTGAATTATGCTTAGATTAGACAATAAATAAGAGTTTGGACTTGCCTATGCCAGAAAGCTCTACAATGACGACTTTATTAAAGCTAAAAATTTTTTATTTTTTCAAGGGTATAAAAATCTCCTCAGTTTAAATAACATCCAAAAATCACGTGTCGTCAGTGGCTTGGTTTTTTTCTTTCATTTACTCTTTTTAGTGGTACTTTGGCTCAGTCAAAGCCAACCCCTGTTTACCCCATACATGCTGCCATGGGTATTGGGTTGTTTAATATTGTATTTGCTGATTGCCTTGGTCTTTATATGTCATCAGCTATCGTATTCCTGAAAATCAGACCACACTCTATTATTTTCCAATTCTGTGTTTAGGCTTTTATAGCAGCTCACTCATGAGTATTGGCTATTTTCTGGGTCAAATGACGGTACTCACAGGCGTATTTACCATTGGCTCCATTTTTACAGGCTTATTGTTGTTTAAACGCAGCATTATCTTTTGGGGCACCATTCCCTGCTTGGTGGTATTTTACGGTGGTTCTTTGCTGACCTTGCGCAATATTATCCCCTATGCGCCCGTTTTTCAGCCCTATACGTTTACCAGTGCGGAATTCCAAAATTTCATGCTCATCAATAACTTGATTGGCAGCACCATCATTGGTGTTCTGTTGGCCATTTTATTTAATACTTTTTTGGGACGCTGGATGATTCGTGAAGAACATCAGCAACAACTAATTCTGCTTGATCCACTCACCCAAACTCTCAACCGACGCGGTTTAAGCATAAAATTCAACCAACTGGTGAATCAAAAACAATTGGCGGGGCAAAACAAAGAACACATCTGCCTTGCCCTGCTCGATTTAGACTGGTTTAAGCAAGTAAATGATCGCTATGGACACGATGGCGGTGATCAGGTTCTCAAGCAAATCCCCAAAATTTTGCAAAAAAATCTGCGCAGTGAAGATATTATCGGACGTTTTGGTGGCGAAGAATTTATGATTATTTTCTCCAATACCTCACCGCAAATTGCCCAAAATGTACTGGAACGCTGCAGAATTGCCATTGAACAACATCGTATTGCCTATGCAGAACATGAGATTCAAATTACCGCAAGTTTTGGTTTAAGTGCCTTATATGTTTATCATGCAGATCAACATGAATTAATTCAGCGTACTGATGCTGCGCTGTATAAAGCCAAGCAAAGTGGACGTAATAATGTGCAGCAAGATATTGAATCATGAATATTAATTTTGTATAAAATACAAACAAAAATCGCAGGTCATACAATTTTTTTTAAACTGCGACTATCACTAAGTGACTGCAATACATTCTTTAAATTTATAAATAAAATTACTTATTTATATTAAATGTAAATTTTATCAAATAGTAAAATTTAATCCTAAAAATAAGCAGCTGATCTGTTTTCTGGCAAAATTTTTAAAAAATTTAGGCAATACAAGAGTATGATGTGCTCAATTTAGCTTTTGAGTGCTTACTTTATGTCCAATTGGTTTCCCAAATGGCGCCCTTATGAAGGCAGCATTGATGCACGTCCTGTAGGTACCAATGAGTATCTACCGCCTGCACAAACCGTTGTATTGGGGATACAACACGCATTTGCCATGTTTGGTGCCACTGTACTTGCACCTTTTTTAATGGGCTTTGATCCGAACCTTGCCATTTTAATGTCAGGGATTTGTACCATTCTGTTCTTTTTCATGACAGGTGGGCGTGTTCCAAGTTATTTAGGCTCAAGCTTTGCCTTTATTGGGGTGGTGATTGCTGCCACAGGCTATGCAGGCGCAGCAGGCGGTTTAAATGCCAATATTGGGGTTGCGGCAGGCGGGATTATTGCCTGCGGTATTTTATATGCCCTGATTGGCTTTTTGGTGATGGCTACTGGCACCCGCTGGATTGAAAAATTAATGCCACCTGTGGTGACAGGTGCGGTGGTGATGATCATTGGTTTAAACCTTGCTCCTGTCACGGTCAAAGCGGTTGCAGGCAATCCATTTAATATGTGGATGGCCTTGGTGACTGTGCTATGTATGGGCATGATTGCCGTATTTACCAAAGGTTTACTGCAACGCCTCTTGCTCCTGATTGGCTTGCTCATATCGTATCTGATCTATTTTGTAGTCACCAATGTCATGGGTTGGGGGACGCCAATTAACTTCGCACCGATTCAGCAAGCCGCTTGGTTTGGCGTACCAGACTTTCATGCGCCTGTATTTGATGTGAATGCCATGCTGATTATTGCCCCAATTGCCTTCATTTTGGTGGCAGAGAACTTGGGACACATTAAAGCAGTAGGTGCCATGACTGGTGAAAACCTCGATCCACACATTGGTAAAGCCTTTGTAGCCGATGGTGTTGCCACAACCCTTGCAGGTGGTGTCGGTGCACCGGGTATGACTACCTATGGTGAAAACATTGGGGTGATGGCTGTTACCCGCGTGTATTCCACGATTATTTTTGTGGTGGCGGGGGTCTTTGCTATTTTCCTTGGCTTATCACCAAAATTTGGGGCAATCATCCATACCATTCCTACCGCCATTTTAACGGGCGCTTCGATTGTGGTATTTGGTTTGATTACCATTGCTGGCGCGAAAATCTGGATTGAAAACAAAGTCGATTTTTCTAAAAACAAAAATCTGATGGTGGCTGCCGTGACCATTATTTTAGGAACGGGTGACTTTGCGTTGCAATTGGGCAGCTTTAACTTGGGCGGGATTGGGACAGCAACTTTTGCAGCCTTGTTCCTGAACTGGTTCTTTAGTTTGCGTGATCCCTCTTAATCAGAACTTGCGGTCATTTGCTTGAACCTAAGCAAATGCCGAAACAATGCAAAAAGACCGAACAACAGTGATTGTTCGGTCTTTTTTACCTCAAACGGTCTGTCTAGAATGAACCGTTTTTAAGAGATAATGCTTTTACTTGGCTTATTTCTGTTTTTTAAGCTCTTGCTTAAGTTGCTTCAATTTGCCTTTATGTTTTGAAATCTTTTTCAAACGTGCTTTGATTTGTTGCTTCAAAGATTTAACTTGCTTAGCCATGGTATTACTCCTTAGTAAGGCTATTCGTTGCCATTGTGTTGTTTCACAAAACTACGAATAAATTTTCTTAATTCACGAGCAGCACTAGTATCAAGTTCTTCACATAAACGAATAAATTCATCACGTTCAGTACTATTAATACGAATTAAAAGTTGTCCATCTTTCTTGCCTGTCTTTATTTTTTTGATTTGCTCGTTCATTGCTGATCTCTCCAAAATAAAGACTGCTTTGCAAAAGATGTATATACAATATATATACTTTTTAAAATAAAGCAAACTTACAATGTTAAAAAATGTAATAAAATCATATTCTTTTTTTTACCAATACTTTTTAAAAACCCAGCAAAGCCAAGACAGGCAAGGCTTTGCGCTTAAAACCACCTGCAGAAAAAATAAGCAAATTATTTTTAAAAATTATGCTTTGAATACCAAGATGGCATATAAATACGCGGTTTTACCGCAAAAACGCAAAGTTTGGGCTGCGTTTGAAGCATCGCCCAAACTTAGGGATAGATCAATTAAGGACGGAATTCTTTTAATTCACGCTGAATAAAATGCTGAATCATATCGTGATACAAACGCTCGACCATGTCAGGATCGACTGCATGTTGCACAGCCAAAGTACGGACTTTTTCAATCACTTCTTTCACGCGCTGCGGTGACTGTACATCTTCCACAGTCTGTTTATGGCGCATGGCCTGATCGACATAAAACTGACGCGATGCAATCAGTTCAATTAAAGCCACATCAATTTGGTCTATTTTGTCACGTGCTTGTTGTAATGAGTTTACTTTTTCATTGTTCATGGGCTTGGGCTACACTTTCAGTTTCGGTTTCGTTTTCACTCTTATACTTTTCTTCTAACACATTACTGAAAATACTTTCAATCATCCACACCCGATATAAGCTGTTAAACACGTAGCTTTGCCCATCTATGCGCAATTCCAACACAGGAAAATCGGGCTGAGATTTCATTTCACACAGCATATCGTTTTCTTTGAGCAACTCGGTCACATCGGCTGTGGTCAGTTGATCTAACTCCAGTTCACGCTGCATACGCTCAAAATGCGCTTTAAAGGATAAATCCTGTCCCCTCGTCCATACCGCCTGCAAAATGCGATACATGGCATCCACACGCTGTTCTTCAGGCGCACTGTAATACAGTTGTGCCATTTGATAAGTCGCCTGCTCAGTCGGGCGGCAAAACGGCGTAAACGCAACATCAGTACGTTTAGATAAACGTGTTGCCAAACTCCAGTCAAACCAGTCGCGTCCATGATAAGACAAGGGATACACATTCAAATGGATATTGTAATAGGCAGCTAATTCTTCTTTAATATACGCCAATAACAACCAAGAAATCGGGTCTTCCAGTGCAATATACAAATCCAGTTCAGGGTCGAGTGCCTGAATTTCATTGAGTTCTTCGGCATCACTAATTAAATGTTCTCGCCATTCAATGTGATTGATCAAGAAAATAGGATTATCGGTGAGTAATTTTTGTTGTTTTAAACGGCGTGTCAAACGCAATAAATCATCGACCGCATGATATTTACGTCCACCAAACTCAAAATAACTGGCCAATACAGGTGCATCATCAAAAACCCGTTCAGGAAAATCCTGAATTTGATGATGACGGCTGGACATGGCATATAAAGTGCGTAATTTACCCGACTGCTTTTGCCACAGCATGTGAAACACATCTTCGAGTAAATACAAGAAATCCTGACCACGTAACGGCGTATGCCGCAAAATAGCTTCTGCCTGCATTAAGGCCTCTGCAGTCGGTGGTTCAGGGCTATCGTGAAAACTAAAACGGTGTTGTTTGGCAAGAATTTGTGCATCTTGAATACAATAATTTTGCCATTCTGCAGCCGACATTTGATTCGGTGCATCGCCACTTTGCCGCGAAATCACCACGGTTAAAGGTTTTAATTCATCGGCCAGAATATCTTCTAATTGCGGCAACTGCTGTACCGCCAAATAGCTATATACATCATCTAGACGTAAATACACACTCAGTCCGTGTTCCGTGGGCAACACCGCTTGCCGAGATGGTTTTTGATAAAACCAACTCGATCTGATCGGATCGAACCAACGGCGTAACAGTGACATGAGATCAGCCTCTAAAAAGAAAATCCTTGTGGTTTGGGGACAAGCCACATGCAAATCATGTGCGCTCGTCCTTCAATAGTACACAAGGATTTATATCAATTCATATAAAAATGATCAATTAGACCTCTAAATTCAGATCAGTCACTGCACCTTTTTCTGCACCCGATGCCAATTTAGCAAATTTCGCCAATGCACCATGGGTATAGTTTGGCTTTGGTTTGACCCATGCCGCTTTACGTGCTGCCATTTCCTCTTCCGACACATGCCAAGTCATTTCACGGGTTTCGGCATTAATCGAAATTTTATCGCCATTTTTCACCAGACCAATTGGCCCGCCTTCATACGCTTCTGGGGTCACATGCCCAATCACAAAACCGTGACTGCCACCCGAAAAACGTCCATCGGTAATTAACGCGACTGAATTACCCAAACCTTTGCCAATAATTGCAGAAGTTGGTTTCAGCATTTCTGGCATACCCGGGCCACCTTTAGGGCCTTCACCACGAATCACCACCACTTCACCTTCTTGCACTTCACCATCTAAAATGCCGCGCATCGCGCCAATTTCACCTTCAAAAACGCGTGCAGGGCCTTCAAAATACAAGCCTTCTTTGCCTGTAATTTTTGCCACTGCGCCCGTAGGCGATAAGTTGCCTTTTAAAACCACCAAGTGCGAATCTTTTTTGATTGGTGCATCAAACGGTAAAATAATTTGCTGACCTTCAGGATAATCGGCAACATCGGCCAAGTTTTCTGCCAAAGTTTTACCTGTAACCGTTAAGCAAGAACCATCAAGCATGCCTGCATCTAGCATGCGTTTCATCAACGGTTGAATGCCGCCAATGGCAATCAGCTCCGACATTAAATACTTGCCCGATGGACGTACATCGGCCACCACTGGGGTTTCCTGACCAATACGCACGAAATCATCCAGTGTGAGTTCAACCCCTGCAGAATGTGCCATGGCAATCAAATGCAACACACCATTGGTCGATCCACCCAAAGCAATCAATACTTTAATGGCATTTTCAAAGGCAGATTTGGTCATAATGTCACGTGGTTTAATATCCAGACGTAACAGATTCATGACCGCTTCGCCTGCGCGTTGGCAGTCATCCATTTTATCTTGAGAAACAGCTTCTTGTGCTGAAGACCCCGGCAAACTCATGCCCAATGCTTCAATGGCCGATGCCATAGAGTTGGCGGTGTACATGCCACCACAAGAGCCTGCACCTGGCAAAGCCACTTCTTCAATTTGTTTGACCTGAATTTCGTTAATTTCACCTTTGGCATGCTGACCCACGGCTTCAAACACCGAAATAATATCGGTATGTCCTGCACCCGGTTTAATAGTGCCGCCATAAACAAACAAGCCCGGACGGTTTAAACGCGCCAGTCCCATAATGCAGCCCGGCATGTTTTTATCGCAGCCACCAATTGCAATCACACCATCATAGGCCTGACAGCCCACCACAGCTTCAATTGAGTCGGCAATAATTTCACGTGAAACCAATGAATATTTCATGCCTTCGGTGCCGTTTGAAATACCATCTGAAATGGTGATGGTATTGAAAATAATGCCTTTACCACCCGCCTGATTCACGCCTGTTTCTGCTTCGCGCGCTAAGCCATCAATATGCATATTACATGGTGTGACATTGGCCCAAGTCGATGCAATGCCAATAAATGGACGAGTAAAATCTTCATCCTTAAAACCCACCGCACGCATCATGGAGCGTGCAGGTGCATTTTCAATGCCTTCATAGACTTCGGCTGAATGTTCGCGGATATTCTGTTTACTCATGGCTGATTCCTTAGCAAGATGGGTGAAATGACGTGCTCATCATGACGATTTATTTTATTTTTCATTGTATCGAAAGCGGGCAGGATGTAAACGAAAATGCCTGTCTAATTTCATTGCTCAAATTTGCTGCGATACTGACATTGCTCATTGGCAGGCTCATAAAAAAGCACCCCAATTTTGGAGTGCTTTTTTGTGGCAGCTTAAATTGCTAAGTACTGCTTAGATTTCACGTACCGCACCTTTTGCCGCACTAGTAGTGTGCATAGCATAGGCTTTCAACGCTTTAGAAATTTTACGTGGACGTTCTTCTGCAGGATGCCAGCCTTTAGCTTCTTGCGCTTCACGACGTGCCGCCATGGTTGCGTCATCTACCGCCAAGTGAATGCTGCGGTTTGGAATATCAATTTCGATACGGTCACCATCTTCAACCAGACCAATCGCGCCACCTTCAGCCGCTTCTGGAGAAACGTGACCAATTGAAAGACCTGAAGAACCGCCCGAGAAACGACCATCAGTCAGTAATGCACATTCTTTACCTAAACCTTTCGATTTCAAATAGCTGGTTGGATAGAGCATTTCTTGCATACCTGGGCCACCACGTGGGCCTTCGTAGCGAATCACCACCACATCACCCGCTGTGATTTTACCGCCCAAAATCGCGTCTACAGCAGCATCCTGACTTTCAAAAACACGTGCTATGCCGTTAAATTTCAAAATGGAATCATCTACCCCTGCAGTTTTGACAATACAGCCATCCAAAGCAATGTTGCCGTAAAGTACCGCCAAACCACCATCTTTAGAGAAAGCGTGTTCTGCATTACGAATCACACCATTGTCACGGTCACCATCTAAACGTGAATAGTAACGGTCTTGTGAGAATGCTGTTTGGGTGGCTACGCCGCCCGGTGCAGAACGGAAGAACTGGTAAACGTCTTCATTTTCGGTACGGATGATGTCCCATTTATCCAAAGCATCTTTTAAAGTCGCTTCGTGAACTGTGCCTACTGAAGTGTCCAATAAACCTGCGCGATCCAGCTCACCTAAAATAGACATAATACCGCCCGCCCGGTGTACATCTTCCATGTGAACATCTTGTTTTGCAGGCGCTACTTTACATAGTACAGGCACTTTACGTGATAAACGGTCAATGTCATCCATGGTGAAATCCACACCTGCCTCATTGGCAGCCGCCAACAAGTGCAGTACGGTGTTGGTTGAACCGCCCATGGCAATGTCCAACGTCATAGCATTTTCATAAGATGCTTTGGTTGCAATTGAACGTGGCAATACGCTGTAATCGTCTTGTTCATAATGGCGTTTGGCCAATTCCACAATCAACTGACCTGCTTTATCAAACAGTTTTTTACGGTTGGCGTGAGTTGCTACAATTGAACCGTTGCCCGGTAAAGATAAACCTAGAGCTTCTGTTAAGCAGTTCATTGAGTTTGCAGTGAACATCCCTGAGCATGAACCACAAGTTGGACATGCAGAACGCTCATATTCAGCAACTTCTTCATCCGTATAGTTGTCATCTGCCGCCACAATCATCGCGTCAATCAAGTCAATCGCGTGTTCATTGCCACGAATTTTGACTTTACCTGCTTCCATTGGGCCGCCAGACACAAACACCACTGGAATGTTCAGGCGCATGGCAGCCATCAGCATCCCTGGTGTGATTTTGTCACAGTTGGATATACACACCATTGCATCGGCGCAGTGTGCGCTGACCATGTATTCTACCGAGTCGGCAATCAAGTCACGCGATGGCAATGAATACAACATGCCGTCATGACCCATGGCAATCCCGTCATCTACAGCAATGGTGTTAAATTCTTTGGCAACACCACCTGCCGCCTGAATTTGCTCTGCCACCATTTGACCGAGGTCTTTTAAATGCACATGGCCAGGTACAAATTGGGTAAATGAGTTGACCACCGCAATAATCGGCTTACCGAAATCTTCGTCTTTCATACCCGTTGCACGCCATAAGCCGCGTGCACCCGCCATATTTCTTCCGTGTGTCGATGTTTTTGAACGATAGTCAGGCATTATAAAGTTCCAACTTGGTTGTGCTGAAATGAATCTGAAATTCATTCTGGCGAAATAATACTGTTTGCAAGATCTGTATCACTGCAAAATAGTTTAAGAGTCTTTCTATTTTACTACAGCTTGAGGTAGTAAGGCTGCTGCTTTACCAACTTTATGATGGATAAAAAGTGACGAGAACCCACAGCACCTTGTTGATCATACTGAATGCAATACAAAACTTTCATGAATAATTTTTAAATTTTGCATTACTAATTTTTATCATAATAATTTATAGCACAGCGACAAGGTGGATTTGTTACAACCCGTTCCGACCTTTGAGCCGCAATTTGTTATAATTGCCGCGTCATCTAAAACTATGGGTTGATTTCCATTGAAAATCGTTTTTGCAGGTACGCCTGAATTTGCTGCAAGCGCTTTGGCAGCACTCCTGAACACCGAACATGAGATTGTCGCGGTTTACACCCAGCCTGACCGTAAAGCAGGACGCGGACAAAAACTCACAGCATCTGCGGTGAAGCAATTGGCACTACAACACGATCTTCCTGTCTATCAACCTTTGCATTTTAAATCATCTACTGAAGAAGGTCTGGCGGCCCAACAAGAATTGGCTGCATTGAATGCCGATGTGATGGTGGTTGCGGCCTATGGTTTAATCTTGCCGCAAGTGGTTTTAGATACTCCTAAATATGGCTGCTTGAATATTCACGGTTCGTTATTGCCACGTTGGCGTGGTGCAGCGCCGATTCAGCGCGCGATTGCCACAGGTGATACCGAAACAGGCATTACCATTATGAAAATGGCTGCAGGCTTAGATACGGGCGATATGATGTATAAAACCCTATGCCCAATTACTGCCACAGACACCTCTGCCACTTTACATGACAAACTGGCGCAGCAAGGTGCCAAAGCAATTGTTGAAGTACTGGCTTCAGAACAAAAATTGCAAGACTATTTAGCCGCGCGTGAAGTGCAAGATGAAGCCTTGACGGTCTATGCACACAAATTGACCAAAGCCGAAGCACAAATTGACTGGTCACAAACTGCAGCCGAAATTGACCGTAATATCCGTGCCTTTAACCCGTGGCCGGTGGCGTTTATCCCTTTAGATGAAACACAAAACTTGCGCGTTTGGGGTTCAGCATTATCGGATGAATCTGCACAAGGCAAAGCTGCAGGCACAATTTTAAAACTGGACAAACAAGGCGTACACGTCGCTTGTGGCGATCAACAAGCGGTATGCTTAAGCTCGTTGCAATGGCCAGGCGCTAAACCGCTGAATCCTGTGCAAATCATTCAAACTCAAAAACTTCAAACAGGACAAGTTCTCGCATGAGCCATTCTGAATCAGGCAACTCACATTTGAACTTGCGTGCCCAAGTCATCCGTACGCTATTGGCTGTACAACAAGGGCAATCATTGGCGAGCGTTTTACCTGCACATTTAAGTAAAGTCGCAGAACGTGACCGCGCCTTGTTTCATGAACTGGTTTTGGGCACTTTGCGTCAATGGTATGCCCTAAAAAGCATTACTTTGCCGCTGTTGGTGAAACCACTCAACAATGAAACTGTTGAAACCTGTTTATATGTCGGCTTATATCAAGTGCTTTGTACTCGTGTAGCCAGTCATGCCGCAATTTCTGAAACCGTAACTGCAGCCAAACAATTGGGCTATCAAGCACTCAGCGGTGTGGTGAATGCAATTCTGCGTCGTGTTTCACGTGAAACATCGGAATTTCAAAAGGCTTTGGCGCAGGCACATGGTTTGCCAAGTTGGTTGTATAAACGTCTGAAAAAAGATTGGCCTGAACAACAAGAACAACTGACGCAAACTTTAAAGCAAACCGCGCCTCTGACTTTAAGAGTCAATACACGCCAAATCAGCCGTGATGACTATTTAGAAATTTTGCAGGAACAAGAGATTGCTGCAGAAGCTTGCACCGTGTCTGAAGTCGGTATTGTGATGCTGCAAAATGTGCACATTCCAGACTTGCCTGGTTTTGATGAAGGCGTATTTTCCGTACAGGACGAACATGCCCAACTGTGTGCAACGCTCTTGCCAAATTTAGATGGCAAAGTGGTAGTCGATGCCTGCGCAGCACCCGGTGGTAAAACAGCGCATCTGCTTGAAAAATTTCAGCCTAAAAAATTGATTGCCATAGATCAGGATACCAAACGTCTGTTACGTGTCAGCGAAAATCTAGAACGTCTGCAACTGAATCAAGAAGCGCAAGTTGAAATTTTGGCTGCCGATGCAACCACATGGAATGCTAGTGAAGCAGTGGACTGTATTGTATTGGATGCACCGTGTTCTGCAATTGGAGTCTTGCGTCGCCATCCAGATATTCGTTTGCTGCGTCAATCTAGCGATATTAAGCAAACGGTGGCATTACAGCAACAGATTTTGCAGCAGATGTGGCAGCAACTCAAAGTTGGTGGCACCTTGCTTTACATTACCTGCTCGGTTTTAAAAGCCGAAAATGAACAGCAAATGCAGCAATTCTTTGCCGAACATCAAAATGCCAAAGAAGTCAAAATTGATGCAGATTGGGGCATTCCACAACTGTATGGACGCCAATTATTGCCGCAACAAGGACGCGGGGATGGTTTTTATTATTGTCGTATTGAAAAAATCGCCTAAGCTATTTCTGTTTTAACGATTCTTCTCATTTAATAGCCTTTCCAAAAAAATAACCCTTGAATCAATCAAGGGTTATTTTAGTTAGCCAGTGCAATGCTTTACAGCATCGCACCCGTTTCAGCAAAATGCTTAGTCTTCGAGTTCATCTGGGTTTTTGATCAGGTGAATCATCGCCAAAACCAAACCACCCCAAAGTACCACTGTTGAAATAATCAACATCACCAATGCAGATGTATTCATCTTATTTCTCCGCTGCGTCGTGATCTTTTAAGCGGCTAAGCAATACCGCGCCAATAATAAAGAGCACCACGGTACCACCACCCACGGTGAGTAAAATGTGTAATGGATAACCACCATAGCCTTCTGCAAAAATAGATTTCAGGGTTAAGCCTAAAGCCACGAGCAATGAAAGCGGAGTCACGATGGTTAATAGGAAATTCCAGCCCCAACCCAATTTAATGCTTGAGTATTGGTTAACGTGTTGCTGCAATTCTTTGAGCAATGGACGACGGAACCAAGTCACCAAAATGATCGACAATAAACCACCACCAACAATACCAATGTTGTTGGCAAAGTAGTCAATGATGTCGACAAAAGTGATCGCGCTGTGGGTAGAGAATAAAATGGTTGAAACAATAGCTGAACCACCCGCAATGATGGTTACTGCACGCTTACGCGACCAACCCAGTTTGTCTTGGAACGCAGCAATGGGCACTTGCAGAATACTCACCATTGAGGTCACCCCTGCAACCGTCAATGAAGCGAAGAATAAGAAACCAAATAAATCGCCACCTGCACCCAAGCTTGAAATGATTTTCGGGAATGCAATAAAGGCTAAACCAATACCACCAGAAACCACTTCATCTACCGATGAACCTGCGCTGTACGCCATGAAACCAAGCGCAGCAAAAATACCAATACCCGCTAAAATTTCAAAAGATGAGTTTGCAAGTGCAACCACCAAGCCTGAACCAGTCAAGTTGGTTTTACGTTTTAGGTAAGATGAGTAGGTCAACATAATCCCGAAACCCACTGAAAGTGAGAAGAAGATATGACCAAAGGCAGCTAACCATACTTTATAGTTCGCCATCGCTTCCCAGTTAGGCGTAAAGAAAGCATTTAAGCCATCGACTGCACCCGGTAAACGTAAAGCTTGAACCACAAGAATAGAGAACAAAATCAGCAAAAGTGGTATAAAGATTTTATTTGACAGCTCAACCCCTTTTTTCACCCCGCCGTATAAAATGAACATCACCACCGTCCATACGATGACTAGACCAATAAATAAGGTTGGTACAAAACCAAAGGCTAAGCCTTCACCATTTTGTAAGTAGCTTGTGAAAAAGAATTTTTCAGTGTCTGTTCCCCATTGCTGACCAATGGAATAGAACATATAACTGCCTGCCCAAGACAATACGCTGGCATAGTAAATACCAATCAGCAAAGTCACCATCACCTGCCACCAGCCCAATGCTTCACTGTTCATGAGCTTTTTATAAGCGGTTGGTGGTGCTTTACGGTATTTATGCCCAACTGCATAGTCCAAAAACAGCAATGGCAAACCTGCGGCAAAGATCGCAATTAAATAAGGGATTAAAAATGCGCCGCCGCCATTTTCATAGGCAACATAAGGGAAACGCCAAATATTGCCCAACCCGACCGCAGAACCAATGGCTGCGATAATAAAGCCTGATCGCGCGGACCAACTCTCACGAGAATCTGTCATAGAACACCTAAACTTCAGGTTATTTTTTGCTGCTTGTTTTTTAATTCTGACCTTTTATATAAATAACTTGCTTTTTCATTAGCTTAAATTTACTTTATATAACGGTACTTTAGCGCACGCAAAAAATATCCTGCAAAAAATGAAAATCTGGGTGTTTGCTTTAGAGTCACACCTTTTGAGCATCAAATTCTAAAGGTCAAACAGCGAAATATTCGGAAAATCTTGCTTAAAGTCTTTGCCCAATATTGCGCTTTTGTATGGCTTAACAATACTCATTTTTGAACAATTTTTCTGTAAATTCTGCTTAGAAAGATGCTTTTTGTATGCATTTTTTTAATCAAACGTTCAAATTCCACTCCATTTTGACTTGATTTTTTGGTTATAAGTCATATAACTATTTGGAATGTAATGTTGGTGCTATTTGAGTTGTTTTACTTTTCATCTATTATAGCAGCGCTGTAGCTTATTATTCACCAAACCACAGCGCTGTAATCAATCATCTCAAAATTCAGAGTTAACTCATCCTTTCTCTTTATTTATAACGATGCATCATTAGATCAGATACTTAACGCTTAATTACCAATAAACGCTCTTCCTGCATATCCCGAATAGCAGATTGAATCCCTTCTCGCCCTAAACCCGAATCTTTCACGCCACCATAAGGCATATTGTCCACACGGAACGATGGAATATCATTAATAATCACCCCACCAACTTGTAACTGATCCCATGCATACAGCATTTTTTCCAAGCTTTGTGTATAAATACCCGCCTGTAAACCAAAACGGCTTTGGTTAATACGTGTAATTCCTTGTTCAAAAGATGAATATTTTTCCAAAATGGCAACAGGGCCAAAAACTTCATCTTTATAAACCTCCAAGTTTGGATCGACCTGTTCCAATAAAGTCGGCTCAAACATCACACCTTTCAGCTCGCCACCTGCCAATATTTTTGCGCCTTTTTTCACTGCTTTATCAATCCACTTTTGCAAGCGCTGTGCTTCAGCTTCCTTAATCATTGGCCCGACCAAAGTACTGTCTAAATCAGGATCTGCTGCTTTAATTTTCTTGAGCTGGCTCACGAGTTTCTTTTTCAGTTCGGCATACACGTCGGCATGCACCAAAATACGTTGCACACTAATACACACCTGCCCAGCATGATTATACGCTCCACCAAGTAAGCGATGAATCAATGCATCATTCAGGTCAGTATCGGGTTCAATCATCACCGCTGCATTGCCGCCCAACTCTAGTGTTACTTTTTTGCGTCCTGCGCGGGCTTTCATATCCCAACCCACCACATCTGAACCCGTAAAACTGAGCAGTTTAAAGCGGTCATCCGTGACTAAAACATCGGCTTGCTCACGCTCACAAGGCAATACCGAAAACGCACCTTTAGGTAAATCTGTTTCTGCCAACACTTCTGCAATTTTCAATGCTGAAATAGGCGTGGCACTGGCAGGTTTTAATACAAAAGGACAACCTGCGGCAATCGCGGGTGCAATTTTATGTGCAGTTAAATTCAACGGAAAATTAAAAGGACTAATCAAAGATACTGCACCAATGGGTACATGCTTAACCATTCCTTGATAATTCACAGCAGCAGCCGTCACCGCCAACGGTAAAATACGCCCTTCATCTAGTTGTGACACCGCATCTGCCGCAATTTGAAAGGTATTAATTAAACGTTCAACTTCTGCCATCGCGGCCAAACGTGGTTTTCCACCTTCGGCAATTAAAATTTCGACCAATTCTTCACGCATGTTTTGAAAACGCTGCACACAATGCAACAGAATTTTTTGTTTTTGAAAGGGCTGTAACTTTGCCATTTCGGCTTCTGCTTTTACGGCTGCACGAATGGCTTTTTCAATACTTTTCGCATCGGCAAGTGCGACACGCGCATATAAATTTTGAGAATATTTATGCTGAACGGCTAACCATTGCCCTGTTTCTACGGCTTTATTGGCAAGATAGAGCGGGTAATCGACAGGTGGATGGGTATTTTGCATACTGAAATCCTCTATTTTTGGCGCGAATTAGGCTATATTTTTACAAGAATTTTGATTCAAGAAAATGTATGATGCGCTAAGTTGGACAATATTTCACATGATTTTTTGTCACGAGAACATCACAACACTAAACCATTCATCCCAAATGATGATGAAAAATACTAGGGTTTATATGCTTACATTACAACGTTTTGCTTTAGCATGCAGCTTAATTGGTTGTTCAGCGGTTCATGCCGATATTATTGGGGTAAAAGCCAGTGTAGATTATTGGAAATATAGCGCAGACTGGAATCAGGCTCAGTTATCACCAAACTTAGATGACGATTTTGCCTTACCCTTTACTCTGGCAGTAGAACATCCTGTTCCTTTTTTACCCAATGCCAAAATTAAGCATGCCAATTTGCAGGCCGAAAGCGAGCAAAGCGCTGCTGGTGTAAAAATCAATCAGCTGGATTTAGATTACTCAGACTTCATTTTATATTATGAAATTTTAGATAACATTGTTGCAGCAGATGTTGGATTTGGCGCCAAAGTACTTGAAGGTGACTTAAGATCTAATTTGTTTTCAACACAAGACGTCAGTGAAACTTTAGCTATGTTATATGCAGAGGCAGCAGTTAAATTACCGTTTACGGGTTTAAGTGCCAAAGCTGAAGCAAATTACGCCAAAAATAGCGACAATGAAGTTCGTGATGCTCAGGCAGAAATTAAATATAACTTTGTCGATACCGTTTTGGTCGATGTGGGTTTAAAAGCGGGCTATCGCATTTTAGATATTAAGCTCAATCAAGATTCCAATCAGGAAACTCAATTAGAGTTTAAAGGCCCATATTTAGGCTTAGAAGCACATTTCTAAATATTTGATATTTAAATAAATTTAAAACCCTTAAATTATGTTTAAGGGTTTTTTTATTCATTCTACTTTTCTTTTTTACATAAAAAAACACCCTCAACGCTAGTTGAGGGTGTTCGAATAATGAGCTGGCGATGACTTACTCTCACATGGGTAACCCCACACTACCATCAGCGCGAAGAGGTTTCACTTCTGAGTTCGGGAAGGGATCAGGTGGTTCACTCTTGCTATGGTCGCCAGCACAA
>NZ_VOYG01000013.1:0-97622 GCF_013420785.1 Acinetobacter sp. YH01011
TTCTGATGCTAGTTGGTCTAACACCTTGCAATGTTTGTCTTTTATACGTAATTTAAGGGTTTTCATGTACTTATATTAACAATCAAAACTCAAGGAAAATAGTCCTTAGTTAAATCAAACGACACTTTATGTCGTGTCGCTTATATCTCTGACCTGAAGGACAGAGTTTTACGCTCCATTTGATAAAAAAGCCATGATCAACATGGCTTTCAATGTTCCTAACGCAGGATGATAAACAGATTATAAATAATCGCCTTCACGCTCTGGCTGATACAAAATCTTCTCAATTTTGACTTTCATCATATGACCATCGGGCTGTGGCCATTCAATTTCCTGACCTTCAGCTAAACCTAAAATGGCAGTCCCGACAGGTGCAACCACATTCACCTGCCCTTTCTCACCTTTAAAGTCATGCGGATAAACCAAGGTAATTTCAGTCGGTTCTTTTGCAGGTGCAATGGTAATCAATGCGCGGGCATTCATGCTCACCACATTATTCGGTACATCTTGTGGCGCAACCACTTCAGCACGTGCCAATTCATCTTCTAGATGTTGCATCGTTGGCGTCAATTTAGGTTGATGCTCAAGCATCGTTTCCAAACGGTGCAAATCTTGTTCTGAAATAATAATCTTTGGTCTAATCATTTACTTTTATTCCTGTCATTCCGACAATACTGTCATCATCAGCTTGCCTACAATCATATTCAATACGCTTAAGTTATAACAGAAATTCAGCTTATTGAACGAAAAATCAATTTTTTACATCCATAAAAAAAGCCCCCTTGAGGGGCTTTTCTCAAGGCTGTGCTTATTTTGCGTAAACTGGGAATTTCGCGCAAACAGCTTCAACTTTTGCTTTTACAGTATTAATTACAGCTTCGTCACCTTTGCTGTCAAGAATGTCTGCAATCCAACCTGCAAGATCACGTACTTCTGCTTCACCAAAACCACGTGTAGTTACCGCTGGAGTACCGATACGGATACCAGAAGTTACAAATGGAGAACGTGGATCGTTCGGTACAGAGTTTTTGTTTACAGTAATGTGCGCAGCACCTAACCATGCATCTGCATCTTTACCTGTAATATCTTGCTTGATTAAAGAAAGCAAGAACAAGTGGTTTTTCGTACCACCAGATACTACATCATAACCACGTTCAATAAGAACTTCAGCCATCGCTTGCGCATTTTTAACAACTTGTTGTTGATACGCTTTGTATTCAGGCGCCATTGCTTCTTTAAAACAAATTGCTTTTGCTGCAACTGCGTGTACCAATGGACCACCTTGGTTACCAGGGAACACAGCAGATTGTAATTTTTTCTCGATCTCTTCGTTTGCTTTCGCAAGAATTAGACCAGAACGTGGACCACGCAATGTTTTGTGTGTAGTAGTAGTCGTTACGTCAGCAATTTGCACAGGGTTCGGATATACACCAGCAGCCACTAGACCTGCTACGTGTGCCATATCTACAAATAAATAAGCACCAACTTTGTCTGCGATGTCGCGGAAACGCTGCCAATCTACAATTTGGCTATACGCAGAGAAACCCGCAACAATCATGCGTGGTTTGTGTTCAAGCGCTAAACGCTCAACTTCTTCGTAATCAATTTCGCCAGTTTCTGGGTTTAAACCATATTGGATAGCGTTATATGTTTTACCTGAGAAGCTTACTTTTGCACCATGAGTCAAGTGACCACCATGTGCCAAGCTCATACCTAACACAGTGTCGCCTGGGTTAAGTAAAGCTAAGTAAACTGCAGAGTTTGCTTGTGAACCAGCGTGTGGTTGAACGTTAGCATAATCTGCACCAAAGAGTTCTTTAGCACGGTCAATCGCCAATTGTTCAATAATATCTACGTATTCGCAACCGCCGTAGTAGCGTTTGCCTGGGTAGCCTTCTGCATATTTATTGGTAAGTTTTGAACCTTGAGCTTCCATTACTGCAGGTGAGCAGTAGTTTTCAGAAGCAATTAACTCAATATGAGCTTCTTGGCGCGCATCTTCATTGGTGATCGCTTGAGCTAATTCTGGATCAAATTCGGCAATAGAAATATTGGCAAACATTAGCGAGGTCCTATTAATTTAGGGCTTTTAAGCCGTGCTAAGATTGGCGCGTATTGTAGCATAAAGTTTGTGAACTGAGAGAATGAACTTTGCTCAATTTTACATAAAAATAGCTCATGTTTCAGATAAAACATGAGCTATTTTAGGTCAAATCAATCTTTATCGTAATTCAACAACTTATTGAATAGGCATTAGTGATTGAACATCTTTGACAATCTCATCCATATTATCCACATACACCGAACCATGATCCCATTTTTGCTCTACAGGTAAATCCTGATCAGTGACGTAATGAATTTTAGTTCCCATCCCTTGAGCTGACTGAACCAAGTAATCCGTGACTTGTTTCGGTACAGTTGGGTCAGCCGTTCCTTGATAAATAAATATAGGCGTACTGATTTTCACTTTTAATGGCTGTGAACCATTGGTTAAGAAATCTTTAACTTCAGGGATGGTCGTCATGAAATTCGGTTGAGTACGTGGATAACCATCCAATTTTCCATAAGTCTGTGCGTGCTCTCGCATTGGCTGAAGCATACTCCCACCTAATGCCTCATAACAGATTGACTCTGCCTGAGCAGCAAGTTGATCTGTTGGTGACACAAATATTTCAGAATATTTCAAGGTTGGAGCAGTATTTCTTAGCCCCGCAGCAATTAGAGCAGTAAACGTATCTAATGGCACAAGTGTCTGTACTTTCTTTATTACATCTGGCTCTTGAGTTGCTTTTTGTTCACCACCCGCCAATACCAACGCTAAATTTGATGCAGGTGCGATAGCTATGGCACCCTTATAATTTAACTGCGCACGCGATGCATACTGTGCTGCACCTAAAGCCGCATGTCCACCCTGTGAATGTCCAACTACACTCCATCGCGTTTCTGCAGTATTACCCAAAAGCTTGCTTGCAGCGACAACTGCATCTGTAATCGAATAAGCTTCACTTTTTAAGTTTAAAAATGGATGTAATTCTTTACCGCTCGGTTCACCTAAACCTTCATAGTCAGGTGCAACAACGGCATAACCTGCAGCCAATAGTTTAGCAATGAAATACTCATTTCCATTTAGACCTTGACGGCTCGGCGCACACGCATCTGCCACTCCTGTTGTGCCATGCGCCCAAACTACAAGTGGCCATCCACCCGCAGGCTTAACTGTTTGAGGGGTAAAAACAAGTGCAGTTGCCTGAGTTTCCTGTCCATTTACCCCTAACATTTTATAAGTCATCAATGTTTTAGAGGCACTTACTGTATCTAAAACATTATTCGCATTGGCACCCTGATCTAAATAAGGCTCTGTTTTCACGACAGGGGCACTAAAATTATATTTCGGAATGCCATCCTCAATAACCACAACACTCGTATCGTCATGATCATCATTACACGCAGTTAAAAACAAACTGCTGCTGGCCAAAGCCACGCTTAACCATATTTTTTTCATTTGCTTACCCTTGTCTTCATATTCTTATTAATTGCATCCTTCGCAATCTTTATTTGTACGCTTTTTTATCGTATCAGGCAAGATTTCAACAATTAATATGCAAGTGTATTTTATTTAAAATTAAACACTTACGGTAAAAATCAGTAAATTGATCACATATACAAGTGCCTATTAAATTTCAATTCAATTTGTCATACGCAGCGGCTAATGTTAGATTGCATTTTTATTGAATGACGCAAGCGAATCAGGACATGCAGGCAATTATTCTCGACACTGAAACCCATACTTTAAATGGACAACCCATTGAGATTGCCTACGCCCCCATTCAAATTCAAGATGGCAAAATCAGTCTAGATAAAAGTCAAATTTTCGATCAGTTATATCAAGTCGATGAGCCAATTTCATTCGCAGCGATGGCGGTACATCATATTTTAGAATCAGATTTAATTGATCAACCGCATTACAGTAGTTTCGAATTACCTGCCGAAACCACCTATATTATTGGGCATAATATTGATTACGATATTCGCGCTTTAGAAAAATGTGGTGTGGATACTTCTAAAATTAAAGCCATTTGCACTTTAGCACTTGCACGTCGTGTATGGCCGAATGCTGAAGCACACAATATTTCAGCTTTAATTTATATGATTACCAAAGGCAGCGAAAAAGCGCGTGATATGATTAAAAAAGCGCATCGTGCCGATATGGATATTATTTTAACGGCCAATATTTTGATGCACGAAGTTCATCAATTACAAATTCAAAGTATTGAAGAACTCTACACTGCCTCAGAAGAAGCACGTATTCCACAAATTATCAATTTTGGTAAACATCGTGGTACGGCAATTGCCAACCTTCCTGCCGATTATGTGCAATGGTTATTAAGACAAGAAGATTTAGATCCTTACTTACGCAAGGCGCTCGAAAATACCAGCATTTTGACTTTATAAATGTTTCAAGTGAATCTTATTGCATTTAGCTGTCATAAATTATTCATATTATTGTAATTTTCAAAGTCTATGCTGTGCCTTAATTTATTGGGGAAATAAATTAAGGCACATGTTTAATTATCAAAAAACTCAACTCGGTCTAGATGCATTACAACAGCGCACACGTGATTTAAATGCACGTCAACGTCGTTTATTGGTACTGATTGGTACTGAAGATTTTGATTTACTCGGAGATCAGTTCAAGCAACGTCTTGCACCACCTGAATTGATTGAACAGCTATTAGATATGCACCTGATTGCCCCTGCTGCGCTTGAGCAAGACACTTTGCAACACCAAGAGCAAACGGCTAACATTCTGCTGCAACAAGAGCAAGAGCCATCATCTACCACTTTACACACAGAAATTCATAGCCAACTTGCAAGCAGCACCCCGCAAGCGCATGCTGAAAGTTTGGCAGAACCAATCCACACCCAACATCTTCAAGTAAATTCAGTTCCTGCATATTTAGAAGCACGTGTTGCAGCTGCCATCAATACAGAACAGCCCGCTGAACAACCTGAACCCCAAGCAGAAATACAGCCTGAAATTACCGCTTTGAGTTTTGAAGATGTAAAATTTCTCATGATGGATACTTTGCAGCGTCATTGTGGATTAATGGCAAAACAACTGATTCAGCGAATTTTACAAGCTCAGGATATTCGCAGCTTAAAACTCTGCCAAATGCAATGGATTACCTCTTTGCAAGAAACTCGTTTACCACCGAAAGCACTCAATCAGATTTTGCAGCAAATCAACCACTCTCTGCAAAAGCTTAATCCGACTTAAAGCTTAGATTTTTTTACTTAGTTTTAAGTCTTTTTAACAATTAAAACCATGCTCAGGGACATATGGATTAATTTATTTTTATTACTTTTCAACACCTTAAAAACACATATAAACCTTAGATCCATTATTCCTATAAAAGCTAAGACTTTAGCGGCATAGCCCCGACTGATAAAAATCAGCGATATAGTATTTTCTAGAATTGTTGAGGCACAGGGTTATGATGAATTATGCATTTTTTTTAGCGTTTGATGCTTATGACAATCCAATGCAACTCAGTAAAGTTGGCAATTGGGTGATTACCTTTTTAAGCCCAAAAGATCAGGAAAGCCAAATACAGTTAGCGATTACCAATGTGTTGCCGCGTCAAATTTCAGCACATTTACAACCGCGACGCATAGTGATTCAACAAAGTACAGATGCCCAGCTCTGGCAAATCTTGCAAATTGAATGTTTTGATAGTCAAACCAATCAAGAGTTGAGTTTTCAACCCGATGATGACATTGGGCAAGCGGTCATTCAAAAAATTATTCAAGAGTTTGATAAATACGATGTAAATATCCAACTTGTAGAAGATCAGACGGTTTAAAGCGATATGTTTTACACTTAATGAGCACTTTATTTACGTGTGCTTTAAAAATCCTGCGCACAAAAAAGCTCATCGAAATGAGCTTTTCTAAAAATAAAGTAGTCTCACAAATATTTACTCCAACACACGGAAAATACTATCAGACTCGCGGCTTTCAAACAAAAGTTCGATGCTTGGTAAAATCACTTCACCTTCCACAATAATGTGTTCAATTTTGTGAAATAGTGCCAAACCCGCTGCCAATGAAGTTTCTGGGATATTACGTAGCAATGCTTTTGCTTCGTAAATATGGCTAAACTGGTCTTTAACTTTAATATCGATGATTTGCGTCATTGTTGTTCCCTTTTTCTTGACGGAAATTTTTTATACCATAGCTTATAAATTTTTTAAAAAAGTGAGTTGTTAGATTGTTTGACAATGTAGTATTTTTTTAAACTAAATTTAAATTATCTAATAAATTCAAACACATATTTTTTAAAATTTTATTTACAACTTACAAAACCACAGTAAATTTGCTTGTTTTTCATTCTAGCACAGAAAAAACTCGCATTGCTGCGAGTTTTTTTATGTTGGAAGGCTAGTGCTGATTTTATTGTTTGAACAAGAGTTACAAACTTAACGAGCTGTCATTGATCCGTCCAACTGCATCGTAGCGTCTATTACATTGAATGACCTACTGTAGTTTTAATATAGTGAAACTTATTTTTTGCTGCAATAGCCCACTACATTTCAACACATTCACACAGCAAAATTTCAATTGATTTAATTTTCAGTTACGGCATAATTTTATGCGGTTAAAAGCTCCAGCTTTGCGATTAGCTTCTGCATAACTTGGCGATACTTTCAAATAATAAGAAGTCGACGATTATTCAATTAACTCAATTTCATAATCAACATCTTGCAGCATATCTTTATTGTATAGCTTTACCATTGCTGTTGCTTCAGCATAATCGTAGAACAAACCTTCTGCGACGGCTTTACTGCGAAATTCCGTGGTACCAATTTCATTATCATGCGGAACAAAATATAAGTTTTCTGGAATGAGTTTAACGATATAGCCCACGAAGCTGCCCTCAGATTTTTCAGTTTTAAAATATGTGAGTTTTATATGCTGAAAAACGTGATCAGGCTATGGCAAATAAGATCGAATGTTTATCTTAATTTTTTATATACTTTTCAACTATTTTTTATATTACAGTTCAATGCTTATATACTAATTTGGTGCGCTCAGCGGGACTCGAACCCACGCCACAGGCTTCGGAGACCTGTACTCTATCCAGTTGAGCTATGAGCGCGCGCTGCACATCATAACAAAAAATTGCTGAAGGTAAAGCAACTATATATAAGTTACGTATTTTTATGCTTATGCTTTAAACAATGTTCCAAACTTGCAACATAGAATTCCATGTAACTTACTTGGTTTATTGGCTCAGATCGCTCACAATAGTGACTCTATTCCTCAAGTGAGAATTTCATGACTGATGCATTGACGTTAAGGGACGTGTCAAAGACCTATCGAAATGGTTTCCAAGCACTAAAAGGAATTAATTTGACCGTTTCTGAAGGCGAGTTTTATGCCCTACTTGGACCCAATGGTGCAGGTAAATCTACAACCATTAGCATCATCAGTTCTCTCACCAAAAAAACGGCAGGTACAGTAGAAATTTTTGGGCACAATTTGGATACACATCCATCTCAAGCCAAGCAATGCTTAGGGGTTGTGCCGCAAGAATTTAACTTTGGTCAGTTTGAAAAGACCTTTGACATTTTGGTCACACAAGCAGGCTATTACGGTATTCCTAAAAAAGTTGCCGAACAACGTGCCGAAGAATATTTAGAAAAACTGGGTTTGTGGGATAAACGTGCCACTCAAGCGCGTATGCTGTCTGGCGGTATGAAGCGTCGTTTAATGATTGCACGTGCCATGATGCACGAACCGAAACTGCTTATTTTGGATGAACCCACTGCAGGTGTAGATATTGAGCTGCGTCGTTCAATGTGGGATTTTTTAACAGAGATGAATGATAAAGGCACCTCAATCATTCTCACCACCCACTATTTAGAAGAAGCGGAAATGTTGTGTCGTCGTATCGCGATTATTGATCGTGGTGTGATTAAAGAAGACACTTCAATGAAAAACTTCTTAAACCAGTTAAGTGAAGAATCTTTTATTTTTGATTTAGCTGAACCGATTCAACCCATTCATTTAGATATTATTGGTGTACGTTTCAACCTAATTGATGCAGTGACCCTAGAAGTCACCATGGATAAAGCTCATACCTTAAATGATTTATTCCAACTTTTAGAAGCACAAGGCATTCGCGTGCGCAGTATGCGCAATAAGTCCAACCGTCTAGAAGAGTTATTTGTCAAAATGGTCGAAAAGAATTTAGATGGAGCTGCGCAATGAATTTTACCCAACTACGGATTGCACTCTATACCTTAGTGCATAAAGAAGTTCGTCGTTTTATGCGCATATGGCCTCAAACCTTGCTCCCGCCAGCCATCACCATGAGTTTGTACTTCGTGATTTTTGGTAATTTGGTCGGTTCGCGTATTGGTGAAATGGGCGGCTTTAGCTATATGCAATTTATTGTGCCCGGCTTAATTATGATGGCAGTCATTACCAACAGCTATGCCAACGTATCTTCAAGTTTTTTTAGTGCAAAATTCCAGAAAAGCATTGAAGAACTAATCATGAGCCCTGTACCTTTGCATGCCATTTTATGGGGTTATGTTTTGGGTGGTGTTATCCGTGGTGTATTGGTCGGCATTATTGTCACCACCATGAGTTTATTCTTTACTGACCTTTATATTACCAATTGGTTTGTCACCATTTACACAGTATTAATTACGTCCTTTTTATTCTCATTAGGTGGCTTTATTAATGCTGTTTATGCCAAATCATTTGATGATATTTCTATTATTCCAACTTTTGTACTGACTCCACTGACTTATTTAGGTGGTGTATTCTATGCCATTAGTGCCTTAAGCCCTTTTTGGCAAAATCTCTCTTTAATTAACCCTGTGGTGTATATGGTTAATGCTTTCCGTTACGGCATTTTAGGACATAGTGATGTCAACGTGACGATTTCATTATCTGTGATTACACTATGCTGTGCAGTGCTTTATGGTATTGCCTATCATTTACTTTCTCGTGGTTCAGGAATGCGTGAATAATGAGTGTTGAACAATCTCTTCTTGGTAAAGACACCAATTATCCTACAGAATATCAACCCGATATTTTGTTCCCTATTTCACGTGCTGCTGCACGTGAAAAATATGCAGATGTTGAGGGAATTCAACTGGGGCAAGACTGGTGGCACGTTTTTGAAATTTCGTGGTTGAATGCCGCAGGCATTCCGCAAGTTGCGATTGGTCGGATTACACTACCTGCTTCATCGCCTAACCTGATCGAATCAAAATCATTAAAGCTCTACTTTAATAGTATGAACTTTACCCGCTTTCAGTCTGAAGCCAATTTCATTGAAACTGTTGAGCATGATTTAACGGCTGCAGCACAAGCACCTGTTACGCTAACTTTATTTCAGGTCGATGATTTAGCGATTAGCCAGCCTGAGGGCATTTGCATTGATCAGCTCACGCCTGAGCGTTTAGAGCAGCATCCTGACCCAAGTTTATTGCAATTCGATTTAGAACAAGCGGAAGATATAGAGGTACAACTTTTCTCACATTTATTACGCAGCAATTGTCCTGTCACAGGACAACCTGACTGGGGCACGGTTTTTATCCGTTATCAAGGCAAAAAACCTTGTTATCGCAGTATTTTGGCTTATATTATTTCTTATCGTCAGCATAATGGTTTCCATGAACAATGTGTGGAACAGATGTTTGCAGACATCTGGCAAAAATTCGCACCAGAAAAACTGATGGTATATGCAACCTATACACGTCGTGGTGGTTTAGACATTAACCCTTGCCGTGTATCGGACTTAACATGGATGCCTCGCCCTATTCGTTTAGCGCGACAATAACAACATTGAGGTTGAACAATGCCATTTTTTGGATTCATTCCATCTGCAGAATTATTAAATACGATTGAAACTGCACAACAGAAAAAAAATTCAAGTGAGCCGCTGTACCCACTGCGCGACAAAACCGCATTAATGATTAATGAAGAAATCATTGATGCCATTTTAACCGAGTTGGTACGTCGTTTTCCTGCCAGCGATAAACGCGACACTGCCGAAAAACTTGCGGGCTATGTCAAATCTACCGTTGCAGTACTCCTAAAACAATTATTAAGCAAAGCGCCAAATGATGTCGTGAAACAATCGATTGAATTTTCTGAGCGCAGTAGCTTTAAAGATGCAGCAGGCAATGCACGTGTAGGTGAAACGCTCGATGCAAGTCTAGTGACCAACCTGAAACACAACTATGCCGAAATTCAAGCAGGCAATGAAGTGAACAAAGCTGCTTTAACCGAACTATATAAACAGTTTGCAGAAGCGACGGTACGCCACTTTATGAGCGACTTTAACAAAACCCTCGATTTGGGCATGATTAAGCGTAAAGCAGCAGATATTGGCGCAGCAGCGGTAATTAAAGCTGTCCATATTGCGGTGGATAAAATCATCCCAAATTTAACCAAAGAGGAACTCTTGGTTTTAGCGGAATATCACGACACCTTATTCCATCATTAATATCAGTGGGTTTAACTCATAATGCGTTTTAAGCCCTTTTGTTGCATGTTAAGTGCAAAATGCCTGATTTTGATCAGGCATTTTTATATGCAATGCAATATCAGGATATGTCTGCAACTTTTGCACAATCAAGAATAACTTTTTGCACCTAGATTGAATTTTGTTACAAATCCTGCGCGCTTTTTACACATTCTTTGTCTATTTTTGTATAAGTTTTTGCAAACCAGTCACGCATGAATGCTATCTTAGCCGCTTACTTCGCTTTCGCAGTTTGGCCCCAATAGCGGCTTATTCTTCATATATAAGTAGCAACTTATTTACTGCATATAAATAAGTTGTGTAAATCATCAATTTGGAATTTTCCTCAATATGTTCAAACTTGATTTTTATAACAAACTAAAACGTCTTTCTTTACTCATTGGTGCATTTTCTATCACCAGTTTTTGTCTGGCCAATGATTTCCAAAATCATCCGTCTTATGCCAGTTTTAAACAAAAAACCATGCAGACCTATGGCTTGAGTGCAGCACAAGTCGATTGGGCGATGGAAGGCTCTAAAAACTTACCCAATATCATCAACATCATGAACCGCCCAGGCGAAAGTAAGCCTTGGTACGACTATAAAACCAATTTCCTTGCAGAAAGCACTATTCAGCGCGGTATGCGCTTTAAACAACAATATGCAGACACGCTCAATCGTGCTGAACAGCAATTTGGTGTACCGCAATCCATTATTTTAGGGATTCTGGGTGTAGAAACAGGTTTTGGAAGCAATAAGGGCTCTTTTGTAACCCGTGATGCCCTTGCCACCTTAGGCTTTGGTTATGAACGTCGCGCGGAATACTTTAAAGATGAACTCGCAGCACTGATCGCATGGTCATATAAAGATGGTGTGCCAACTTCTTCAATTGTTGGTTCTTATGCAGGTGCTGTTGGTTATCCGCAGTTTATGCCTAGCAATATTCCAAAATTTGGGGTCGATTATGACGGCAACGGACATATTGATCTACGCAACTCGGCAGTCGATGCCATTGGCTCCATTGCAAACTACTTGGCACAACATGGCTGGCAGCGCAATCAACCCATTGCATTTGCTGCACGATATACAGGCAACAATCCTGACAGTGTCATTGCCAAAGATTTGACCCTGCCAACACCTTATGGGGTTTTAAAATCGCAAGGCGTGATGCCAATGAATCCAATTGTGCAAATAGATGACCTCGACTTGGTCAATGTCATTCAATTACAAGAAAATTATGGTCATATCTACTATATAACCTATCCAAATTTTCAGGTGATTACGACTTATAACCGTAGCCGTATGTATGCGACTGCATTGTGGTTATTGGGCACTGAAATTGCGAGTCGCTAAACAAAAATTTAAATATAAAACAAAAAAGTCAAGAAATATTTTTGACAATTTGATCACAGAACAAACTTTTTACACATTGTGTTACAATATTGGTTATTTTTTAATCAAATAGAGTTAGTTTTTGGTACTTTTTGTCATTATTTTCGTATAAAGACTAGACACCTTTAGTAAGGGATGAATATTATCCACTTCGTCAAATGTAGTCGAAAAAGTGAAATTACAGACAGGATTACCGCTATTTCAATCAGTTAAGAGCGAAATAAGTTAAAAATTCTGTCTTCAGGAGTTCAAACCATGCATAGTTCACTTAAATACTTACTTGCACTTTCTGCAGCTGTTGCCCTAAGTCAGTCGCAAGCTGAAATGGTGCAATCATCATTCAACAATGATAATGAGTCATCTAGCCTAGCTGCGCGTGTACTCAACAAAGAAGCACAAAGTTTTAATTCACATTTCTCAAATTTGAATAGCCTTTCAATCACCGAACGTTCAGGCGACCAAATCCGTCGTCAAACGATTGCAGCGAAAATTGAAATTCCTGCTGAAGAGCCTTCAGTGATTGAAAAGTTAAATACAGTGGCATCGAACACTGTACGTAAATTTAGCCAAACAGGTATGGCATCTTGGTACGGTCGTCAATTCCACGGTCGTAAAACTGCAAGCGGTGAAACGTTCGACATGAACGCAATGACTGCTGCACACCGTAGCCTGCCGCTAAACTGCTATATTCGCGTAACCAATAAAAACAATGGTAAAAGCGTTGTAGTTAAAGTAAATGACCGTGGTCCATTCCATGGCAACCGTGTACTCGATCTTTCTTATGGCGCTGCAAAACAATTGGGCATCACCAATGCAGGTACTGCCAAAGTAAGCATTGAGCGTATTGACGGTCCAAACTCTTAAGATTCGCTTACACGACTTCACATTTGACTTGAAAGCCACAGCAATGTGGCTTTTTTAATGCCTGTAAGATTTACAGTCATCCCATGCATGTCTGCACAAAGATGATCCACACAAATTTTGTTGCCACTTCATTTTGAAAATATGAATACTGTTTTGACCGCCTCACTGTTCTCAGTTATATTTTAGACAGTCAAACAATAACAACGGATGATCGGTCTACAGGAGTAGCACATGAAGACAGTAAGCGAGTGGCTTGATGAATACAGCGAGAGCCATCAAAATAAAACCAATAAATTAATTCACTGGGTGTGCGTACCTACGATCTTTTTTTCGATTGTCGGCATCTTGGCGCATTTCAGCGCTTTACTAACAACATTACTTCTGGTGCTCAGTTTTATTTTTTATGCACGTTTAGACTTGGTTCTTGCAGTTGCAATGGCAGCATTAATGCTGGTAATGGCATGGCTGATTTATGTTTTGCCTGTTGGAATGGGTTTTTATATCGCAATTTTTGTTTTGGCGTGGATTGGGCAGTTTTATGGTCACAAAGTTGAAGGGAAAAAACCTTCATTCTTCAAAGACCTCCAATTCCTTCTCATTGGCCCAATTTGGTGCATGGATGCCTATTTAGGTAAAATCCTACCCTCTTGGAAAACACGTCGTAAAAACAGCATTATGAGCATTTAAACGCTATATCCTATTTTCATTATCGGAAGAACCGTTATTGATAGGTTCTTCCTTGATGTTTTAACCATCCGCCCACGTGTTTGTTTGCTGGATCATGATGCGTCCAGTGAATCACCCCACCCTTATCTGAGTATTCATATTCACCAAAAAACTCAACAGTATCACCTTTTGCAATATTGGTAATTCGTGGTGCAAGATCAATATTATGTGCAACCAATACAGTTTGCCCATTATTCAGTTTTAAAATAAATTTTTGATGACGTGAGCCTTCGTTGTCATCCGCTAACACTGCAATGACCTGCCCACTCGCACGGACTTGTAAATCGCTCTGTTTGCGCTCAAACGCACGTTCAATCAGCTGAACACCCTGAGCATCATCTTGCAGCGTATCTCGCTGTACGTCTAACTGCTCTTTTTCATCTTGTGATGTGCGAGCAGTGCTTGTAGTTGGCGCGCTTGATGTTTCAGACTGAAACTGTTGTAAATCTATGCCAAAAAATGCAGCAATTAACACCACAATAATTGCGCCAATGCTTAAATTCTTTTTATTTGCCATATAACCTCCTTGTTCTGATTCCACCCTATACGATTAAGTCAATTATTCGTAACATACTGATTTAAAATTAATATCTTTAATCTTCATCTCAATATTTATGCCACGATTGCATATTGCCAAAATCTATATTCACAAAAAAGCCCCAAAATAAATTGGGGCTTTTCTTACAAAATATTTTACCTTAAGTAAAAAATTATTTTGCAGCAGCTTGAGCAGCAGCAACTTCTTCAGCGAAGCTCATTTCTGCTTTTTTCTCAATACCTTCGCCTACTTCGAAACGAACGAATTGAGCAACAGTTGTACCAGTTGCTTTTAATACTTCAGCAACTTTCTTCTCGTTGTCAATTACGTACATTTGACGATCAAGCGCAACTTCGTTCAAGTATTTTTCAACTGAACCAGTTACCATCTTCTCTACGATGTTTGCAGGCTTACCAGATTCAACTGCTTTCGCTTCTGCAATTTCTTTCTCTTTAGCGATAAGATCAGCAGGAACTTGTTCAGCAGTAACAGCAACTGGGTTGAATGCAGCAACGTGCATTGCAATACCTTTACCAGTCGCAGCATCACCTGTGTAAGAAACCACAACACCGATTTTTAAACCGTGCTTGTACACAGCAAGGTTTTCACCTTCAACGATTTGTGCACGACGAACTTGGATGTTTTCACCAATTTTTTGAACAAGTGCAACACGTGTTTCTTCAACAGTTGCGCCATCTTCAAGTTTAAGTTCAGCAATTTTAGCAGCATCAGTTTCGTTTGCAGCAAGAGCAGCAGCAGCAACTTTCGCAGAGAAACCAGCAAAGTTTTCGTCTTTTGCAACGAAGTCAGTTTGACAGTTTACTTCTAAAAGAATCGCTTTGTTGCCTTCTTGAACGATTGTGATTGCACCGTCAGCAGCAATGTTACCTGCTTTTTTAGCAGCTTTTGCTTGACCAGATTTACGAAGGTTGTCAATCGCTAATTCGATGTCACCGCCCGCTTCTGTTAATGCTTTTTTACATTCCATCATTGCTAGACCAGTACGATCACGCAATTCTTTAACCATGCTTGCTGTAACTGCAGTCATGTTTATCTCCTAAAATCGGTAGAAAATGAATTCTTTTTTTAACAGAAACGGCCCAGAGGGTGTCTCTTGGGCCGTCTGCATACATGACGCTTACTTTGCCACCATCACATGTCGCAAAAATGACAAGCTTACGTCAAAACGCATTAAGCCTCAGAAGCAGGAGCTTCTTCGCCTTTTGCTTGAGCATTGGCTTGAGTTTGAGCGTATTCTTTACCAGCAATGATCGCATCAGCCATTGAAGAAGCGTAAAGTGTTACTGCACGGATCGCATCGTCGTTACCCGGAATAACGTAGTCTACGTTGTCTGGGTTAGAGTTTGTATCAACGATACCGATTACAGGAATACCTAAGTTTTTCGCTTCTTTAATTGCAATTGCTTCGTGATCAACGTCAATTACGAATAATGCGTCAGGTAAACCACCCATGTTTTTCACACCGCCTAAAGCGCGCTCAAGTTTTTCCATTTCACGGCTACGCTCTAAAGCTTCACGTTTAGTAAGCTTAGCAAAAGTACCGTCAGTAGACTGAACTTGAAGATCTTTTAAACGGCTGATAGATTGGCGAAGTGTTTTCCAGTTCGTCAACATACCACCTAACCAACGGTGATCTACATACGGTTGACCAGCGCGTTGAGCTTGTTCACGGATGATTGCAGAAGCAGCACGTTTTGTACCAACGAACAAAACTTTGTTCTTTTTGCTAGCCAATTGGTTTGCAAAGTTCAAAGCATCATTTAACGCAGGAACAGTGTGTTCAAGGTTGATGATGTGAATTTTGTTACGCGCACCAAAGATGTATTGACGCATCTTTGGGTTCCAGAAACGTGTTTGGTGACCAAAGTGTGCGCCAGCTTGAAGAAGGTCGCGCATGCTTACGTTGTAATCTGCCATTTTCTTTACCTTAAATGTTTGGGTTAGGCCTCCATATATCCGCATTCTCCACCCCAAAGGGCACCCAGAGTAATGTGACGATATATGTGCGGATTTTTAATTTCCCTTTTACCAAGCTCTTTGAAACATATTCATAAAAAGCATTTGATAAAATGGGCGGCTATTTATACCATAGTCACACACAAATTTCCAAAAGTTTTTAAAGATCATGAACACAACTTATCAAGCACCTCGTCGACTCATCAAAACCGCAGAAGATATTGAAAAAATGCGCGTGGCAGGACGACTGGCGGCAGAAGTTTTGGAGATGATCAAAGCACACGTTAAACCAGGCGTTACTACGCTCGAACTGGATACGATTTGCCATGACTATATTGTCAATCAACAACAAGCTATTCCTGCCTGCTTAGGTTATGGTGCTGCTCCGGGTCGTCCAGCATTCCAACACACCATTTGCACATCGGTTAACCATGTGGTTTGTCACGGTATTCCGTCAGAAAGTAAAGTGCTGAAGAAAGGCGATATTTTAAATATTGATGTCACAGTCATTAAAGATGGTTTCCACGGCGATACCAATATGATGTATATCGTGGGTGGTGAAACTTCCATTTTAGCCAATCGTTTGTGCAAAGTTGCCCAAGAAGCGATGTATCGCGGTATGGCAACCGTTAAACCCGGTTCAACCATTGGTGATATTGGTCATGCGATTCAAAAATATGTTGAATCTGAACGCTTTAGTGTCGTGCGTGAATATTGCGGTCATGGTATTGGGACGACCTTCCACGATGAGCCACAAGTATTGCACTATGGTCAAGCCAACACAGGCATGATTTTAGAAGAAGGTATGACTTTTACCATTGAACCAATGGTCAATGCAGGCGTATGGCAAACCAAATTACTTGGCGATAAATGGACAGTGGTGACCAAAGACCACAAATTATCGGCACAGTTTGAACACACCATTTTGGTCACCAAAGATGGCTTGGAAGTGCTGACTGCCCGCCCTGATGAAGATTTATCACGCTTTACTGCATAACGTGTTTGCAGCCAAAATCTGTCATTGGCTAAAAATTTAACCCGTATGTCAAAAAGATCAGTTCCGACTGGTCTTTTTTATTAATTTCAACGCATACAATTTCTATAAAATCTTTTTATTTCAAACCAATAGAACTTTAAAGCCATCCAATAAAACAAGCATTTTCACGTATTCAACAGTTTTGGATTTAACAAAACACCTGCACACTTTTCCAGTTATTCACAAAAGTTTAAAAAAATATCTTGTAAAAACAACAGTTTTATTTTTCCAGTCCATTTCATAATGCCTTGCATAACAATGCCGTAAATAACAACAAGCAAAATTGGACATGGAGTTCCACAATGAAAAAAACACTATGCTGTTTGGCACTGAGTAGTTTGCCAGTCATTAGTTATGCCAACTCACCTTATTTTAGTTTAAAAGATGGTGATGGTTTTAAACGCTTTTCTGTTTCGGTAGGTGCGCTGCACGTTATGCCACAAGGTAAAGCACAACCTTTTCGGGTCAATACAGCCATCCACAATGGCTACACAGCGGATGTCGGTGAGGTTCAATCGCAAACTGTAAAAGATAATTTACGTGACGGTTTTGAGCCACCCATATTATTAAGCGGAGCATTAAATTTGCTGCCTACCGTGCCTGCCAACATGAGTGGACAAGCCACAATTTCAGGTTTGGAACAATGGGATAATCCCGGTACAGGTTTAGAAGCAGATGATGTCACTACACTGGGTATCATCAGTAACTATTTCTTTACTGATAATATTTCCTTTGAAGTCAAAGGCGGCATTCCACCTAAAGTTGATTTGCAAGGCAAAGGGAAAATTTATGCACCTTTCTCCGCAATTGCACGTCCATTAGGCGGTGCGTTGGGTGAGCTAGAATTACAAAACGATATTTTCATTACCGATTTAGCAGCACATGGCCCTGCTGCTTCTGCCCGAGCATGGACACCTGCATTTGAGTTTCAATATCACTTTGGCAAAACAGGCGTAAATAAGTTCCGCCCCTATGTTGGCGTCGGTTTGATGTATGCCTATTTCAATGAGTTAGAAATTAATCCACGTACTGAGCAGGACTTAATTGCTTCAGGTCACATGATTGCCAATATTAAAGAAGGAAAATCAGGCGCATCTTTAGAAGGCAAACCAAGTTCAGCCAACCCAAAAGTTGAGTTAGATGCCACCGATGCGTTTGCACCTGTTGCCACCGTAGGTTTTACCTATGACTTTAATGAAAAATGGTTTGCAGTTGGTTCACTATCTTATGCACACCTTAAAAATGAAACCACCATTACGGTGACCGATGCCAAACATGGTGAATTGATTCACTCTAAAGCAGATATTGAAGTGAATCCGATCATTGCATACGCTGGCTTTGGGATGCGCTTTTAATCTCTAATTTTACTTTTCCACTTTCAACTAAATTTAAGACGGCTACGGTCGTCTTATTTTTTCTTACACTATTTAATTAAAGCAATCGCTTCTATCTTGATAACTCAATTTTATCATTTGATGAATTTTATTTTATCGCGCTCTTGAGCTGAATCGATTACCATAACAAGCTGTTAGCCATACGTGGATGCCTTATGTCGAATGCTCAATTTTCCAAACCTCTAATTTATATGTTAATTGGAAGTGCCATTATTTTGGCATTATCGCTTGGGGTTCGGCATGCATTTGGTTTGTATTTGGTACCGATGAGCCATGAGTTTGGCTGGGGACATAATGTCTTTAGTTTAGCCATTGCCATGCAAAACCTAATTTGGGGTGCAGTCCAACCCATCACAGGTGCTTTTGCAGACAAATACGGTAGTAAAATTGTAGTTGCAGTTGGTGGCGCACTGTATGCACTCGGCTTATTGCTCATGGCCGTCAGCTCGACAGGCTTATTGCTAAATTTAAGTGTGGGTTTAATTTTAGGTTTGGCACTTTCTGCAACCTCTTTCCCTGTGCTACTTTCTGCAGTAGGTCGCGCTGCTCCTCCAGAAAAGCGTAGCCTTGCAATGGGTATTGCCAGTGCTGCAGGCTCGTTTGGGCAATTTATCATGTTGCCATCGACCTTATTGTTATTACAAAGTGTAGGTTGGTCGGGCGCATTAATTGTCAGTGCGATTTTAA
The DNA here is from genome assembly GCF_013420785.1 of Acinetobacter sp. YH01011. Lineage (NCBI taxonomy): Bacteria > Pseudomonadati > Pseudomonadota > Gammaproteobacteria > Moraxellales > Moraxellaceae > Acinetobacter > Acinetobacter sp. YH01011. The sequence goes on from NZ_VOYG01000013.1 coordinate 19,161, forward strand.
TTGTCTTGATTGTTCCTTTGGCATGGATGCTCAAAGCACCCATGTATCAAAACCCTAATGCAAGTTCAGTCAGCCAACCCGCTTTAGGCTTTAAACAAGTTTTGGTGATTGCCAAAAACCATAAACCCTTTTGGTTTTTAGCTTTGGGCTTTTTTGTCTGTGGTTTTCAAGTGGTGTTTATCGGGATTCACCTCCCTAGCTACTTAATTGATCATGGCTTTAATGCAACCACAGGCACAGTTTTTCTAGCACTCGTGGGTTTATTTAATATTGTAGGCACCTATACCGCAGGTTGGTTAGGCGGTCGCTATTCGAAACCGCACTTGCTGATGTGGCTTTACGGACTACGCGGTATTGCCATTATCGTCTTTTTAATCCTGCCTTTAAGCATCTGGACAATTTATGCATTCGGGATCATTATGGGTTTGTTGTGGTTATCTACAGTGCCTTTAACCAATGGTATTGTGGCAAATATGTTTGGGATTAAATACCTGACCATGCTCAGTGGCATTGTGTTTTTCACACACCAAGTCGGCTCTTTTTTTGGTGGATGGCTTGGCGGTTTAAATCACGACCTGACAGGTAACTATAATGTTATCTGGATTGTTTCTATTGCTTTAAGTGCGTTTGCGGTCTTGGTACATTTTTGGGTAGATGAGGAGCACGTCATTCATGATTAATTCTTTATTGAATTTTAAAGTATTGCTCACACTCGCAATCACTGCCCTTTTTGGCTTGTCGATTTTTTTATGGATGCAAACGCCACAACTGTTTGAATATTTTAATCAGGCGTTTTGTGCGCATTAAAACCCAATCTCTAAAATATTAAGTCTATTTTGCTATTCAAAATTCCGCTTTAGACATGGAGCGTCTTATGCAGATTCAATTGCATCGTGGAAGACTGATTGACCATATTCATCTTATGGTGAGTGACCTTGAAGCAAGTCGAGCATTTTATACCGCCATCTTGGCAGTGTTGGATATTCCAGTTATGGGAACAGCCAAGGATCACTTTTGGGCAGATGAACTTTTTATCTCCTCAGTAAAAAGTCCTGCCGCACAAGGCATACTCACTGGGCGTCATCATCTCGCCTTTCAAGCTAAAAATCGTGAAATGGTCAATGCTTTCTATCTTGCAGCATTGGCACATGGCGGCAAGTGCAATGGCAAACCTGATGAACGTGCTTATCATCCTGGTTATTATGCAGCTTATGTACTTGATCCTGATGGTAACAATATTGAAGCTGTCTTTCATGGCGAAGCGCCACGCAGTGCGGCATCAGTCATAATTGATATTTAACGCTCAATGTTCCACAAATCAACTTTCCCTCAATGCATAAATTTCCTTACAGCAAGTCAATAAAAAAATACCCCACAAGAATGATCTTATGGGGTGTTTTAAATTTTCTATTTTACAGTCAGCAGAATCACTTAAAACAAACGATTCATCCCATTCAAGGTCGCCACACGATACGCTTCCGCCATGGTTGGATAGTTGAATGTGGTTTCCACAAAATACTTAATGGTATTGTTCGGGCTGTTCATCACCGCCTGACCAATGTGGATAATTTCTGCCGCATTATTACCAAAGCAATGCACACCCAATACTTCTAAAGTGTCACGGTGGAATAAAATCTTCAATTCACCCACTGTATCACCCGTAATTTGCGCACGCGCTAAATGACGGAAAGATGCCTGACCAACTTCATAAGGAATTTTTTCTTCCGTCAATTCCTGCTCAGTTTTACCAATCGAAGAAATTTCTGGAATGGTATAAATACCTGTTGGAATATCGGTCACAGGCGCAACATTTTCTTCGCCACTCATATTTGCACCCGCGCAACGACCTTGGTCATAGGCAGCAGATGCCAACGAAGGCCAGCCAATTACATCGCCCGCAGCATAAATATTCTCTACTTCGGTTTGATATTGATCATTCACCGTTAATTGACCACGGCTGTTTGGTTTAAGTTCTACGTTTTCCAAACCTAAACCATCGGTATTACCTGAACGTCCGTTACACCACAAAATCGCATCGGCTTTGATTTTCTTGCCACTTTGCAAATATAAAACCACGTGATCATCAAAAGTTTCTAAATGATCAATTTGCTCATTGTGGCGAATCAGCACCCCTTGCGCACGCAAGTGATATGACAAGGCATCTGAAATTTCATCATCCAAATAGCTGAGCAATTTGTGCTGAGTATTAATCAAATCAACTTTATGATCTAAACCAATGAAGATGGATGCATATTCACAACCAATCACACCCGCGCCATAAATAATAATTTTTTGAATCGAGAAATCCAAATCCAAAATTTTGTCTGAATCAAATACACGTGGATGGTTGAAATCCAACATTTCTGGACGATATGGACGGCTACCTGTCGCAATCACAATTTGCTGACACATAATGGTTTCTTTAATGCCATCTGCACCAAATACCAAGACCGTATTTTTATCTTGGATATAAGCACGACCATGATAAATCGCAATTTCATTACGGTCATAAAAGCGAGAGTGCGTTTCAACTTGCTGCTGAATAACTTTATGCGCACTTTGCAACACTTGCTTCATGGTGAACTGACGCCAATCGCCCATTTTTTTAAACATTGGGTCACGGCGATAACGGATAATATTCGACACTGTCTGACGCAATGCTTTACTTGGAATGGTACCCACATGGGTACAGTTACCGCCAAGCTGCTCACGAACATCTACAATCGCAACACGCTTACCAGATTTGGCAAGTTTCATTGCCGCGCCTTCACCCGCAGGGCCTGAACCGAGAACAACCGCATCGTACTTCACGAAAGTTCCACTAACGACCTCTTTTTTACGTGGCATTCAACGCTCCTTTTCTTTAAATCTGTCTTTTCAATGGGCTATATTATGACGTAAATCTTTTGAATTTTCTGTATTTACTGTGCATATATTACGTGATAACCACATTTTTTATATGAATATCGTTTTTACCCAATTTAAGCACAATTTCGTTATAATAACCGTCTTATGATGAAGTTAAGGTGACATTTTACTTTTGCACTTAGATTCGGTTTAATCAGACTCTATTTCACGTAAAATCTAGCCTACACTAAATCTCTCCCCTTTCAAAAACAGTGGAAAAGTTGAATATGTCTGCAAACCGTAAACCAGAACAGGGTGTCAAACTTCGTGGTGCTGAAAAAGTCGCACGTATTCCTGTAAAAGTTGTTCCTACGGTTGAAACGCCTCGTAAACCTGACTGGATTCGGGTCAAAATGACGGCACCAGAAGAAGTTCAACGTATTAAAACCACTTTGCGTCAGCAAAAATTGCACACCGTTTGTGAAGAAGCCGCTTGTCCAAACCTTCCAGAATGCTTTGGTGGTGGTACAGCAACCTTTATGATCATGGGTGATATTTGTACCCGTCGCTGCCCGTTCTGTGATGTTGCGCATGGTCGTCCAAATGCACTAGATCCTGAAGAACCTCGTCACATGGCAGAAACCATTGCCAACTTAGGCTTAAAATATGCCGTGATCACCTCTGTAGACCGTGATGACTTGTTAGATGGTGGTGCACAACATTTTGTCGATTGTATTAAAGAAGCCCGCTCTTTAAGCCCAAATACGTTGTTAGAAATTTTGGTGCCAGACTTCCGTGGTCGTATGGATATTGCACTACGCATTATGACCGAATGTCCGCCAGATGTTTTTAACCACAACATTGAAACTGTGCCACGCTTATATAAAGCCATGCGTCCGGGTTCAGACTATCAGCACTCTTTGAACTTGCTGAAAATGTTTAAAGAATATTGCCCAGATATTCCAACCAAATGCGGTTTGATGGTAGGTATTGGAGAATCTGAAGAAGAAGTTATTGCACTGTTAGATGATCTTAAAGCGCACGATGTAGATTATGTGACCATTGGTCAATATTTACAGCCATCTAAAGAACATGCGCCAATTGACCGCTTTGTAACACCTGAAGAATTTGAGCGTTATACAGCGCATGGTCAAAAGTTAGGTTTTAAAAATATTTGGGCTGCGCCAATGGTACGTTCAAGTTATTTTGCAGACCGTCAATATTATGGTGAACCTGTACCAACAGTACGTCGTAAAGCCGACCCTGCTAAAAAAATTAGCGTGCAAACCATTGAAGCTTAACACTCGCTTATTTCAAAATTTGCGATAAAGCTAAAACAGCCCCGACTTTATGTTCGGGGTTTTTTATACCTTGTGGATATATTAAAAATAGATAGATGTGAATATTTTTTGATGGTCTACGACCAAGTGCGCATGGTGTCATCGCCATAAATTGTTAATCTATACACTTAATCTATACACCGAGCTCAAACAATAAAACAGGGATAGTAAAATGTCACAACAAGACTATGACAATGGCTTAAAAGTTCGCACTGAAGTCATGGGCGAAAGCTTTGTAAAACGCGCACAGGACAACACTGTACCATTTACCCAACCTTTGCAGGACTGGATTAATGAACATGCATGGGGTTCAACTTGGCAACGTGAAGGTGTGTTACCACGCAAATATCGTTCCTTAATTACTATCGCCTTTTTAACTGCTTTAAAAAGCCCGACAGAGCTTAAAGGACATATTCGTGGTGCGCTAAATAACGGGGCAAGTGTCGAAGAAATTCAGGAAGTCTTGTTACACAGCTTGCCTTATTGTGGCGCACCTGCAACTCAGGAAGCTTTTCGCGCAGCGTTGGAAGTTTTGGCAGAACATACTGCAAATACTTAAACGCAATCTAAATCAAAAAATATAAACGCTCGACATTTCACTAAAACTATTTGGTGAAATGTCGGTAGAGTTGAGTTTTAAATCCAATACACATTAAAGCTATAAAAGAACTCATTTAACTCAAAGCGCACCTGATAACCCAAATCAGTCAGCTGTGCCGATAAATTTCGAATATCTTCTAAAGGTAAATGTTTTGGCAGCACAGTAAAAACTGCGGTATTGCCCTGCTTGGCATTCTCTTCGATTAAAGACGCCAAACGCTGCTTATATAATTCAATATCTAGCTTGGCATGATCTGAATAAACTTTTGCTTGTTCAGCAGTTAAAAAATTTGCCATCTTATTGTTCTCATTATGACCATGTTTAACATTCAGCATATTGAAACTTGACGATATGGCTCAAGTGATTTTTTGTTATTGTCTGCATAAACGCATGATCAATTAACCCTAATTTTTTAAAAAAAATCACACCGAAGATGGCTTTTTCCCAGCAGACCTTTTAGGCTATCGCACAATCTTATGTTGTAATTTTGCTGGATGACATTATGTCAGAATCTGTTTCAATCTCCCCTGCGCTAATGAACCGCGCCATTGCAGGACAAGCCGATGCCCAATTTGAAGTGGCGGTGCTGTATATGCAAAGCGATTTTAATGAAGATATTGAACTTGCCGAACAATGGGCGCTCAAAGCTGCCGCAAACGGACATATCGAAGCCATGTATTGGCTTGGTGAAGGCTATACCGTATATGCCAAAGATGTTCTAGAAGATGACCCTGAAGATGCTAAACAACATTTTGAAGATGCTTTTGTCTGGCTCAAAAAAGCCAGTGATGCACAACACCCTGCCGCTATTTTAGAGTTGGCAGGCTACTACCGTCGTGGTGATGTGGTTGAACAAGATGTCGCTCGCTCTGTGGCATTGGTACAGCAAGCAGCAGAATTGGGCGAAGTACAAGCCATGCGTGACCTTGCTTTTATTTATGCAAATGCTTTGGGTGTAGATGCTGACGAAAATAAAGCTGAATATTGGACACAAAAAGCCGATGCAGCGGAGTAATTTATTTGTCTAGCCAATCAATTGATGGGCTAGACAATTTTTGCATGACTCGAATCGTCATTGAATAAAGCTTAGACTTTGAATAACACTTAGACTTCGACCACAATTACTTGTCTGCAAATGCCCTCTTGCTGACGCTGTTGTTCAAACACAGCCGCAGGCATCGGCTCAAAACTGTCAAAGAAACAAATTTCAGCATCATCAATAGAATATAGCAATGAGTGATTGCCCACGCCTTCTAAAGTGTCGTAGTAGACAATTACAAATTTATTTTCATCAAATGCGTGCTGAATTTGCTGATAGCCGATTGCCGCCAATACAGGCAATTTAAGCTGTTCAGCTTCGGCATAACTTAACTTTTCTGCATCTTGTAAATCTGGGTCAGGGTCAGTATAAAACTGCACATTAAAGCCAAACTTTTTCAGTCCAACAGCCAAACCAATTGTGGTTGTGCCCTGCTCTGGCGTATAACCACACACTTCAATCAATTGTTGAATATCGGCATCAATTCCTAAGTGTCGTAGCAACATCCACACTGCGTAAATCCCGCCGTTGGCTTCTAAATTTGCCAACTCTTGAGGAAGCTCTAAAGCCATCATTCAATCTCAAAAATATGTTTGTAGTGATAATAAACAAAACATGATTGGAACTGAATCAATTTCCAAGTACAATATCGCGCTAGTCGAGGGATGCTGCGACGTTTTACAGGCACGAAATGTAAAATCGCCAGGCTCGACCAGCATAGCAACGCGTTTGCTATGCAAGAAACGGCATCCGCGAACTGAATGATCAATTGTTTTTTATAAGGAGATCGTGATGAACGCGGTTAATGCTTCATTTACAGATTATAAAGTTGCCGATATCACACTAGCTGATTTTGGTCGTAAAGAAATCAAACTTGCAGAAGCAGAAATGCCAGCCCTTATGGGTTTGCGTAAGCGCTACTCAGCTGCAAAACCTCTTGCAGGCGCGAAAATTCTCGGCTGTATCCACATGACCATTCAAACTGCTGTTTTAATTGAAACGCTAGTTGAATTGGGCGCAGAAGTTCGTTGGACTTCTTGTAACATTTTCTCTACTCAAGACCACGCTGCTGCAGCAATTGCTGCTTCAGGTGTGCCTGTTTTTGCTTGGAAAGGCGAAACTGAAGAAGAATATGTATGGTGTCTTGAACAACAAATTAATGTAAATGGCACACCATGGGATGCCAACATGATTTTGGACGATGGCGGTGACTTAACTGCACTTGTTCACGAGAAATATCCTGCATTATTAGAGCGCATTCACGGCATTACTGAAGAAACCACTACGGGCGTACAACGTCTAATTGAAATGTGGAAAGATGGTTCTTTAAAAGTGCCTGCAATTAACGTCAACGACTCTGTGACTAAATCTAAAAACGACAATAAATACGGTTGCCGTCACTCACTCAACGATGCGATTAAACGTGGTACAGACATGTTATTGTCTGGTCGTCGTGCATTGGTTATTGGTTATGGTGATGTAGGTAAAGGTTCTGCACAATCTTTACGTCAAGAAGGCATGATTGTTCGTGTTTCTGAAATTGACCCAATTTGTGCAATGCAAGCATGTATGGATGGTTACGAAGTTGTATCTCCGTACAAGAATGGCGTACAAACAGGCAATAAAGCAGACGTCAACCTAGAGCTTTTAGAAAATACTGACTTGATTGTGACTACAACAGGTAACTATCACGTGTGCGACGCAGCAATGCTAGATACACTTAAAGCAGGCGCTGTTGTATGTAACATTGGTCACTTCGATACTGAAATCGACACCAACTACTTACGTGGTTATAAGTGGGTTGAAGTGAAGCCACAAGTACACCAAGTGTATCGTTCAGAAAACGAAAACGATTATTTAATCTTGCTTTCTGAAGGTCGTTTAGTGAACTTGGGTAACGCAACAGGTCACCCATCACGTATTATGGATGGTTCATTTGCTAACCAAGTATTGGCACAAATGCACTTATTTGCAGAGAAATTTGCCGATCTTCCTGCCGATCAAAAACAAGCGGCAATTCGTGTTGAAATCTTACCGAAAAAACTAGACGAAGAAGTTGCTGCTGCAATGGTTGCTGGTTTTGGTGGTGTATTAACACAATTGAATCAAGTACAAGCGGACTACTTAGGTGTAGCTGTTGAAGGTCCGTTTAAATCGGATGCTTATAAATACTAAGTTTTTAATCCTTCTCCCTAACCCTCTCTCATAGGGAGAGGGAATGATTCATTGTTTAATGAATGTATTCGAGGGTAAGTCCTCTCCTGAGCAAGTTTAAAGCATTGCTTTTAAACCCAGCGCAAGAGAGGATTTAGGAGAGGTGAAAAAATATAAATAAGTATTTATAACAAGGATTTAATCATGACCAAACAAGTTCCTATTTCATTTGAATTTTTCCCATCTAAAACCGATGTAGGTGCAGAAAAACTCAAAGTTGTGCATCAAGAATTACAACTTTTAAATCCAGAGTTTTTTTCTATCACTTATGGTGCAGGTGGTTCTACTCGTGAACGTACTTTATCGACCATTAGCGACTTCAATGGCAAAGGCACACCTGTAGCGCCGCACCTGTCTTGTATTGGTGATGACAAAGCGCGTATTGCTGAATTGCTTGATATTTATAAAGCACAAGGCATTGACCGCATTGTGGCTTTGCGTGGTGATTTACCTTCAGGTCAAGTTGGTTTAGGCGAATTGCCGTATGCGTCTGACTTGGTGCGTTTTATTCGTGAACATTCAGGTGATCATTTTCACATTGAAGTTGCGGCTTATCCTGAAATGCATCCACAAGCAGACCACTTTGATCAAGACATTAAAAACTTTGTCACCAAAGTAAATGCTGGTGCCAATGCTGCCATCACCCAGTTCTTTTTTAATCCAGATGCGTACTTTTACTTTGTAGAACGTATTCAAAAGCAAGGTGTGAATATTCCTGTTGCGCCTGGCATTATGCCGATTACCAATGCCAGCAATTTAATTCGCTTTGCAGATGGTACAGGTGCAGAAATTCCACGCTGGATTCGTAAGCAATTAGCAACCTATGGTGATGACACAGCTTCAATCAAAGCCTTTGGTCATGAAGTGATTATTAAACTGTGCGAACGCCTGATTGCAGGTGGTGCACCAAGTTTGCATTTTTACACCATGAACAACACCGAACCGACTCGTCAATTAGTGACAGATCTTGGTTTGGCTTAAGCTGTATTTTTCATATTTATTGACTTGAACGAGTAATCCCTATGCCCCGTTTTTATATTGAGGCTGAATTAGCAGTAGATACACAAGTTGAACTGACTGAAACAGTATTTCATCACTGGGTGAAAGTACTACGCGCACAAGTCGGTGAAACCGCCACCTTGTTCAATGGGCAAGGTGGTGAATATGAAGTGGAACTGGTTGAAGTTACCAAAAAAACAGCGCAAGTGCAGATTAAAAGTTTTAATCCAGACAATCGCATCCCAAGCTTTAGCGCCTTATTAGGACAAGTAATGAGCAAAGGCGATCGTATGGATTATGCGATTCAAAAAGCGGTAGAGCTTGGCGTGACTAACATTCAGTTGCTCACCTCTGAACGCTGTGAAATGCGCTTAAAATATGACCGCGATCAAAAAAAATTAGATCATTGGCAAGGCATTGCCATTGCAGCCTGTGAACAATGTGGCATGAATATCGTACCGAAAATTTTAGCCCCACTACGTTTAGAGGACTGGCTGAATAGTGACCTTCCTACCACCAAATTAGTGTTAGCACCGAATAAAGATCAAGTAGATGTGCTAAACAATGTCAGTAAAGATTTGGCTTTATTAATTGGGCCTGAAGGTGGTTTAAGCGAAACAGAAATTAGCGCTGCCAATGCGGTTGGCTTTCAAAACTGGTGTATTGGTACTCGGGTATTACGCACTGAAACCGCACCTGTGGTTGCTTTAGCTCTCTTAAATTATCGCTTGGCCGAGTAATTTATCCGTTTTTACAGAAATCGATTGCCAATAACATTGCAATTTATAAAGTACAGGATTAATCTCGAACAATATATTAAAAAATTTGCATAAAATTTAAACACAAAACAGCAATATTTTATGCATGAACGTGATGTTATTTAAAAATATAAATGATGGAATCATTTAACTAGATTTTGGGGAAGTATGTCAGACGCTCAAGATGAATTGTTGCAGCAATACTTAGATGCTGCGCAAATCACCAATACCATTCGGCTTATTCGATTCTTTTTGGTCAGCATCCTGATTGTTTGCCTGTATGTGTTTTTTATTTATCAAATTTCTTTCTCACATTCATCACCCTACCTCAATATCTGGTTTATTCTCACTGAACTGACCATTGGTTCGTGTTTACTGCTCACAGCAGTTCACTTTAAAGCGGGACAATATCAACTCCAACAAGCACATCGTTGGTTAAAATTGGTGTGTTTCTTGATCGGAACAGCAATCGCGGTTGGGGTAAGTTTACTGTATTACTTTTTACCTCAGCAAAACCCTGAACTGAGCAACTATGAAGCGATTATTTTAGCGACCTTATTAATTATTGTGAGTCAAACCTTTGCCCTCACCTTTTTAACGCAGCGCTTGAGTTATTTTTGCTGGGTATTCATTCCAGTGATTACACCCTATATTGCCGCACAGTTTTTAGTTCACTCCGAAACTTCCGCTTTCTTTTTTCTCGCGACAAATTTTGCCTTAATTACCTTACTGATTTGTGCCAATACTTCAATGCACATGCATCGTCGTTTATCGAGCGTCTATTTTAAGAACGACCAACTCAAAAAAGCCGCAGAGCAACAAGTTGACTGGACAGATCAACTCCGCCAACAATTGCAAGTGGAAATGAACAAATCTAAAGATATTGAATTACAACTGCAATTTAACAATCAAATGCTGGAACAAAAAATTAGAGAACGTACCTTTGACTTAGAACAAACCCATCTACACTTAATCAATCAACAACATAGTTTAATTTTGGCACATGAAGCCGCAGGTATTAAAGCGTGGGACTGGAATATCCGAGAAAGAAGCATTGTCTTTGGCACTGGCTCACAGCAAACTCGTTTAAAAAATTCCAAAAAGCATCTGAATAAATTACAGCAATTAATTCACCGTGATGATATTGCACACCTTCATCAAACCATGAAAGAGCATTTACGTGGTCAGACAGAACGCTATCAAGCCACTTATCGCATTCAACATAATTCAGGTCAATGGTATTGGGTGCATGATATTGGGCGAGTAATTGAGCGTGATCCTGTCACCAATAAACCTTTACGCATGGTCGGGGTTCGCCGTGACATTCACCAAGAACGAATTGGACAAGAGCGCTTAAAACTCACTGCCAGCGTACTTGAACAGGCAGCCGAAGGTATTTTTATTTTAGATGAAAACTTACGTTATATTGAAGCCAACCCATTCTATGCTCAAATGAGCGGATTTAAACGTGACCATATTTTAGGCAAATATCTGTTTGATTTAGTCAAATCCAACAAAGCAAATCCACGCATGACACAAGAGGAAATTGTTCAACAATTACTCAACAAGGGTGAATATCATACTGAAAAGAGTATAAAATTCCGCTCAGGAAAAGAATTAGAAGTTCGTTTGCATATCAATGCAGTCAAAGATGAGCAAAACCGTATTATTAATTATATAGGAATTGTGTCTGATTTAACCGAACATAAACTACAAGAACAGCGTTTATCCTATTTAGAAAATTATGATGCGCTGACCGATCTCCCCAATCGTTTTTATTATAATTATCAACTACATCAATATCTTATTTCACAGCAAGATTCATTGCAGCAATTGGCGGTCATTCGACTCAATATTGACCGTTTCAGACCTTTAAATGAATATTTAAGCAATAATGGTGGCGATGAATTACTCCGTCAAGTGGCGCAGCGTTTACGTATCACCAATGCCGAAGCGCTGTTTGTTGCACACTTAAATGGCGATGATTTTGCAATTGTTTATGAAATTTCTCATATTCGCCCTTCAATCGAAGAGCACTGTGAACGTATCACCAAAGCCTTTAATTTGCCGTTTAATGTACAGGGACAAGAACATATTATTACCCTGTCGATGGGGGTTTCCCTCTATCCTGAACATGGACGCCAGCTGGATTATCTGAATAATTGTGCAGAACAAGCCTTGTCTGAAGCCAAGCGTTTGGGTGGTAATACCGTTAAATATTACGCTTTAGACAACACCAAACTGCTAGAGCAGGATGTACATTTAGAGCGTGACTTACGCCAAGCCATTAAAAATGATGAGTTAATTGTATATTATCAACCTAAAATTGATTTCCATAATTATCAGGTAGTTGGGTTTGAAGCATTGGTGCGCTGGAAACATCCAACCAAAGGCATTATTCCACCGAACCTATTTATTCCTATTGCGGAACAAACCAGTTTAATTTCCGATATTGGTCGGGTTGTAATTCAACAAACTGCCAAGCAAATTCGTGAATGGAATCTGTTAGGTTTTGATCATATCCAAGTATCGGTTAATGTAGTTGCACAACAACTGCAACGTGGTCAATTGCTGCAAGATTTAGATGATGCGATTAATACCTATCAAATTTCAGGTGCAAGCTTAGAATTAGAAATTACCGAATCCTCTTTAGTGGAAAACTCCACAACCGTGAAGTCTTTATTAGATGAAATTAAACAACGTGATATTCATATCGCCTTAGATGATTTTGGTACAGGCTATTCTTCACTTTCTTACTTAACAGACTTCCCAATTGACAGTTTAAAAATAGACCGTAGCTTTGTTTCTAAAATTGGAAATACCAAACAAGAAGCCATTGTTAGTGCCATGATTGCTATGGGCAAAGCCATGGGCATGAGCGTGGTGGCTGAGGGGATTGAAACTGAGCAACAACTGCAATATTTGCAGAATTTAAATTGTGATATTGCTCAGGGATATTTATTCTCTAGGCCTTTGCCTGAAAGTGAAGCGACCCAATTTCTAAAAGCCAATTTAGTATCGCGCGCTTATCGCTCCTTAATCTGAAACTAGACCCAAAAGCTCTAAGTTTGTTCTAAAAATAAACAGTGACGTCTGTGCTAAGGGGGCAAGTAATGGTATATTCGATAAGATTCATAAAAAAACCACCAGCATCGCTGGCCAACTTGTCACACACGAGATTCAGATGGACGATCAATCATTAAAACAGCAGGCACTTTACTATCACGAATTTCCAACACCAGGAAAAATCAGCGTTACTCCAAGTAAGCAGCTGGTCAACCAACGTGACTTAGCGCTCGCTTACTCACCAGGTGTCGCAGCACCATGTTTAGAGATTGAACGTGATCCTTCAACAGCTGCACTTTATACCGCTCGCGGTAACTTGGTTGCTGTCGTTAGTAACGGTACAGCAGTATTAGGTTTAGGTAATATCGGTCCTTTGGCGTCTAAACCTGTGATGGAAGGTAAAGGCGTACTCTTTAAAAAGTTTGCTGGTGTCGATGTATTTGACATCGAAATTGCTGAAAATGATCCAGACAAAATTGTAGATATTGTTGCAGCATTAGAACCAACTTTTGGTGGTATTAACCTTGAAGACATCAAGGCACCAGAATGTTTCTACATTGAGCAAAAACTTCGTGAACGCATGAATATTCCTGTGTTCCACGATGACCAACACGGTACGTCAATCATTGTAGGTTCTGCACTACTCAATGCCTTGTTACTTAACGGCAAGAAAATTGAAGAAATCAAAATCGTTGCTTCAGGTGCAGGTGCAGCCGCACTGTCTTGTTTAGACCTGTTATGTGCATTGGGCGCGAAAAAAGAAAATATCATTGTTGCGGATTCGCGTGGTCTAATCACCACCAAACGTGAAGGTTTGGATGACTCGAAAAAACGCTATATGCAAGACATTGAAGGAACGCAACTTGCTGATGTAATTAGCGGTGCGGATATGTTCCTTGGTCTTTCTGCAGCGGGTATCTTGACCAAAGCTATGGTCAAAGAAATGGCTGAAAATCCAATTATCTTTGCTTTGGCTAACCCAGACCCAGAAATCTTGCCTGAACATGCGCATGAAGTACGTCCAGATGTGATTATGGCAACAGGTCGTTCGGATTATCCGAACCAAGTTAACAACGCACTTTGCTTCCCGTATATTTTCCGTGGTGCATTAGATGTTGGCGCAACTACCATCAACGAAGAAATGAAAATTGCTTGTGTACACGCAATTGCACGCATGGCACACATTGAAGCAGATGCTGCGACTTATGGTGAAAAATCTGCATCATTCGGTCGTGACTATTTAATTCCACGTCCACTTGATCAGCGTTTAATTCTTGAAATTGCACCTGCAGTTGCTCAAGCGGCAATGGATTCAGGTGTAGCAAGTCGTCCAATTCAAGACTTCTCTGCATACCGTCAGCGTTTGTCTGAGTTTGTATATAACTCGGCATTTATGATGAAGCCTATTTTTGCTCAAGCAAAAACTGACCCTAAGCGTATTGCTTATGCAGAAGGTGAAGACTTACGCGTACTTCGTGCAGTACAAATTGCAGTGGATGAAGGCTTGGCTAAACCAATCCTTGTAGGTCGTACCTCAGTGATTGAAGCGAACATTAAAAAGCTAGGTTTACGTCTGGAACATGGCGTGAATATGGAAATTGTAGATCAGGAAAACAACCCGAACTACGAAAAATTTGCAGATGATTACTACACTATCATGCAGCGTAAAGGCGTTACACCTGAATACGCGCAGCGTGAAGCACGTCGTCGCTCTACCCTCATTGCAGCAATGTTAGTGAAACATGGTTTAGCCGATGGTATGTTATGTGGTACTTATTCTAGCTACGATATTCACCTTGATTTCGTAAAAAATGTGATTGGTCTAAAAGAAGGTCGTACTAACTTCTTTACCCTTAACGCATTGATGCTTGAAGATCGCAACTTGTTCATTGCCGACACTTATGTCAACACAAACCCAACTGCTGAACAGTTGGCTGAAATGACACTTTTAGCGGCTGAAGAAGTACGCCGTTTTGGTATGACACCACGCGTTGCTCTACTTTCTCACTCAAGTTTTGGTTCTGACCAACAAGACTCTAGCGCACAAAAAATGCGTAAAGTCTTTGAAATCTTGAGTGAGATTGCACCTGAGCTTGAAGTTGAAGGTGAAATGCACGGTGATGCAGCATTAGACGAAAATATCCGTCATTTTGCTTTCCCGAACTCACGCTTCAAAGGTTCTGCAAACTTGTTGATTATGCCGAACTTAGATGCTGCCAATATTTCATTTAACTTGTTGAAATCGACTTCAGGTAACAATGTTACGATTGGCCCTATCTTGTTAGGTGCAGCAAAACCTGTACATATCTTGACGCCAACTGCTACGACACGTCGTGTTGTGAATATGACTGCCCTCACTGTTGCTGAAATTCAACAAACAGCACAAGTTAAAGCATAAACCTATATTTCTGAGTGACTGACTCAGAATTATAGACTTGAGAAAACCTCTATTCTGTAGCATGATTGCTTGAAGAATAGAGGTTTTTTCATGCAAGTTTATTTAGTAGGCGGTGCAGTTCGAGATCACTTACTCGGGCATCCCTATCACGAAAAAGATTATGTTGTCGTTGGCGCAACGCCCGAACAACTTTTGGCTCAAGGCTTTCAACCTGTGGGCAAAGACTTCCCTGTTTTTCTTCATCCTGAAACCAAAGATGAATATGCACTTGCTCGCACTGAGCGCAAATCTGGACACGGTTATCACGGTTTTGAATTTCATACCGACCCAAGCGTGACCTTAGAAGAAGATTTAATCCGTCGTGATTTAACCATTAACGCCATGGCAATGGATAGCGATGGCAATGTCTACGACCCTTACGGTGGACAGCAAGATCTGTGCAATAAAGTGCTGCGCCATGTTTCCAATGCTTTTGTAGAAGACCCGTTACGGGTGCTGCGTATTGCTCGTTTTGCAGCACGTTATCATGCTTTAGGCTTTGTGGTTGCACCTGAAACCTTGTTATTAATGCAAGAGTTGGCAGAATCTGGTGAGTTACATGCGCTGACACCTGAACGCGTATGGAAAGAAACTTCACGTGCCTTAATGGAAGCACGTGCCGATGTTTATTTTGAAACATTGCGTGCCTGTGGTGCTTTAAAAGTTTTATTTCCTGAATTAGATGCTTTATTCGGTATTCCACAGCGTCCTGAATATCACCCTGAAATTGACAGTGGTGTGCACACCATGATGTCACTACAACAAGCCTGTCGTGCCAATTACTCACTCGATGTACGCTTTGCAGTGTTATTGCATGATTTAGGCAAGGCCTTGACCCCTGCCGATGAATTACCACGGCACATTATGCATGAAGAACGTGGGATTCGACCTGTAACGGAAGTGTGTGAACGCCTGCGCGTACCGACCAATACCAAACAACTTGCACTTGCTGTATGTAAAGAGCATTTAAAATGCCACCAAGCATTGAGCTTAAAGCCTGGCACGTTATGGCGCTTATTACAGCGTTTGGATGTCTTGCGTCGTCCTGAGCGTGTAGAAGCCTTTGTACAAGCCTGTGAATGTGACTCTCGTGGGCGTTTAGGTTTGGAAGATCGTGACTATCCGCAAGCGAGCTATATTTTGGAAGCGATTCAAGTGGTACGCAGCATTAAGGCGCAAGACTTACCTGCCGATGTCCAAGGCCCCGATATTGGTGAAATGCTGATTGAACGACGCATTAAAGCGATTGAGCAATTAAAGGCACGTCACTTGGCTGCTACTGCTTAGGCTATTTAAGTCTATAGAACGTCATTACATGCGTTCTTTGATCTATCATTCTTAACCTATTTAAGTCAGCCTAAATTTCTGATCGAAAAGCCGTAATCTTCTAAAATATAGAAGCTACGGCTTTTTAGCTCAAATAAATCCTTCTTGAAATAAGAAACTGTCTTTTGCTTTTAGGCAAGCTGCGCAGGAAAGCTAATCACTTGCTCTAAACGCATCTGCTCAGTTGCAATCATCAATAAGCGATCTATGCCCAAGGCGATACCTGAACATTCAGGCATGTTCGGCAACGCAGCCAATAAATATTCATCAATTGGCATCACATGTAAACCAAGTTGTGCGCGTTCTGCATTATCGGCTTCAAAACGAGAACGCAGCACAGTAGCATCAATCAATTCATCATAGGCATTGGCAAGCTCTAAACCTTCGATATATAGCTCAAAACGGGCTGCGACCAATTCCCCATCATCATCTGTTCTGGTTTTAGCCAAAGATGCTAATTCAGGTGGAAAATCGGTTAAAAATACAGGAGCATCAAAGCCCAAACTTGGTTCTACAAAATGTGAAAACAATAGGTCGATGTAGCCTAGACGGTCATCACCCAAATCCAGATGCAAACCCACACGATGACAGCAGTCTTTCAATTGTTGCAGACTTGCCTGTAAAGGATTTAAATCCAAACGATCCATAAATGCGTGTTTATAACTCAACACTGTTGGACGTACTTCGCCAAAGCGTTGTTTTAACGTCAGATTAAGTAAATCTGTCACCTCAAACATAAGCTCTTTCAGGCTAAATTCGGGACGATACCATTCCAACATGGTAAATTCGCTGTTGTGTTTACGTCCATGCTCATCATCACGAAAGACTTTGCAAATTTGATAAATAGCACCACTACCACTGGCCAATAAACGCTTCATGGCAAATTCAGGTGAGGTCTGTAAATAGTGCGTATGCAATTTGCCCTGCACATGGCGCTGTGCTTGCACTGAAGCCAAATGCACATCTGTCACTCCTGCCTGTGACAAAATTGGCGTTTCAACTTCAAGTACTTCACGTTCCGCAAAAAACTGGCGTATTTGTGCATACAATTGTGCACGTGCGCGCATGCTGTTTAAGTCGCAAGTTGGTTGATATTGGAGATTTGAACTCATGCTTGCGGGCCTCCGTGTGCTGCCCATTCACGACGCAGAGGATAAGTTTTTCTTAAATGATCAAAAGCCTGCTGCTCAACTTTGCCCGCTTTGACACAGGCACGTAAATTGGCATCATCCTGTGCAATATCATAAATTTGACTTAAATGTGCATGCAGACTATTTTTCAAATCTTGGGTTTTGAAATATTGCGCGCAGCTTGGCAATTGAGTTTCAAATTGTTTTGTGGCATCTAAACCAAAATTTTCACAAAAAGCCTGATAAATCATTTGTGTGCCGCGTGCCTTGCCTTCTAGGCTATACCCTGCAATATGCGGGGTTGCCAAAGCAAGCAAATCTAATAATTCTGCAGAGATTTCAGGTTCATATTCAAAAACATCTAATACCACTAAACGCTGAGTATGTTGAATATCCTGCATTAAAGCCGCTTCTTCTACCACTGGCCCACGCGCTGAATTAATCAGAATGGCTTGAGGCTTCATACATGCCAAACGCGCTGCATTAATTAAATGATGAGTAGGATGTTCACCAGTTTCTGTTAATGGCACATGAATGGAAATTGCATCTGCCTGTTGTAATAGTGCATCTAAGTCACATTGCTGCACATTGGGCAACTGCACAAATGGATCGTATGCGATGACATCCCAACCTAATAATTGTGCCATTTTGACCAAGCGCGAGCCGACATTGCCCAGTCCAATAATGCCAAGTTTAAAGTTTTGATTGGCATGTAGTAATTCAGGCTCGAGATGAAGCAATGCGGTAATCACATACTCACTCACCGCCTGCGCATTACAACCTGCCGCATTTGACCATGCAATGCCCTGCTGCTCGATGGCTGGGATATCAAGGTGGTCTGTGCCAATGGTCGCGCTGCCAATAAATTGAAGCGCGGTCTGTTGAATCAATGCTGCATTCACTTGGGTGACGGAACGAACTAGCAGCGCATCAGCATCTTGCACATCTTGATGCGTTAGACGGCGTCCAGCCTTGTGCTCTATTTCTGCCAAATCTGCAAAGAAATAATCGGTATATGCCAGATTTTCATCTGCAATGATTTTCATAACGCCATCCCATGTGTGTTTGCTTGTTTATGATAGCTTGAGTTGTCTAGGATGACTATGATTGTTGAGATTAATGCAGAATTGTTGAACAGCAAGCCGACGATTCATTTAGGTGGAAACATGCACGTCTATATAAAAGTTGCATATTCACAGCAAAAAAATCAGCCACCCGAAGGTGGCTGACTGCTATAGATTAAGCGAGTTAAATCTTAACCAATAAATTTACGCGCATTGCGGAACATACGTAACCATGCACCATCTTCAGTCCATTCTTCAGGTTTCCAAGAATGTTGAAGCGCACGGAAATTACGTTCAGGGTGCGGCATCATAATTGTTGCACGACCATCTTTTGAAGTTACGCCTGAAATACCTTCTGGCGAACCATTCGGGTTCATTGGATAATGTTGAGTCGCATTTCCGTGGCTATCGACATAACGTAAAATCACTTGGTTGCCTGCGTTCAAGGCTGCCAAATTAGCTTCTGGTGCAACGACGCGACCTTCACCATGTGCCACTGCGATTGGTAAAATCGAGCCTTCCATATCTTGCAATAATACAGAGTTTGATTTTTCCACACGGACGTTAACGCTACGCGCTTCAAACACTTCTGAAGTATTGCGATGGAAACGTGGCCACGCTTCTGCACCTGGAATGAGTGGTGCTAATTGTGACAACATTTGACAACCGTTACAGATACCCAGTGAGAACGTTTCTTGACGGTTAAAGAATTTCTCAAACTGGTCGCGTAATTTCGGGTTGAACAAGACTGACTTCGCCCAGCCACCGCCAGCACCTAATACGTCACCGTAAGAGAAACCACCACACGCCACTAAGCCTTCAAAGTCGTCTAAATCGACACGCCCTGCAAGCAAGTCACTCATGTGTACGTCAACGGTGTTAAAGCCGACTTTGTCAAATGCTGCCGCCATTTCTACATGACCGTTTACGCCTTGTTCACGTAAAATCACCATGTTAGGACGACGTGTGTTGATGTATGGCGCTTCAACTGGCTCATTTAAGTCAAATGTCGGTTGAGCAATTAAGCCTTTGTGGTTTTTGTCTGTGATCAAAGCAAATTCTTGATCAGCAGTTTCTGAGTTGTCACGTAAACGCTGGATTTGGTGTGATACTTCACTCCAAGCCGCTTGCAAATCGGCACGTTCAAGCACCAAGCCATTTACAGCAAGTTGGTCTGTGCTATTAACTGTACCGACTACCGAAATCGCATCTTTCAAAGTAGATGCAGCAACTTCAGCAGCTAAGTTAGCCCAGTCTGCTTTAGAGATTTGTAGTACTGCACCAATTTCTTCAGCAAACAATGCCGCAACAGATTGATCTTCTAACGCCACACCTAAACGTGAAGCGAACATCATTTCTGTTACAGTTGCCAATAAACCACCATCACCAATGTCGTGATAAGCTTGAATCAAGCCACGGTTATTCC
This sequence comes from Acinetobacter sp. YH01011, assembly GCF_013420785.1. Taxonomy (NCBI): domain Bacteria; kingdom Pseudomonadati; phylum Pseudomonadota; class Gammaproteobacteria; order Moraxellales; family Moraxellaceae; genus Acinetobacter; species Acinetobacter sp. YH01011. Next base: position 39,408 of record NZ_VOYG01000013.1, read on the forward strand.
AGTCTTGTACCAAAGCAAAGAATGCTTTGAATTCGTCAAAGTTATCGACATCTGGTGTTACTGAACCAATAGCTTTATACACTTGCGCTAAAATTGAACCGCCTAAACGGAACTGACCTTTAGACAAGTCAATACGTACCAATACTGAATCGGTATTTTTCAATTCAGGGGTTAGTGTTTTACGTACATCGGTCACTGGTGCAAATGCAGTAATTACACCTGACATTGGTGAAGTTACAGATTTATCAACACCTTCGTCATTCCAAGTGGTACGCATAGACAATGAGTCTTTACCTACTGGAATTGCAATTCCTAGCGCAGGACACATTTCCATACCAATGGCTTTTACACCTTCAAACAAAGCTTGGTCTTCGCCTTTTTGACCTGCTGCTGCCATCCAGTTTGCAGATAATTTAATGTCGCTGATCTGGTCAATTTTGGCTGACATGATATTGGAAATAGATTCTGCCACTGCCAAACGCGCAGATGCTGCAGGGTTTAATAAAGCTACAGGTGGACGTTCACCCATCGCCATTGCTTCACCTGTAAAGCCTTGCAAGCTGGTAGTGGTTACTGCTGCATCTGCAACAGGCACCTGCCATGGGCCAACCAACTGATCACGTGCAACCATACCTGTAATTGAACGGTCACCAATCGTGATTAGGAATGATTTAGAAGCAACAGTTGGATTCTTGATGACACGGTAAATCGCATCTTTCAGATCAGTAACTTGAGCTGCATCAAAATCATCACCTTGACGCTCAATGCTTTCATAAGAACGGCTCATGCGTGGCGTACCACCTAACAAGACCTGCATTGGCATATCTACAGCTTTGTTATTGAACAGTGGATCTTCAACCGTTAAATGACGCGCTTCTGTCGCTTCACCCAATACTGCAAACGGACAACGCTCACGCGCACAGATTGATTCAAATAACTCTAAAGAACTTGGACGGATGGCCAATACATAACGCTCTTGCGCTTCGTTTGACCAAATTTCCATTGGTGACATGCCTGGTTCTAAAGATGGAATCTTACGCAAATCAAGTACAGCACCTAGTTCGTGATCATTCACCAACTCAGGCATTGCGTTTGAAATACCACCTGCACCCACGTCATGCACTGATACGATTGGGTTAGCATCTTCCAAACGCCAGCACGTATCAATTACTTCTTGGCAACGACGTTCCATTTCTGGGTTTTCACGTTGTACTGAAGCAAAGTCAAGGTTTTCACCCATGGTTCCGCTATCTACAGAAGATGCAGCGCCACCGCCTAAACCGATCAACATCGCAGGGCCGCCTAAAACGATTAATAAATCGCCTGGCTGAATTGGGTCTTTTTCGACATGGTCTGGACGAATGTTGCCGTAACCACCTGCAATCATGATTGGTTTATGGAAGCCTTTTACTTCACCATTCACGTTTTGCTCGAAAGTACGGAAGTAACCATTTAACGCAGGACGACCAAATTCGTTGTTAAACGCTGCACCGCCCAATGGGCCTTCAATCATAATTTGTAATGGCGATGCCATACGTGAAGGCTTGCCATAGTTTTCTTCCCAAGGCTGTTCAAAACCAGGAATATTTAAATTCGATACTGTAAAGCCTGTTAAACCTGCTTTTGGTTTACCACCACGACCTGTCGCGCCTTCATCACGGATTTCACCACCCGAACCTGTCGCAGCACCTGCAAATGGTGCAATTGCAGTTGGGTGGTTGTGTGTTTCCACTTTCATAAGAATGTGGGCAGCTTGGCTCTTATATTTATAAACGTAGTGACCTGTTGCAGCATCTTTTTTCGGATAGAAACGCTGCGTATCAAAACCAACAATCACCGAAGCGTTGTCTTTGTAAGCCGACAATACGTCTGTTGGTGATTCTTTATAAGTATTTTTGATCATTTGGAACAATGACAATGGCTGTACTTCGCCATCAATTGTCCATTCAGAACCAAAGATTTTGTGACGGCAGTGCTCAGAGTTGGCTTGTGCAAACATCATCAATTCAATGTCATGCGGATTACGGCCTAACTTGATAAATGCTTCGGTTAAATAATCAATTTCTTCATCAGACAAGGCAAAACCAAACTCACTGTTGGCTTTTACCAATGCCGCTTTGCCTTCACCCAAAATATCAATGCTATTTAAAGGTTTTGGTTCAGTTTCAACAAATAACGCTGCAGCATCGTTAATGTGGTTAAACACACTTTCGGTCATGCGGTCATGCAATACTTGTTTTACTTCGTTTGAAACGTCTGTAATACCTTTTAAGGTAAACAAAACACCGCGTTCTAGGCGGTGTACAGGCGTATTACAGTTGGCAAAAATATCGGTTGCTTTTGATGACCAAGGAGAAATTGTGCCCACACGTGGTGTCACTAAAATTTGAACTTCATCACTTGCAGCTTGGCGTAATTCAAAAGATGCACCATCGTTTAAAAGCTGTAAAGCAGATTGCTGTTGTTGCTCGTCGAGCGCTTGGTCAAATAAATAAACCCATTGGCTATCGAAAGATTGAACAGAACTCATTGACGCTAAACGGTTTAAGAGTTGAGTTTTCTTAAAAGATGAATGTGCAGGTGCACCGGCAACGATAAACATGCTGATTTTGGCTCCACGGGCTGATCTTTTGGACCATGCCACAATGTGACTTGAAGAGAGCGCATATTCTACTGTGAAATGCCATAATCAGCTAGATGGAAAATGGTTTTCTTGGCGCGTTTCGGCAGTAAAACTTCCGAATGTTGATTTAAAGCCTCTATTTCAGATCAATGTATTCAAGATTCGTGCTTTAAATTGCACAAAGCACTCTCACTGTGGAAATTACTGAATGATTGATGCTGTTTTTATTTTCTATGCCATCTGTTTACACACAGATGCTCTAAAGATCAGGACATGACGCTCAACTTCCGCCTTGCTCAATATCAACTAATCAAAGCACCTCAAATTCAATACGTCGATTTTTCTTACGTCCTTGTGGCGTTGTATTGTCTGCGACAGGCTGATTAGAACCTTGACCTTCGGTGCTTAAATGCGTTATCGCAATACCTTTATCGATCAAATAATTTTTTACCGCGCCTGCACGTGATTGGCTTAACACTATATTTTTATGCGCATCGCCCGAACTGTCTGTATGTCCAACAATTTTCACTTTTTTGGTGCCAACTTGCTTCAATGCCACAGCCATTTCATCCAGAATTTTTTGCCCTACGTCAGTCAAAATTGCACTGCCCGATTCAAACTCAACAATCCTGTTTTTGAGCGCAGCATCCAGCATTTTTTGTTCATACTGACTCCCCGAAAGCTGTGTGTTCAAACGATAAGGCTGCTGTACCAAAGCCTGAAAATTTGCTGTCGTGGCTTGAATTTGATGAGCAGCACTCACCTTTCCTATCAAATCAATTTGAGTCCCTTTCACACGTAACTGCCCTTGCGAAATCTTTTTTAAATCCGCTGTAATCATACGCGAAACTGAGTCATCCCAACCATTCGGTGCAGCAACTGCACGGACTTGAATTTTATCTAACACCTGCGACTCACCATACACAGCTTGCATTTTCGCCAAAATGGCTTGTTTACTTGCTTCGTTTGGCACCACACCTTCTATAACAATGGGCGCTGCATAGATCAAATGACTTTGGACTAAAAAACACAAGCCAATAAGTAGACTTACGCGAATACGTTTTTGATTATTTTTCATATTTATTTATCTAAAAAAGTTTGCCTAAACAGCTTCAAGGCTTGGTTAAGATTTAACTGCCGCTGACAAAGTAATTGTTCCAATGTTGCAAGACCTGCATTTTGTTCTAAATAAGCATCAATCCAAGTGGCTTGAATTAAAGAAACCCAATGTTCACCCTGCATATTTTGAATAAATAGATCGCGCAGCGTCATGACATCAGCCCCCTGAAAATCAATGATCAAAATGGGTGCCTCAAAATGTAGTATCCCCAGCAAAATTTCAGTATGATGCGCGCCTAAAAACCGCCCGATCATGCCCATCCAAAATGCTGCGATTTCAAAGCAATATCGCGGATGATTCAGCGGTAAAATCATCACTTTGTTTAAACGACGAGTGCCATTTTTGAGGACGGGTTGCAGTAAAAGTCCCAACCCAATCATACTCTGAGCCAAGTCATTGACACTGATTTTCATTAATTGTGCCAATGAATGCGTGCTGTGTTTTTCATAAAAGTCTTGGTATTCTTCTGCACTCAAAAGTTGAACCCTATTCGGCAATTGATTCAACAGTTCAAATGACATATTGGGATCACGGATATTGCTTAAGACCTGATTGCGTTGCAATAAATCAGTCCAAATAGCTTTGTAAAAAAACGGCACAAATAATAACTTTTGACTCGGCTGTTCGACCTCAAACAACTGCCCCAGTAGCATTGGAAATGCCCGCCCCGAGCTATCTTGGCTCGCCTTTAAATTAACAGCTAAAAACATTGGTTCTGCTGGATGGGCAATCAAAAAATCTAAAGCAGGCAAAGTTGCATAACGCTGTTTAAAATCTGCGCTCTGCATGGCATGTTCCAGTGCATTACTAATCCACTGATCGAGCTGCTGAATGAGTTCCGATTGCCCTTTAGACTTTATAAAATCACCACGGGCAGGTATTTTTCCATAATATAAAGGTACGGTTTTTACTGCTTGCATACCCACCACGCCTTTTGCCAAGTGTTATTTCTCTTGATCATTGCGGAACGCCTCCCACTTGTGCAGACATTGTAGTTTTAGACTGCGTAGCCGCTGTTTGTGCGGGACTCATTGCTGTCGTTTGTGCAGCAACCACAAGAAGTGCTTTGGTCGTGGTGACTTGATCGACCAACTGCAACCCCACATAACCACGACTTGAACCAATATTGCCCGAGCTATGTCCGCTAATGAGTCGGAAATTCACTTTTAAAGATAAAGATGGTTCCGTTTTACTGACCCAAGTCATTTCAAAGTGACCGTTTTGCTCTTTGCGCTGTGCAGCATCAATTAAACGGTTAATGCCATATTCGCCCGGTGCTTCAAAAATAGTATGCGACTGACCGTTTAAATCGACTGCACTAATACGCACGCCGGGAATTGCGCCTGGATTGGGCCACACAAAGTTGACCCATTGTTGAATTCCATTTTCAAACTGCATTCGCTGACCATCAATATCGATGCTATACGATAAAAATTGTGGGTGCTGTAATGGATAAAATTGGAAATTGGATTGATTTGAAACAGCAGATGTTGCAGGCTGATCTAAACGTCCTGTTGCCATACCATGAATTGGCGCAACATATTGCGGAAATGCCATCACAAACTGAGGATTTAAATTTAAGCCTAAATCTTTCCATGTTTTTGAAGTTAAGACATAACCACGACGAATCAACAACGGATCTAAAGTGTCTTTGACAAAGCCAGCAATACTTCCTGTTTCACCAAAAATTTGTCCCATTTCCTGACTGGTTGCCTGTAAAGTCCCCCCTGAATGAAATGGATATTTCTGACCTAAATGTGTTGCAAACGGTTGATAGGCTTGAATACGCCATAATTTATTAATTTCATCTTGTGTCGGTACAATTAAACTTGCAAAAGATTGAGTTAGCGGTGTCATCAACAGTTTTTGTAATAATTGTTGGTCAGCCTCTTTTAAACCCACCATCATTTTTTCATCGACATATTTTTGCGTTGTATTAAAGACCGAGTTTTGATCATGGATGGTTTGTTTGAACAATGCCATTGCACTTGGTCCAATTTCCCCTGCCGTTTGAAGATCATTTAACTTGCTGCGCACCTGTGCAAGGTTGTTCATATACACATCAAACAGAGATTGATCCTGTAAATCGTCACGTTTACGCAGCAGTTGATAAAACATTTGGTATTCTTGAGAAATCGCACCTTGCGCTTTTAGAGCTGCCTGCGCTGCAGCTTTGTCATTAGATTGACGCAGCACTTTGTCTTTAAACCACGCCATAAATCCTTGTTCAGGCACAGCAAGTTCAGCTTGCACAATTGGATTATCCCAATTGGTTTCCACTGCAATACGTTGCAATAACTTGCGAATTGGCGAGTTTTGCGGCTCTCCCAACAGATCAAGCTGTTTCACTTGCTGATTGAACTGATCTGTTTTTGCATAATGGATGCCATTTAGAAATTTCTTCCATTCACTCACATATTCTTGCTGATACAAGCTCAGCAATTGTTTACGGATTTGTTCAGGACTTCCTGAAAAAGTTAGATCATCCGACTGATGACTATTGAGCACCCAATCTTTGCTGTCCGTTGGCTGATTGGCTACCTGATCAATGGCTTGTTCGACATATTCATTCCACGCCTGCTGCGTAAAAATACCAGGCAAAGCATGACTGCCTAAAACAATGCGACTGTGTTGCTCCCCCACAATTTGACTGACCGTAAGTGCAGGAAAACGTACTGCTGCACGCATTTTTATTTCGTTATATACCCGATCTCGTGCAGGCATTCCCTGAATGACCGACAACAGCACTTGACGAGTTTGATCGACCATTTGTGCATCGCTTTCCAGTACAGGAAAATCGTCCTGATGAGCGAGTGTCATGGCATAAGACAGGATTTTTTCTGCCTGCTGAATCATGTCCGTACGTGGCATTTCTCCACGATGGGCATCCAACCAAGTGCGCCAAAAACGTGAAATCTGATCACTTAAATGACTGCTCTCCCGATATTCAGGATTCGTCAGCATTAAATAAGCCTTTAACGCATTATAAGCATCTTGCGGATTTTGCACGGAAGGCTCTAAATATGGTTGAGTTTTCGCAACTTGCTGCGTTTTTGCATGTATATGATGCGCTTTGAGTGTTGCCGCATCTTGTTGGACACGCTGTAAGTATTGCGCGATATTTTGCTGGGTTGGCAACAATACAATCTGCTGAACGCCTTTTAGATATTCAACTTTGAGCTATTCGCGTAACTTCTTGCCCTGATATAAGCCAAAACTGAACTTAAGTGGACGTTGTTCGGAAAACCCATCCAACTGTTGCAGACGTGCTTGTAAAATTAATAAGCTTTCGAGTTGTGTGGATAAAACCTGTCCAAAAGTTTTTTCCAGTCGTATAACTTGATCTAAGTCTGCCTGAACATCGGCAATGAGTTGTTGGTTATGACGATATGACCACACCCAAACACTGAGCAACAATCCAACACCAAGTAATGCAGCAGTAAACGCCATATATCGCTGACGTTTTTTCGCAGGATTAATATGTTGTTTCACCAAATGTTGATCACGCAAAATCACATTGGAAAACAAACCTTGTAAAAAATAACCATGATTTGGGGCAATCGAACTTTTTTCTTCGTCCTGAAAAGGGCTTGCAAGCTGCTGCAGTTGAAATTCTTGTGCAATACTTTCTGTCATCGGGCTTTCGATGCTGCATTCCTGTAAAGCACTGGTAAAATAAAAACCTCGAAAAACAGGTTGGAATTGATACGGATTATCTTCAAATAAAGTACCAATAAAACTTTTTAATGCTGGCTTTAAGGTTTTAAATTCCATCGGGTGAGAGTTATCGTTTGAAGGATAAAAAAAGAATAGGGATTCAGCCACAGGTTGAAACTTAATACGAGATCAAAGGGGTCAGTTTTAAATTGCCGTTGACAGAGTTCTTGAAAGGCTGGCAGGGCTATCTAGTCTGTGATGATTACAGTGGTTATAAAGCACGCTTCAAATCAGGCCAGGTCATTGAGGTGGGCTGCATGGCCCATGCACGTCGTAAATTCCATGAACTGCATGTGACCGGGAAAAGTCAGGTCGCTGAACAGGCATTAGTGCTGATTCAGAAACTGTATGCCATAGAAGCAGAACTCAGGAAAAAGACGGATGGTACAGCGGAAGACCGCCGCGAATACCGACAACAGCATAGCCAACCGGTGATGCAACAACTATATGAATGGCTCAACCAACATCATCTGACGGTGCCATCGAGTTCTCCCACCGCCAAGGCCATCAATTACACTCTGAAGCGTTGGCCAGCCTTAAGCCGTTATCTGGATGATGGCAATCTACCGATATGCAACAATTGGGTAGAGAATCAGATGCGTCCCTGGGCGTTGGGGCGCAAGAACTGGCTGTTTGCAGGTTCGCTGCGCAGTGGTCAGCGAGCGGCGAATATCATGACTTTAATCCAGTCAGCAAAGCTGAATGGCTTGGATCCGTATGCCTATTTAAGTGATGTGCTGAAAAGGCTGCCGACACATAAAGTGACCCAAATTGAAGAATTGCTGCCGCACCGCTGGAAACCTGAATCGAATTAAAAAAAGCTATGGGGTTCAGCGGATGCTTACTGTACTGAAAAGGCTGCCGACGCATAAAGCGACCCAAATAGAAGAATTACTGCCACATCGCTGGAAATCCAACTCAAATTAAAAAATAGGCATGGGGTTCAGCGGACGCTTACATTTAATTTTTCTAGCCCGTTGAAAAGCATTACAATTGATCGCCATTTGTTCAATATTTGAAGGAAGTACTTGTAATAACTGTTGAAAATGAATCATGATACGCCACGGTAGTTGTGTTTTGTGTTAGCGCATTAATAAATACAACCACCTTTTTTATTTTTCAAGCGATAATTATAATATATTTCAACAATTTAAGCCTTAAGTTGGCGCGTATGCCATCATGGGTCTTATGCACCTTGTTCTTCATATCATAAAATTTTTCATCGGTGCCATAGAGATCAATAGCTACATACTTCAAAAGCCCTTCCCAATTAAAAGAGTTATTTAAATATCGAAGACTTAGACCAGTACCCACAAATAAAACTGGGTGATTCTTGTAACTACTAACAAACTCAAAAATGTCCATAACTTAACTTCTAAATTGTTGTTCTGAAGATAAGCACATCTTATATATTAGAAACAATTCAAGCAATTTGATAATTAGTATTTCAAAATTAAATATTTTTTGCTTACTACAGGCTTACGTTGCATAACCCTAGAAACAACAAAGCCCTGAATATGTCAGGGCTAAGTCATTGATATTTGGCGGAAGCGGTGAGATTCGAACTCACGGAGGACTCGCGCCCTCGTCGGTTTTCAAGACCGGTGCATTAAACCGCTCTGCCACGCTTCCATGTGGGCCATGATACGAAGCTTTTGATTTGATGACAAGTAAAAAATACCACTCAAGCACTCAAGTGAATATTGTTTCACCAAATCAGCGCTAAAGTTCATCAAAACAACAGCATAGCCACCTCACTTTTTAAAGTTTAGCAGCCAATTCAGCCCCTTCACGAATCGCACGTTTTGCATCTAACTCTGCAGCAAGCTTTGCACCACCAATAATATGATAGTTAGCCAAAGTATTTTCATCTGCCGCAGGCATTAAATCTTTAACCGACTCCTGCCCTGCACAGACTACAATGCTATCTACACGTAACAATTGGTCTTGACCTGCCATTTCAATCCACAAGCCTTCATTGCTGATGGCTTTATATTGCACACCACGTAGCATACGCACCGCATGTTTTTTCAACTGTGCACGATGTACCCATCCTGAAGTTTTACCCAAACCTGCACCTAAAGCTGTCGTCTTACGTTGCAATAAATAAATTTCACGGACTGGGGGATGAACTTCTGGAGCAAGCATACCACCTTCAGTCACATAGTTAGGATTCGGATCGACTCCCCACTCACGCTGCCAATCTGCCAAAGGCTGCGGTTGTGGCTGATGTTCAGGTTTCAGTAAAAACTCCGACACATCAAAACCGATACCGCCTGCACCAATCACAGCGACTTTTTGTCCAACAGGTGCACCACGTAATACTTCTGCATAAGACAATACTTGCGGTGCATCGCTGCCTTCAATTTTTAAAGCACGTGGTACTACACCTGTTGCAATGACCACTTCATCAAAACCTTCACGTTCGAGTTGCTCGCGGTTGACTTTGGTATTTAAACGCAAATCGACCCCAGTTTTTTCAATTTGCACTTTAAAGTAGCGAATGGTTTCGTGAAATTCTTCTTTGCCCGGCACGACTTTTGCCAAGTTGAATTGACCGCCCACTTCGTTGCTGGCTTCAAATAAAGTCACATGGTGCCCACGACTAGCAGCAACTGTAGCAGCAGACATTCCCGCAACACCACCACCGACAACTGCAATACGCTTCGGTTGCTTGGTTTTTTCATAGACCAATTCAGTTTCATAGGCTGCACGCGGATTGACCAAACAAGTCGCACGCTGATTTTTAAAGGTATGATCTAAACACGCTTGGTTACAGGCAATACAGGTGTTAATTTCATTGACACGATTGGTCGCAGTTTTATTGACCCAAAACGCATCTGCCAACAATGGTCGTGCCATTTGAATCATATCAGCTTTACCCGCTGCCAATATTTCTTCTGCAGTATCAGGCATATTAATACGGTTGGATGCAATTACAGGAATCTCAACGTGTTTTTTCACTTCTGCGGTGTAATCAACAAAAGCTGCGCGTGGCACAGAAGTCACGATGGTTGGAATGCGCGCTTCATGCCAGCCAATCCCTGTATTGAGCAAGTTCACACCCGCATGCTCTAAGGCTTTGGCAACGGTAATCACTTCGTGCATGGTATTGCCATCGTGGACTAAATCCAGCATCGACAAGCGGAAGCAGATAATAAATTTTTCACCCACTTCGGCGCGAATGGCTTTGACTACTTCTAAAGCAAAACGCATACGGTTTTCAATCGTACCGCCCCATTGGTCTTCACGCTGATTCACATGACGGCTTAAAAACTGATTCAGTAAATAGCCTTCCGAACCCATAATTTCGACACCATCGTAGCCTGCCATTTTGGCTAAACTAGCTGTTTTCGCATAATCTTCAATGGTATTTAAAATTTGTCTTTCACTCATTTTACGTGGTTTAAATGGTGAAATTGGAGATTTAATCGGACTTGCAGACACCACAAATGGTTGATAACCATAGCGTCCTGAATGCAGAATTTGCATTAAAATTTTCGCACCATGCTTATGTACGGCATGTGTCACTAATCGATGTGGTGCAACATCGCCCAATGTATTCATAGTACCGCCCGCAGGCAATAACCAGCCTTGACGGTTAGGTGAAATACCACCTGTAATAATTAAACCCACGCCACCTTTGGCACGTTCGCCAAAATAAGCAGCCAGTTTTGGATAATTATAAAAACGATCTTCCAAACCCGTGTGCATTGAACCCATCACGACACGGTTTTTAATGGTGGTAAATCCTAAATGTAATGGTTTTAGAATATTTGCATAGCGAGTTGTCATGATGAGTCCTTATATAATGAGCTTTGCAACTTGTTGCATGAATACTTTAACCGATTTTTATAAACTGTTTATGACTCTAAAGTTCGACTGTGTGGCGCAAACGTCAATTTATAGGGTCTGTTGACACTTCTTCTATGTTTGCGACGTGAGAGATATATCTCGCAAGGTTTTTTAGCTGATATAAGGCATGAGGCAGGAAATTTAATCATTCTAAATGACTGACTCATAACGCAATAGCAGCAAAAAATATGCTTGTCCCCTTGCGCAGCAAACAAAGCAGTGCTTTGTTCTTGCTCATGTGGCTAAAACTTTCTCAGATTGCGTTATGAAACTTGGCAATAGACCCTAACTATTCTTGATATAAACTTGATATAAAACCGCCCAAAAGTAAAAGTGATTTTATTCTGCACCATCCCAATTGCAGGTTTTGATCTTCAACATCTATACCAAGTTTGCCATTTCTAAATGAAAATTTAAGCCTGAACCTGATTTTTTTATCAAATGCGCTTTTTTAACGAAAACAAGCATTTTAAAGAGTGCTATAATTTGCAGTTTAGAATTCTCCTTGGCCACCAAATGTGGTGCCTATTTTAAAAAAGTTAGGACTAGCAATGACTGATAATGCAACTATCTTGCAGAATGTACCAGTAGGCAAAAAAGTCGGTATCGCCTTTTCTGGTGGTCTAGATACTTCAGCTGCTTTATTGTGGATGAAGCAAAAAGGCGCTGAACCATATGCGTATACCGCAAACTTGGGTCAGCCAGATGAAGATGACTATGATGCCATTCCAAAGAAAGCCGAAGAATACGGTGCGGTAAAAGCAGTCTTGGTTGACTGCCGTATGCAGTTGGCTTTGGAAGGTATTGCTGCCATCCAATGTGGTGCATTCCATATCAGCACAGGCGGTATACCTTACTTTAACACCACCCCGCTTGGTCGTGCAGTAACAGGTACAATGCTAGTGACTGCCATGAAAGAAGATGACGTAAACATCTGGGGTGATGGTTCAACCTATAAAGGTAACGATATTGAGCGTTTCTATCGTTATGGTTTATTGACTAATCCTGCGCTTAAAATTTATAAGCCGTGGTTAGACCAAACCTTTATTGATGAATTAGGCGGTCGTGCGGAAATGTCACAATTCCTTATCGACAATGGTTTTGACTATAAAATGTCAAAAGAAAAAGCTTATTCAACTGACTCAAACATGCTAGGTGCAACACACGAAGCGAAAGACCTTGAGTACCTAGATGCTGGCATCAAAATCGTTGATCCAATCATGGGCGTGGCGTTCTGGAAAGATGACGTTGAAGTTAAAGCCGAAGAAGTGTCGGTTACCTTTGAAGAAGGTATGCCAGTTGCATTAAACGGTCAGCGTTTTGAAAACCCTGTTGAGTTGATTCTTGAAGCGAACCGTATTGGTGGTCGTCATGGTTTGGGGATGTCTGACCAAATCGAAAACCGTATTATTGAAGCAAAATCTCGCGGTATTTATGAAGCACCAGGCATGGCGTTATTGCACATTGCTTATGAGCGTTTGGTTACGGGTATTCACAACGAAGATACTATTGAACAATACCGCATTAACGGTTTACGTTTAGGTCGTTTATTGTATCAAGGTCGTTGGTTCGATTCTCAAGCGTTAATGTTACGTGAAACTGCGCAGCGTTGGGTGGCTAAAGCAATTACTGGTACAGTGACTTTAGAATTACGTCGTGGTAATGACTATACCATTATGAACACTGAATCTCCGAACCTCACTTATGAAGCTGAGCGTTTAACTATGGAGAAAGGTGATTCAATGTTTACGCCAATGGATCGTATTGGTCAGTTAACTATGCGTAACCTAGACATTACCGATACACGCGCTAAATTGGGTCTTTATACCAATTCTGGCTTATTGTCGATTGGTTCAGGTTCTGCAGTGCCACAATTGAAAGACAAAAACAAATAATCACTTGGTGATGATTTTGTGAAATCGAAAGCCGCTCAAATTGAGCGGCTTTTTTATGTTTGTTTAAACATGAGGACTAAACAATTCATACTAAATGAAAGCTGCAATAGAAAAATTTACAGCACTTCTTCCACCTGCAAAGTGTGGTAATAAATTTGATTACGTCCCAACTGTTTCGCACGGTACAAGGCTTGGTCTGCACGTTGTAAGAAATCGCTTTTAAAAATGTCCGCCTCACCTTTATAGACGGTAAAGCCCAAACTGATGGTGACATTACTGTCAACCAAAGATTGACTATGTGGAATCGCTAAACGCTCAACCGCTTTAAAAATATTGGAAGCCACAGCATACGCACCATGCGCATCGGTTTCTGGCAATAACACCACAAATTCTTCACCACCATAACGCGCAACAAAATCCATGTGACGAATTGAGTCTTTAATGGATTTGGCAATCGCTGAAATGACTTCATCTCCCTTTTGATGCCCATAATGATCGTTATATTTTTTAAAAAAATCGACATCGATAAAGAGTAAAGACAATGGCACTTCATCATGCCGTGCCTGTTCGAAATAGCTGTCCAGCATTTCATCAAAAGTACGTCTGTTGGATACTTTAGTCAGCGCGTCATGCTGACTTAAATGCAACAATTCTTCAGCATGAATACGGTTAATTTTTTCACTAAGTCGGGCTTGGTGCATGACCAAAAAAATCATCCGCTCACGGGTACACAGCATTTTACTGATTAAAAAACCCACTACCGTACTGCCAACCAACACCCGCCCCATCACCATCACATCAATTGGAATATACAAGGTTAATAGCATAATCATGGCAACCACAGCCGCCATTAACCCAGTCAGCAGCATGTGAAACGGCTTCACCCCCGTCAGTACAAAACCCATAATATAAATCATGCTGATGATCATCATGGCTTGGTGTCTAAACACTTCGGTATGCACCGTCATGGTCAGCCAGGTCATCGACACAATGGCCCAAAAAATCATAGCCATGGCGGCATAGGCATAATACGGGCGCAAAATTTTATAATGGGCAAAAAAGAACAGGGTCAGTAAGCAAAACGCGCCATTGACCAAGCCTAGTAAAGAGTGGATAAAATCGTGTTTAAAAAAATTACGATCAATAATCCAATAATCCCCAGTAATCATCAGCACGGTGATAATAAAGTAGATGAGTACGCCCGACCAAAAATATTGGTTAATGTTGTGCCGAGCTTGTTCAAGATGCTGTTGCCAAAACTCAACTTCCAGTTGTTTCGGAAAAACCTGCCCCGCACGTTTACGTTGACGTTTAATCAACTCTTCATTTTTTTCTTTGTCGTACTGTAGCTTGGCTAACTTATATTTGTATTCCATGGATGCTTTAAATTCCATTTAATCACGATTGTTGCACAGCAAAACTGTAACAACCTGAATATAATTTTTTTAGTGGTTTAAAAATAACACAATGTCGAAACAATTAATTCAGGCATTTCTATTTTTTATGGCTTTCGACGTTACCATTTTAACATTTATAGATTATCATCTGTTTTATTTTTCAGACTGGCAGCGCCTTGAATACGATTACTCTTATCCAGCCAGATGACTGGCATGCTCATTTACGTGATGGTTTAGCACTACAACGTACTGTTCCCGATCTTGCCAAGCAATTTTCACGCGCAATTTGTATGCCTAACCTTGTTCCACCAGTAAAAACGGTAGAAGAAGCGGAAGCGTATCGTGAACGCATCATGGCACACGTCCCTGAAGGTGTAAATTTTGATCCGCGTATGGTGTTGTATTTTACCGATCAAACCTCTCCCGAAGAAGTCAAGAAAATTAAAGCCTCTGCGCATGTGAATGCCATTAAACTTTACCCTGCTGGCGCGACCACCAATTCAGACAATGGGGTGAGCGACATTCGTAAAGTATATGCGGTGATTGAGCAACTTGAAGAACAACAAGTGCCATTATTACTGCACGGCGAAGTCACGCACAATCATGTCGATATTTTTGACCGTGAAAAACGTTTCTTAGATGAAGTGCTTTCACCATTATTACAACAATTTCCAAACCTAAAATTGGTGCTTGAACACATTACGACCTCTGAGGCAGCGCAATTTGTTTTAGAACAAGGCCGTAATGTCGCAGCAACCATTACCCCGCAACATTTATTATTTAACCGTAATGATATGTTGGTAGGTGGCGTAAAACCGCATTTCTATTGTTTGCCTATTTTAAAGCGTCAAACCCATCAACAAACTTTATTGGAAGTTGCGACTAGCGGAAATCCTAAGTTTTTCTTAGGGACAGATAGCGCACCGCACTCAAAAAATGCCAAAGAAAATGCATGTGGCTGTGCAGGCTGCTATAGTGCGCCTACGGCAATTGAGCTTTATGCACAAGCTTTTGATCAAGTTGGACGTATTGACCGCTTAGAAGGCTTTGCAAGCTTCTTTGGTGCAGATTTTTATGGTTTGCCGCGTAATACCAACACCATTACTTTGGTGAAAGAAGAGCAAATCATTCCAACCAGTTTAGACTACTTGGATGGTGAACAAATTATTCCGTTATATGCGGGTAAAACCATTCAATGGAGAAAAGTGTGACAGATACAACTTTGCCCGTGATGGGGCAACGTTTTCGTGGTTTTTTGCCTGTGGTGGTCGATGTGGAAACCGCAGGCTTTAATGCCCAAACCGATGCTTTGTTGGAAATTGCTGCCATTCCAATTATTTATGATGCGGATGGCAAATTTGTACCAGGTGAAGCGTATCATGCGCATATCAACCCGTTTGAAGGGGCAAATTTAGACCGTCGTTCGTTGGACTTTATTGGGATTGATCCTTTCAACCCTATGCGTATGGCTATGGCTGAAGATGAAAAAACCGCATTAAAACGGATTTTCAAATCAGTCAATGAAGTGCGTCGCCAACAGAATTGTACCCATGCCATTTTGGTCGGTCACAATGCGCATTTCGATTTAGGCTTTGTACAAGCAGCCATTGCCCGCACAGGCACGAAAAACCAAAACCCATTCCACAGCTTTTCAGTGTTTGATACAGTGACTTTAAGTGCGGTGATGTTTGGTCAAACGGTGCTGGCAAAATCATGCATTCAGGCAGGTATTGAGTTTGATGGCAAAGAAGCTCATTCAGCTTTATACGATACGCAAAAAACTGCAGAGCTGTTTTGTTTTATTCTAAATAAACTTGCGCCGCACATGGTAGAGAACTTACTCAACCCAGATCAATAATACGATTTGTACTCGAACATTGAGATGTTTACAGGATGACAGACTGCGTTTGTCGTCCTGTTTTCTTTTTAGTGTTGTGGTTTTGATTCGTGCTTTTCAACCACAAGACTGAGCATCAAAATGATTTTTACTGCGAATCAGCTTTTATGCATGCAGTCTTTTGAGCTGGCTTTGGTTATAATGGCAATATTCCAATTTGTGTTATTGATTCTGCCATGTTGAAAAAAATTGTCTTGGTTTTGGTCATTCTCGCGCCTTCTGCGTTGTATCTTTATATTGTGAATCGTGAGCCTGCTCAACCTAAACCAAGCACTCAACCCGCAGCCACACAAACAACAACCACTGAAAAGCAATATCAAACCCCTGATCATTAAAATGATGCACCGTATTCAAATTTACATGCACTGATTTATTTTTAAAGATGTATTATTTTTTAAGCAAATAACAAATAGTGCGGCAGTTTTTTTAGATTTAGGTTTGACACTGTCGCTAAAAATTCATAATATACGCATCACCTCGCAACGTCCCTATCGTCTAGAGGCCTAGGACATCGCCCTTTCACGGCGGTAACCGGGGTTCGAATCCCCGTAGGGACGCCATTTATCGTGCTATACGATCATTTCTAATCCAAATTTATTATTTCAAGATTGCAGATTTGTAGTTTTTCTCTACAATACTTCGCTTCATTTCATTTTTTCTCCTATCACTTATGCCGTCATCGAATCATCAAAATGATGCTGTGCATCAAGGCAATACTATGCCTTTAAAACGTGCGATGAGCACTCGACATTTGGTTATGATTTCACTGGGCGGTGCTATTGGCACAGGTCTATTTTTAGGCTCAGGTGAAGTCATTGCACAAACAGGCCCCGTTGGCGCCATCATCGCTTATATTTTTGGTGGTTTAATTGCCTATATGGTGATGCTGTGTTTGGGCGAGCTTGCCGTACACATGCCTGTTTCAGGTTCATTTGGGGCATACGCCAAACAATATATTGGACCTGGCACGGGCTATACCATCACTTGGTTATATTGGCTCACGTGGTCGGTCACTTTAGGCACAGAATTTACCGCCGCTGCGTTGCTAATGCAGGAATGGTTCCCGCATATTTCCATGTGGATTTGGACACTGATTTTTGGTGGCGTTGTATTTGGTTTGAATATGATTTCCACGCGCTTGTTTGCAGAATCTGAGTTTTGGCTATCTTTGGTCAAAGTCGTGACTGTCATTGCCTTTATCGTTTTGGGTTTAATGGCAATTTTAGGTGCTGTGTCTTATCAAGGTTATACCTCTGCACCTTTATTTAGCAATTTAACCGCACAAGGTTGGTTTCCTGAAGGGCTATTCCCTATTTTTGCCACCATGTTAATTGTTAATTTCGCCTTTTCAGGTACAGAGTTGATTGGTGTTGCCGCAGGTGAAACCAAAGACCCTGCCAAAAACGTGCCTAAAGCAATCAATACCGCAATTTTCCGTCTGTTGATTTTCTTTGTAGGTACCATTGTGGTGATTAGTGCCTTGCTACCACATCAGGCTGCAGGTTTGGCTGCAGAAGGTGTAAGCAGCAGTCCTTTTGTAACGGTGTTTAATCAGATTGGTATTCCTTATGCGGAAGATATTATTCGTTTTGTGATTATCACAGCGTTACTCTCTGCAGCGAACTCAGGTTTATTTGCAGCTTCACGAATGATGTGGTCGCTCTCACACCAAAAGCAATTACCACAGATTTTTTCTAAGGTGAATGCGCGTGGTATTCCTTATATTGCAGTCATGGTCACCATGCTCGGTGCAATGCCAGGTTTATTGTCTGAACAATTTGCGCCTGAAACCATCTTTAAAAACCTCTTGGGTGTGGCTGCATTTACCATGGTCGTGGTCTGGATGAGCATTTGTTTAAGCCAGTTTAACTTCCGTCGCCAATGGTATAAACAAGGTAAAACCGTGCAGGACTTAGGTTTTGCTGCACCGCTATTTCCAATAGTGCCTATTTTAGGTTTTGTGTTCTGTTTTATTACTTGCTTAAGTATGGTGTTTGACCCTGAAATGCTGGCAGGTTTTATTGGCTGTATGATTTTTATTGTGTTGTGCTATCTCAGTTATTACATGATTTATCACAAAAAATCATAATGCTTTTTTAGCGATGATGTAAAACAATAGGGGCGATCTTCGGATTGCCTTGTTTTTTGAGTTGTGTTGATTAGCAATGAATACTGCAAAATACAAAGAAAATCATGCTGCTCTAATAAATGTGTCCATTTAAAAATAACTTGAAAAGCATGATTTTTACCGCTTCAAACGTATCACGACAGCAGAATAGTTTTAATTTTATTCAGTTGAACATTTTTTTCAGAATTATTGCAGAAAAGCGTTTGACACCCCCCCTTATACGCCCTATTATACGCCCACCTCTGAAACGTCCCTATCGTCTAGAGGCCTAGGACATCGCCCTTTCACGGCGGTAACCGGGGTTCGAATCCCCGTAGGGACGCCAATTTCAGAAGTAGATATTTTTTTAAGTCCCTATCGTCTAGAGGCCTAGGACATCGCCCTTTCACGGCGGTAACCGGGGTTCGAATCCCCGTAGGGACGCCATATTCTCAACAACTGCATTGGTTGTTACATGGTTTAAAAATATAAACTTCTATTTGTCCCTATCGTCTAGAGGCCTAGGACATCGCCCTTTCACGGCGGTAACCGGGGTTCGAATCCCCGTAGGGACGCCATATTCGAGATGTTTACATCTCAACAAAAAGCCCAATCAATATGACTTGGGCTTTTTGCTATCTAACGCATTAGTTTTATATTTCAATCTGTGCGGACTGATTCAAAAACCATAGTTTAAGCTTTGAATCCGTCCACTGAGGTTTGAAAAATACGAATCAAGCTGATTTACGTGAGTTGACCTGTCCTTTAATCACCGCAGTTAAATTGCCTTTTAAATATTTGAAAAAGACTTTTAAAGGCGAGAGTTTCGGGTTTGGACGCTTGCCTTGTGCAATTGCTTTGAACTGCGCGGCATACCAAATAATTTCCATAATTGCCATTTTATCAATCATCGGGATACCAGTTTTAATTTTATCGACCCCGTAACGTACATCTTGACCCGCCAACAAACGGTTGGCTAAATCGGTTTCTACCGCAAATGGTCGGGCGATCCCAATAAAGTCACATGCACCACTGTCCAAAGCAGCATTCATGGCAACTACCGTTCTAAAACCACCTGTCACCATTAAGTGGCATTTCACCTGACTGCGAATCAATTCCGCAAAAGATAAAAAATAGGCTTCACGGGCAATGGTACTTGGTTTACATTTATCAGCTTTAGAGCCTGCCATCGCGGGTGCTTCATAAGTACCACCTGAAATTTCAATCATATCTATACCTGCTTCATCCATGGCTGTAAACACGCTAATCACTTCTTCTTCAGTGATGCCGCCACGTTGAAAATCTGCAGAGTTTAGTTTGACTGATACAATAAAATTGTCTGAGGTCGCTGCACGTACCGCTTGATAAATTTGCATCAAAAAGCGCATACGGTTTTCAATATTGCCGCCCCATTGGTCTTGGCGTTTATTGGTCAGTGGCGATAAAAACTGGCTGATCAAATAGCCATGCGCACCATGCAGTTGAATCCCTTCAAAGCCCGCTTGCTCACAAATCTGTGCAGCTTTGGCAAAACGCTGAATAATATCGAGGATTTCATCTTCATGTAGTTCACGTGGTGTACCAAAACTCAAAGCTAAACTTGGACTAAAAGGCACAGCCGAAGGTGCAACCGTTTCTTTATTCAAACCTTTCGGACATTGCCGCCCAGGATGTGACAACTGTACCAATTGCACCATGCCATAACGTTTACCAACTTCTGCCCACTGTTTGAGCTTTTCTATATCTCGGTCTGATTCAATTCCCACAACACCCGGTTCATTTTTGGCACGTAAATCGACCATTACGTTGCCAGTGATGGCACAGCCCAAACCACCTTTTGCCCATGCTTCATATAGACCTAAATGCAGGCTATTCGGCTGCCCTGCCGTGTTGGCAAGCGCCTCACTCATCGCGCCTTTAATGATGCGATTTTTAAACATGGTATTACGAATCTGAATTGTTTCGGCAAGATGGCTCATACACTGTTCCGTATTGTGTTTTATTGGTCTTTTTTACTCTAAAGATTTTTCGGAACAGGTCAATGCCATTTTGACAAATCTTATTGTCAAAATGGTAAAACAAGTCAGCCAGCCGAAATAGCTGTTTAAAAATATTGAAGGTTTAATACTCACTGGCAGCAATCAATTGACGGGTATATTCTGTTTGCGGATGGCTAAATAACTGTACAGTATCTTGAAATTCCATGACTTTCGCTTGATGCAGCACCAACACTTTTTGACACAGTGCTTTCACCACTTGCAAATCGTGGCTAATAAACAAATAGCTCATCTGTTCTTGCTGCTGCAAACGGCGTAACAGCTGCACGACAGCACGTTGCGTGGTACGGTCTAAGGCAGAAGTCGGCTCATCCATAATTAACAGTTTAGGACGCAGCACCAACGCGCGTGCTAATGCAATCCGTTGACGTTGCCCACCCGACAATTCATGCGGATAGCGTTGTTTAAAACTCACAGGCAATTCCACTTTGCTTAGAGCTTCATCAATGCGCTGGATGATTTCAGGCTTGGACAATTGTTGCAATGCCAAACCCTCACCAATGGTTTGCTCCACATTTAAACGTGGATTTAAGCTGCTAAACGGGTCTTGAAATACAATTTGAAACTGCTGACGTAAGGGACGCAATTGGCGTTCATTCAGTTGATTCAGATCTTGCCCAAGTAGTTCAATTTTTCCCTCACTTTCAATCAATCGTGCAATTGCAAGTGCCAATGAACTTTTACCCGAACCACTTTCACCGACAATACCAATAGATTGACCTTGCGGAAGTTGCAAGCTTAACGGCTCAACCGCAACCACATAATCTTTAACCCGATTCAGCAAGCCTTGTTTAATCGGGAATTTCACAGCAACCTGCTCCAACTCCAAAATGGTCGGCAACTCATCAACCTGCAAAGCTTCACCAAAATCATGATTCAACAAGTTTTGGGTATAGGCTTGCTGCGGTCTATTAAAAATATCTGCCACACTGCCCTGTTCTTCGACCCGCCCCTGATTCATTACAATTACCCGATCTGCATAGTGTTTGACTAAATTCAAATCGTGGCTGATCAAAATCATGGCCATATTACGACGCACTTGCAGGCTTTTTAATAAATCCAAAATCTGCGCCTGCAAAGTCACATCTAAAGCCGTAGTTGGTTCATCAGCAATTAAAATATCGGGATCGAGTGCCAACGCCATTGCGATCATCACTCGCTGACGTTGCCCCCCAGATAATTCATGTGGATAACGCTTTAGTTTTTCTTCAGGCTGTGGAATGCCGACATCTGCAAGTAATTGCAGCACCCGAGCACGCGTTTTTTCTTTGCTCCAACCTTGGAGTAATAAACTTTCACCAATAATTTTTTCCACTCGATGCAACGGATTTAAAGCCGTCATTGGTTCCTGAAAAATCATGGCAATTTTTTGACCACGAACTTGTCGCAATTGTTGCGGTTTAAGGCGAAGTAAATCTTGTTCTGCAAAGACTGCCTGACCTTGCACCTGTAAATGTTCGGGCAATAAACCCAGCAATGCCAAACTACTAATAGATTTTCCAGAACCACTTTCACCAACCAAAGCAATGGTTTCGCCTGCATGCAGCTCAAAGTTTAAATCGTGCAATAAAACCTGTTGCTGCTGAATACGCAGATGACTGACTGTTAGCAATACTGCAGGCTGTGATGCAGTTGAAGAATTAACGTCTTGGATCGAATGCATCACGGGTCGCCTCCCCAATATAAATTAACAAGGACAGCACAATTGCTAAGGTAAAAAAGCCTGACAATGCCAACCACGGTGCATTTAAATTATTTTTACCTTGTAACAACAACTCCCCTAAAGATGCTGCATCGGGCGATAAGCCGTAACCTAAAAAATCCAGTGCGGTTAAAGCTGTAATATTGGCGGTTAGCATAAATGGCAACTGCGACAAACTCGAACTCATGGCATTGGGTAAAATATGCCGAAATATAATGGTACGATCGGTTACGCCTAAACTTCGCGCTGCACGGACATAGTCAAAATTTCGGGCGCGTAAAAATTCTGCTCGAACCAAGCCGACCAGTGTCGTCCAGCCAAATAACAGCATAATCACAAATAGCCAATACACACTTGGGGTAAACATGCTGACCAAAATCATCACCATGAACAGCATCGGTAAACCACCCCACACCTCTAAAACGCGCTGACCAATTAAATCGACCCAGCCGCCATAGTAGCCCTGAATTGCCCCGACCAAAATGCCCAAAGCTGCCGATGCAAAAGTCAATGCAAAGCCAAATAACAACGATACACGCAAGCCATATAAAATTCGCGCCAACACATCGCGCCCTTGGTCATCTGTACCTAGCCAATTTTGTGCAGTTGGTGCAGAAGGTACAGGAACGGCCAAATCTAAATTCGGGGTCTGGTAAGAAAACTCAATGAGCGGCCAAACTGCCCATCCTCGGTCTGCAATCAGTTGTTGCACCACTGGGTCTTTATAATCTGCTTCGGTTTCAAATACACCGCCAAAGGTCGTTTCAGGATAAGCCTTGAACACTGGCAGATATAAAGATTGCTCATATTTGACCAATAACGGTTTATCATTGGCAATCAGTTCTGCCGCCAAAGACAACACAAAAATAATGATAAAGACAATGAAACAACCCAAACCCAATTTATTCTGTTTAAAACGCTGCACACGCGCCTGCATGATCGGTGACATTATTTTGCCCCTCGCGATTCAAAACTAATACGTGGGTCAATCACCTGATATAACACATCGCTGATTAAGCGTAGAATTAAGCCCAATAAGGTAAAAATAAACAAAGTGCCAAAAATTACAGGATAATCACGCTGTACAATCGCCTCAAAACCAAGCAGGCCTAATCCATCTAAATTAAAAATAATTTCGATGAATAAATTCCCAACAAAGAAAATACTCACCAACGCTTCGGGTAAACCTGCAATCACAATCAGCATGGCATTACGAAACACATGCCCATATAACACACGCGATTCAGTAAGACCTTTAGAACGTGCCGCCAACACATATTGTTTGTTTAATTCTTCCATAAATGAATATTTGGTCAGATAGGTCAGCCCTGCAAAACCACCAATCACCATCGCCAATAAAGGCAAAGTCATGTGCCAAAAATAATCGGTAATTTTTCCCCACAGACTCAATTGAGCAAAGTTTTCAGACACCAAACCCTGTAAAGGAAACCACTGAAAATATGAACCGCCTGCAAAAAATACAATCAGTAAAATAGCAAAGGCAAACGCAGGAATGGCATAGCCAATCGCCAACAAAATAGAAGTGGCTTTATCAAACAACAAGCCATGCTGACGGGCTTTTTTAATGCCTAAAGGAATAGAAATTAAATAAATCAGCAAGGTGCTCCATAAACCTAAAGATAGCGATACAGGTAATTTTTCCCATAACAATTGGGTCACAGGTTTATCTTTAAAAAAGCTGGTGCCAAAATCGAACTGCACATAGCTGGTGAGCATTTGCCAAAAGCGTTCATGTGCAGGTTTATCGAATCCATATTGCGCTTCGATTTTTGCGACCATTTCATCACTTAAACCTTTAGCACCTTGATAATTGCTGCTATTGGAGGTTGCAGCAGTTTCACCGCCTGTCGCCCCCATGCCCTGAAAGGCTTCGGCTTGCTGAATCGCCTGTTCGACTGGACCGCCCGGTGCAATTTGAATCACCACAAAGTTAATCAATAAAATGAAAAACAAGGTTGGAATAATCAGGAGCAATCTTTTGAGTATGTATGTGCCCATGTACTTACCTTTTGGCAATGTTCTGGTTTATCGCAAACACTGTCATGCTTGAGTTTTAAAATCGTTATTGTTGACGTAAATAATGTGCAACTTTCTTGGCTTGGGCAGCATCACTCCACCAATAATCAATTCCTGCCGATAGTTTAGGTTTGATGGCGGGCTGACGATACATATTCCAATAGGCATACCAGTTTTCACCTTTGCCATAGGTTGGAATTTGATAATACCCCGCACGCAATAAACGATCCAAAACTTTGGTACGCACAATCAATTGTTCACGATTAGGCGCACGAATCAACTGTTGTACCACTTCATCAATTACTGGGTTTTTAATGCCTGCGTAATTATAGTTTCCTGGTTGATCTGCGGCAGCACTACTCCAAAGCTGTGCTTGCTCATTGCCTGGACTTAAAGATTGCGGCATGACACTGGTGGTCATATCAAAATCGGCACGGCGCATGCGTTCAATATATTGCGGCACATCGACATGCCGAATATTTACCGTAACGCCCAGACGTTTCATATTGCGCACAAAAGGCACTAATGTGCGTTGCAAACCATCCTGATGAATTAAAAATTCAATTTGAATGGCTTTGCCTTTGGCATCGACCAATTTACCTTGCTGAAAACGATAACCCGCTTTCAAAAGCAATTCACGGGCTTTAAGCAAGCCGTTACGGTTAAAGCCACTGGCATCAGTCACAGGATACTGCCAATTTTGCAATACGCCTTGGCGTTGAATAGGATGCAGCTTGGCCAAATAGGGTTTTAAAACAGACAATTCTGCGGCTGAAGGTGTGCCTTTGGCTTCTAATTCACTGTTAGAAAAATAACTTTGCAAACGGCGATATTGCCCATAGAACAAGGCTTTGTTTTGCCATTCAAAATCATAAGCGTAGGTTAAAGCCTGCCTAAAACGAATATCCTGAAACGCATGTCTGCGGGTATTAAAAACAAAACTTTGGGTCGGAATTGGGTTTTGGTGCTGAAATTTATGCTTGACCACCATGCCCGCATTCACAGCAGGAAAACGATATTCAGTGACCCATTTTCGTGCGGTATATTCTTCATGCAACGTGTATTGCCCCGACTTAAACCCTTCGAAGGCAATATCCAGATTGCGATAATAAACATACTTCAGGCGGTCAAAATTATAGCGCCCTTTATTTACGGGTAAATCTTTGCCCCAATAATTTGGATTACGCTTATAAGTAATGCTGCGCCCTGCATCAATCCGCTCAATAAGATACGGCCCTGAACCTAAAATCGGTTCTAGTGTGATGCGGGTAAAGTCACGCTTTTGCCAGTCTTTTTTAGAATAGATTGGCATTTGCGACAAAATCAGCGGCATTTCTGCATTGTTAGTGGATTTAAAACTGACTTTAACCTGATGCTTAGACAAGACCGTGGTTTTATCTAAATCGGATAAATACATTTGCAAACCTGGATTAGACTTGGTCTGAAAAGCATCAAAACTGAATTTCACATCATCTGCTGTAACTGGGCTGCCATCACTAAATTTAGCTTTAGGATTTAAATGAAAAATGACAAATGCAGTTTGCTTGGGGTCATAGCTGACTTTTTCTGCCAATAAGGGATACATCACCCCCGGCTCATCTAAAGAACTGCTCATGAGTGAATCGAATATAAAACTCACCCCATCGGTTGAGCTGCCCTTGCCATTCATGTCATTTAAATTATCAAAAGTGCCATTACTGGCACGAATTAAATCGCCACCTTTGGGCGCTTGCGGGTTGGCATAAGGCATAGCCGAGCGCCCCACATACTGAGGCTGGCTATGTACGGCAATATAGGGCGTGGTTTGTAACGCAGCCCATCCAAACTGCGGCAAGACCACACAACCTAAAATACAGCCCAGATATTGATGTGTCTTTTTTATGGCAAATGACATGCACACAGCTCCTTGTGCAGTATTCCTGAGGATGCCGTCAAAACATGACATCCTCAGGATTAAACTTTACAGATTCGGGACTTTAATCACATCGCCAATACGCAATTGAGTATTTGGCTGCATATCATTTAAATCTGCCAATGCTTTGGTGTCGATGCCATAACGACTGGATAAGCCAATCAGCGTATCCCCACGTTTCACTTTATATTCAGTTACGGTTTTGGGAACTTGAATATTTTGTCCAATGCGTAAACCTGAACGTGGCGTTAAGTTATTTAAACTCGCCAATTCTGCAACCGACACACCCACACGGCTGGCAATCGAATTTAAAGACTCACCACTTTTAACGGTATAAGTTTCGGTGGCTTTACTACTGCTGCTTTTCGCAGGACTTACGACCTCTGTTTTTACTTCATTTTTTGCAGCGCTGGCATCGACTTTTAAGCGCTGTCCAATGCGGACATTGGCAGTATGTGAAAGATCATTCAGCTCTGCCAAATAATTCAATTGCAATTTATATTGGCGCGCAATACTGCTTAAAGTTTCCCCTGCTTTGACCACGTGAATATCATTGGTGGTTTCAGCCACCGCTTCAACTTGGGCTTTTTTCTCAGGAACATCCCCCGTGAGTTTAAGAATTTGTCCTGCTCTTAAACCACTGTTACGGCTTAGATTGTTTAAGTCTGCAATATAGTCTTGGCTGAGATTATATTTTGTCGAAATCGCCGATAAGGTATCGCCACGTTGTACCGTATAACGCTCAGGCACATTGACACCTGCAGGCACTTTGAGGGTTTGACCAATGCGCACACCGCTTTGCGTGCTTATATTATTTAAACTGGCGAGCTCTGCCAAAGAAATTTTGGCTTGGTTGGCAATGCTCGATAAAGTATCACCACGCTGTACTTGGTAGTTTTCAGTCGAATAGTTTGGCTCTGCTGCTTTTGTTTCTGACTTACTGGCTTCAGCTTTGCTCGCTTCCGTTTTTTGTGCAGTCACTTCATTTACAGGCACATTAATGCGTTGCCCAACCAATAAGCTACTGTTCGCGTTTAAACCTGGAGTTAAATCAGCCAATTCCTGATTTGACAAGGCATAACGGTCTGCAATCAGTTTTAAGTATTCGCCACGCTTCACTACGTAAGTTTTGGTTGCGATTTTTGCAGCCTGTTCTGCGGCTTTTTTGTCGGCTTCTGCTTTGGCTTTAGATGCAGCCGTTTCTTTTAAACTTAGACGCTGCCCTACAAATAAGCCACTGGTGGTGCTTAAGTTATTAAAATCTGCCAATTGTTTTACAGTTAAACCAAACTGACTGGCGACACCTGTTAAGGTATCATTGGCTTGCACCACGTATTGCTCAGGCATGGTTTTTGGCTTAGCAGGCTCTGCCTGTACTTGTGGCTTGGCGTCGTATAAATAAATACTGGTGCCCACATACAAAGTTGCATCTGGAGCAATTTGGTTCCACTTGGCAATATCACGCCAGTTCAAGCCATTTTTCATGGCAATACTGGCCAAGGTGTCCCCCGCTAACACGGTGTACGTGGTACGTTTGCCTTTTGGTGGTACGACCACCACTTCAGACTCCGTACGCACATAATTCTTACCTTGGTTACGCTTTGCTTCTTCTGAATCTAGGCGCGTATTTTCTGCCACACTTTTCGGGTAAGCAAAACCTTTGGTTAATTCTTTACCTTGCTGCTCTGCAACAGACAGACTGGTCTGAATAGCGGTCAGCTTAATTTTTCCATCGTATGGATCAACAATTTCAGTGCCTTGAGGCGCAATTTGTTTTAACTCAGCCACAAGTTGTTCTTGTTCTGCTTTAGAAGCCACAGGCTGCAACACTTCTTCTACAGTTTTATTGCTACCTTCTGCCTGCACTGCTGCAAGAATTTGCTCACGCTCAGTATTGGAAATTGGTGGTTCAATCCGCACAGGCTGAATATTGGCAGCAGGTGTAACAGCAACAGGAATACGCGGCGCACTTGGAATATCGCTACCCGCAGCAAATGCTGCCAAAGCGTCCGAACCTTGTGGCGTACGTGACAAACGTGTTGGCGTAGTCGTTGCTGGTTTTGAAACACTGGCTGTAGTCGATGCTGTGCTTGGTGTAGTGGTAGTTGTGACTGCCGTAGAGGCAGCAGGCTTGCCTGTAGTCGTTCTGGTTGTTGTACTGGTCGTTAACGCAGGTGGCTCAGATTTAGATGGTGTAATGGTCACACCAGAAGATGAAAACGATGGTGTGTTGCTGCTATTGCTTGCCCATAAACCGCCACCACCTTGTAGTTTTTTCAATCGTGCATCGACTGTTGGGCTTAAATCTGCAGGAATCAAAATACGCATTGGACTTTGGGTGTCAATCCGATCCCCACGATGTCCAGGGTTAAGCGAATACAGTTCGGCACGGCTGAGACCGGTAATATTGGCCACATCATTTAAATTCACCGCGCCCACATTAATTTCACGGAAGTGTGGACGGTTGGCAATTGGGGGTAAAGACACGCCATAAGCATGCGGGCTTTTAATAATTTGTGCTACCGCCAAGAAACGCGGCACATAGTTCATGGTTTCTTGCGGCAGTTTTAAAGACCAATAATCGGTTGGTAAACCTGCAGCTTTATTGCGGTTAATGGCTTGTTGAATACGACCCGGGCCTGCGTTATAAGCCGCCAATGCCAATTCCCAAGAACCAAACTGATTATACAAACTGCCCAAAAACTCATAGGCAGCACGAGTCGACTCCACGACATCTCGGCGACCATCGTACATCGAAGTTTGTTTTAAGCCGTAAATACGCCCTGTACTTGGAATGAACTGCCATAAACCTGCGGCAGCTGCGCTACTGGTTGCTGCAGGGTCATAGGAACTTTCAATCACAGGTAACAACGCCAATTCAGTTGGCATACCACGACGTTCAGCTTCTTTAACCGTGTGATACAAATAACGTGACGCACGCGCACTTAAACGATCCAAATACGGTTGACGTGAAATAAACCAGCCTCGCTGCGCTTCAATACGTGGGTTCCAATGGTTTAAATCCATTTTGAAACCAACGGTCATACGCTTCCAGACATCACCGTGTTTTAAAATTAATAAACGGTCACCTTCTACCGCGCGCATATCGGTTGCAGAGAGTAAATCTTCCAGACCATCTAAAGTACTGGCATCTAAATAACCCGAACCGACCTGACTTGAAGTGAGTGGCTTGCTCGCACCCTGCGTCGAGCTACAGCCCGTCATCAAGCCAAGGGCAGCCAATGCTGAACCTAAAACTGTAATTTTTAAAAATGAAGGTAAAGTCGGCTGCCACATGCGCGTGGTTGGTTTATACATAAAAAAATCCAAACAACTCGTATATAAATTATTTTTTAGACTTGCCATTGTAGTAGAGCTAGACAACGACACAAGGCATTAATTTAGCGCGTTTCGTCTATAAATGTTACAAGAAATTAAAAAATAGACAGGATTTACACGTCTAAACCGAATTTGCGATATACAATAGCTTTTCATTTTGATTTATTTTGCACAACCTGCGGATCTGATTTATGTCTCAAACAATCACTTTATATGTTGATGGTGCTTGTCGTGGTAATCCTGGCTTGGGTGGCTGGGGTGCGTATATTGTTACCGAACAAGAAGAACATAAATTATATGGTGGCGAAGCTCAAACCACCAATAACCGTATGGAATTGACTGCAGCGATTGAAGGCATTTTATTTTGCCCAATGGATGCCAAGCTGATTATTTGGACTGACTCCAATTACGTCAAACAAGGCATTACCGAGTGGATTCACGGCTGGAAAAAGAAAAACTGGAAAGATGTCAAAAACCCTGACCTTTGGCAAAAATTAGATGCCACCTGTCAAGGGCGTGAAATTGAATGGCACTGGATTAAAGGTCATGCAGGACATGTAGGCAATGAAATGGCAGATCAGCTTGCCAATTTAGGTGCAGATCAAATTCAGAAAACCTTAACTACAAATACGGCTCAACACATTCGCCCTGCGCTCGAGCTTACCCCAAATGATAAAAAAAAAGCGGAATCTGATTGGTTGCTCGACGATCCTTTCGGTTTTGACTTGATCGAAGAAGATGTAGAAATTGAAACAAGTACGCTGCATCGTCCTGTAGAAATCGACGTACACAACAATCATCAGGTCAAGGTCGATCTTGAAATAATGCAGACGCCAACCACACGCCTAGCCACAGAAACAGAAACAGAAACAACAATTGAAACTGCAATCAATGCCGTTGAAGCCGATACAGCAGCAGTAAATGATCTTTCCAATCATCCACACATTGTGATTACCCCTGCCACGCTAAGCTTACATGGTCCACGCCAATTGATTCTAGATACTGAAACCACAGGTTTTTACTATCAAGATGGTGACCGAATTATTGAAGTCGGTGCGCTGGAAATGATTAACCGTAAACTCACGGGCAGTTCCATCCACATTTATATTCAGCCTGAAAAACTGGTCGGTGAATCAGAAAACATTCACGGTATTTCAGATGAGTTCTTAAAAGACAAACCCAAGTTTGCCGAAATTGCCGATGTGCTGTATCAATATCTTAAAGGTGCAGAAATTATTGCGCATAACGCCACCTTCGATATGAACTTCTTAGATATGGAGTTCAGTCGTGCGGGGTTGGGCAATTTGTCCGAAGTATGCGAAGTGACCGACTCACTGCTCATGGCAAAAAGTAAGCATCCTGGGCAAAAAAACTCACTCGATGCGCTCGTCAGACGCTATGAAATTCCTGCGCGTGACCGTACGTTCCACGGCGCATTACTAGATGCTGAAATTCTAGCCGATGTTTACTTGGCAATGACTGGCGGACAAGTCGCCTTTGATATGGATGCTCTGTCTGCAAGCGAGGAACAGCAACGTCAAAGTGATCGTTTAAGTATTGATATTGATCTTGCTGTGATTCTGCCATCAGAAGAAGAATTGGCTGCACATGAGAATTGGGTCAAACAATTTGAAGAAAAACACGGTAAACCTTGCTTTTTTGCCAAATAAAATCTACGAGTTTTGTAATTTTATGTATTTAAAGATTTGCCAGTTCAGTTATAGTTAAAGCAAATAGGACTTTGTGTATTTTGCAAAGAACCAACAAACAGATAAAACACTAGGAAAGGTGCAGATCCATGTCTTACCAAACCTCTATACATTTTGATCCAACTGCCTTACTGATAATAAAAAATGAGGTTGATAATTCTATCAAACTGGTTGAATCCGCAGTAAGCACCTTAGCAGAAGATCAAACTTTGCCTTTTGGGATTGATGATGCACTGAATCAGTTTGAACAGTGTGCTCAGGTTTTAGCCTTAATTGATATGGAAAGCTTGGCAAAAATTGCGCAATACTCAGCAGAGCTGATGCGTAAAATTATGGGGAATCCAAGCAATATCAACACGCTGGAAGTCATTGCACTTAGCGAAGGCACCACCATGCTCAAGCGTTATATTGAGTTTATTTGCCTACGTGAAGTTAAAATTCCACAATTCCTACTCGACACTTTAAACCGTTTAGAATTGGCATTGGGTAAACCATTGACTCAGGAAGGTCAGCATATTGAAACTTTATTGGACTGCATCACTCCAAGTTTCCAATTGCCGCAAGTGCCTTCTTTAGAAAAGTCGGCTTATGTGCATCGCTTATATAAACTGTCATTACATAAGCTGCTCAAGCAAGAAGAATCTGCCATGGATCTTCAAGCGATTAAACTGGTAGGAACGTATTTGGCAGGTTTGGCAGAACAACATCCGAGTCAGCAATATTGGGGCTTAGTACACGTTGCCTTTAACCATATTGATAACTTGTTGTTGAATGAGCCACGTTTGCGTACTTTTATTAGTATTGAGCACAATATGCGTCAATACTTTGCTACGCCAGAAAGCTTTACCGCCAGCTTGTCTGATCTTGCGAATGTGTTGAGCCTGTGTATTAGTCAAGAAGATGAAATTTCTCAACATATTCGCAGTCAAATGAATATTGGTGAAGACTTACTCACCGACATGCAGCTCCAAGTATTCAGCCGTCATTTATATGGTCCAGATTTTGACACCATGCATACCATTAGCGATTTGGTCACCACAGAAATGACACAAATTCGCAATGATATTGAATACAACTATCAAAACATGAGTCCTGAAAAAACGCTGGAATTACAAGGCAAATTAACAGAGTTAGCAAACTTGTTTAAAGTCTTGAACTTAAATGAAGCGCATTTGGACTTACAACGCCAAGCTGAATCATTAAGCCGTCCTGAATTACTCAAAGATGAAAACTTTGCCCAGCAATTAATGAACGTGATTTTATCGGCCATGAACTCAATCGGTGTGCTTGAACGTCACCACACCTCTAGCCGTTTGCAGTTACGTGTGAATAACATGAACATTTCGCTAGATCGTTTAGATGAAGCACACGAAGCCTTGCTGACTGAAACCAAGTTACTGATTGACTTAATCACGCAAACACTGACACAGCACCTACAAACTCAAAGTGTTGCAGATTTAGAGCATACTTCAGCGCAAATTCGTGAAGTTGCAGGGGCAATGTTGTTCTTGAATGCTGAAAGTGGTCAAAAAGCACTGAAAGTATCTGCAGATTTTGTGCATGCACAAGTCGAAGCAGGACAAAACTTAACTGCTGAACAAGTCAACAATATCTTAGATACGCTTGCCAGTGCAGACATGCTGATTGACAATTTAAAGAACAAACAACCTGTTCTACAAAGCATGTTTAAGGTAGCATTGGACAGTAGTGAAAAATTGAAAACTGTAGCCTAATGACTGAACTCTCACTTGCATATATTTTTCAGCAACAACAACTTTTGGTCGATGAAAACTTCCAATTACCACGTGTGGAAAAGTTGGCAAGTGATTTAAGTTTTAGCTCGGGTGATCAAGTGATTGCCCGAGATCTGCTTGAAGATGAATCCATTCCTGAAGGCTTTCAACTGGTGCCTATCCGACAACTTTTACAAGTCTGGAACACCCAACAGTTTGAACAAGCCAGCCGTGCTATTCAGTTACTCGAATGGCGTCGCAACCACAAATTCTGCAGCCATTGCGGTCATAAAACCGAAGTCCATGCGACTCAATATGCCATGGTCTGCCCAGCTTGTGGCTATCACCAATATCCGCGCGTAAATCCATGTGTCATTACCGTGATTACTCGTGGTGAAGATGAAGTCTTATTGGCGCGTAATGCACGCAATAAACTGCCCATTTACGGTTTAATCGCAGGCTTTGTTGAAGTGGGTGAAACACTCGAAGAAGCAGTACGTCGTGAAACTTTTGAAGAAGTTGGCGTACAACTTAAAAATATTCAGTATCTTGCCAGCCAGCCGTGGCCTTTTCCAAGTAACTTAATGATCGCCTTTAAAGCTGAATATGCAGGCGGTGAAATTCAGTTACAGGAAGAAGAAATTCGTGATGCACAGTTCTTTAAGTTTGATCAACTGCCTGATATTCCATTTAAAGGCAGTATCGCCCATGCCATGATTATGCATGTGACCCAAGGCACGCCTGTGGCAGATGACACCAAAGCTTGGCTATAAGTCTAATTCGCAATCTTGCATTTAAAAAACCGTTGCACCCCATAAGCTGCAACGGTTTTTTTAATTACCATTTTCCACAGAAGATCAATCAACATCACGCATCTTTAAGTGCCTGATCTAAAGCACGCATAATTTGGCGTTTGGTCGCAAAGAAACGACTAAACAAACTCGACACCGATGCCATAACACTGACATGCCCTGTTTTTGGAATGACAATAATTTCACTATGATTGCCATATTTCTTTAATACGTGATCGAAGTCTGTGGCATTACTTGCCCCCACAATTTGATCTTTTTCTGCCACCAATAAATAGTGTTTGACTGAATTCGGCTCCACAAAATAATACGGCATCACATCCTGATACGGCACCTCTTGATCAAAGGCATCGGCACATAGCGGATCATCCTTATAATCAAAATGATAAGGCCCTGCCAAACCAATAATCGCACGAATGTGATCTTTACAGCTTAAAGCATAGGGCTGGGGATGGTACAACAAGGACATCACATTAAATGCCCCAGCCGAATGTCCCATCAATACCACCTGTGCCGTAGAAATACCCAGTTTGTGTTGCTGCTGAGTCAAGTAATTCAGTGCAAGAGTTAAATCATCAATATAGGTGGGAAAAATATGCTGTGGCGCGAGTTGATAGTTCATCACCGCAACATCAAAGCCTTCTTTTGCAAAAGCTTCGCCCACAAAACGATAATCCTGCTTATCGCCACGTGACCATGCCCCACCATGCACAAACACCATGAGTGGACGCTGCGGGCGTGGTGTTATGGTGCGGTACAAATCCAAACGATGCCGTGCGCGTAAACCATAAGCAATATTGCTTTGAACGGTATAACCCTGACGTGGCGTTAAACGGTTCAGCGCATAGCTGCCCAAATCATACAGGCGAAATTCTTCATAAATACGTTTCGCCTGTTCTAAAGTTTTATTCAGTTGTTTAAACCAGTGTTCCACATTATTGAACATGTGTCGGTTCAACCTGATCTGGGTCAATCGCGACTGGCGTTTGTGTTTCTGGAGCAACCATTGGGCTGACAAAGTTCGCATTGTTGCTCGGTTGTAGCTCAATATTATCAATCAGGGTAATAATTTTAGTGACATTGCCCACTTGTTGTAGCACTTGGTTTAAATCCTGCAATTCTGCATTGTTTAAACGTCCCATCACATACAACACACCATCTTCGGTATGAATACGCACTTTGCTGTCTGACACCACAGGTGCTTTCATAATCAAACCACGGGTATTTGCAGTAACCGTGGTGTCCTGCATAATGGTGCTATAGCTGATTTGATTACCCACTGTAATATAATTGTGGATGGTTTTTACATCACTCATGGCACGCACATTGTCTTCTGCCAACTGTTTTAAATGCGCGTCAGGCACTTGCCCTGTCAACAACACATTGCCATGAAAACTTTCTATATTGACACGTGATTGTTTAAAACGTGAATCCAGTTTATATAAATTAATTTTTGCAGTACGTTCAATAGAGTTATCTATAAACACTTGCCCAAGTGAGCGTGCACCACTTTCTGTACCCACTGGCGCAGTGCCTGTGCCACTTGAAATAAAACTTGCACAACCCGATAAACTTGCTACACACAGCAAGGTCACTGCAATACGCTTGAACACTCAGCAAGACTCCTATTATTTTCTTTCAATTCTGGCTTGTGCTGTGCATTTCATCCTTAGATTTGCACGATCAACAATACACCGACTGATGCTTTTGCTTTAAATTTCACTCAAAGATTAATCAAGTCTGCATCAAAAGTAAAAGCATTTTCAATCCATTGCAAATCATACGGGAATTTGGAAAAGTCTTGCTGTACTGTTTTTGCAAATTGCTGAGAAAAATCAAAGCAAATCACATCAAAACGACAATAATATTCTGAATAGTGTGGATATTCTGTTAAAAACTGCATGGCGGTTTTCATAATTTTACGCTGCTTAGATGCAGACACCACTTCGTAGGCTTTGCCATAGCCAGTTTGCGAACGCGCTTTAACTTCTACAAAAATCAGTTGTTCTGCTTGAATAAAAATACCATCTATTTCACCAAAAACACTGTGATAATTCTGCTCCAGCATACGCCAACCGTGTTGATGTAAATATTGCCAAGCCGTCTGCTCTGCCCATGTGCCAATGCTTTGCTGCAGTGTTTTTTGATTCATGCTATATCCTATTTTTTTTATTTTGTTATGGTGCGCAATCGTAGTATTCGCTGAAGTGCGATGACGCGAGTTTCACACGCCAGACTGCAATTCAGGTAGAATAAGCGCTTGGTCTGTAACTTGTATCAGACGCAAGCCAATACTGCTGTTGTTTCGTGTTCCATCATTTTTATTTTAGTTTGCTATTTCCCACGGAGAAAACTCAATGAGTGCCCAGTTATTTGTTGTTGCTACCCCAATTGGTCACTTAGATGATATGAGCTACCGTTCAATTGATGTGCTCAAATCGGTCAGCCTAATTGCCGCTGAAGATACCCGCACCTCTGCACAATTAATGAAACATTTTAATATTTCAACTCCGCTTACAGCCTGCCATGAACACAACGAAAGCAACAAGATTGATATTTTAGTCCAAAAATTACTCAATGGCGAAGATATTGCGCTCATTAGCGATGCAGGTACACCACTGATTAGCGACCCAGGTTTTAAACTGGTTCGTGCAGCACAAGTCAATGGTATTCGTGTGATTCCTGTGCCGGGTGCATGTGCAGCCATTGCAGCGCTCAGTGCGGTTGGCTTACCAAGTGATCGCTTTAGTTTTCAGGGATTTCTCGCTTCTAAACAGTCACAGCGATTACAACAACTTGAAAAGCTAAAAGATGAAACCCAAACCCTGATTTTTTATGAAGCACCACATCGAATTTTAGATTCAGTCAAAGATATGGCTGCCGTGTTTGGTGCAGATCGCCCTGTTGGCTTTGCCCGTGAAATCACCAAAACCTTTGAAACCATTAAAAAAATGACTTTAGGTGAATTGGCTGAATTTATCGCAGCAGATCATCATCAACAAAAAGGTGAAATTGTATTGGTGGTGGGGGGAGCGAGCGAAGAAAAAGACATGGAACAAGAAAAATTAGATCAATTATTGCAGCGTTTGTTGCAAGATTTATCGGTAAAAGCAGCATCACAATTGGCGGCTGATCTAACAGGGATTAAAAAGAAAATTGCCTATCAACGTGCGTTGGAATTAAGCCAAGCAGCTGAATAAGCCGATTGAGCAATAACAGTGATGACGATCATCGCGCATAAAAAAAGCATCACCCTTTATACAAGGTGATGCTTTTTTATCTTGAAGTGATAAACATTAGAGCAGCCTGCATAGTAAGCATCCCGCCCTAACTCACTCAACAGTTCAACGAATAAATTCAATCAACAAGTTCAGCAAGCACGTTCAACAGATTAGTCGCGCGCAGACTCATCTGGTGGCACTTCGGTAATTTTTCCGCCACGCGCCAAGAATGCAGCCACTTCATCTTCCAATGCCTGACGCTGTTTTAGTTTGGCAGTTACAGTGAGAGTTTCTGCTTCTGCAAGATCACCATCTACAGCACCTTCTTCTGATTCTGCTGCACCTTTTTCAGCCGCTTTCGCTTCATCTTCGTCTACAGTTGAATCTTCTACATCATCGTAATCGTTCATGTCCGTCATCTTAATCTCCCCACAAATGACTTCAATTTAGTCCAAGTGAAAACTGGTTATGAATTACGATGAAATTTAGCAATCTCTTGGCCTTTCGCATAGAGTCTAGATTAAAAAAAACGTATCTTTTTTAACCAAATTCGTAATCAGGTATGTATGACCGTACAAAAAACGACTGTTTTGCTTTAAACCGCGTAGCGTGTGTCTTTAAGCAGGCTTAATCCACTGGCTTGTGACATAAAGGCATCTTTTAACGCAGGCAGCTGCTCCACCTGTTTTAAACCAAAGTTACGTGCCCACACCACAGGGAATAAAGTGGTGGTTTCCATCCAGCCAATCGCAGACATACTATGCATCATGGCATCATTTTGTCCTTTACGACGATGCTCGTAACGCTTTAAAGTTTGCTCATGCGCCCAAACACCACGTTTGAAATCATGCAACAACACATCGCACAGTACGGCTGCATCCAGACAACCAATATTCACGCCCTGCCCTGCAAGCGGATGAATTACATGCGCGGCATCACCAATAAGTGCCAAACCATCTTGCACATAACGCTGCGCTGCACGTGCTTTCAGTGGGAAAATAGCACGTGGGGTTGCCTCTAAGACTTCCCCAAGCATGTGATGACTTTCACGAGTCAAAAGTTGGGTAAAGTCGTCATCATTCAGTTTGGCATATTCTTCGGCATAGTCATCAGGCAAAGTCCAAACAATCGACTGCCAATGCCCTTCCTGCTCGGCGTGTAAACTTGCCATCGGTAAATAGGCCAAAGGACCAGTTTCTAAGAAAATTTGACGTGCAACATGCTGATGCGGCTGCGCAGTACGAATTGCACAGGTTAGACCTGCCTGACGATAATCCAACACATCAAAATCAATAAAGGCTTGTTCGCGCACAAAGGAGTTAGCACCATCTGCGCCAATGACTAGCTTAGTCTGTAATTGTGTACCATCGGCCAAATAAATGTGCCAAACGCCAACACCACGCTCTAAACGGGTCACTTTGACTTGCGTTCGATAATCTTGCACTTGTTGCAACATTTGCTGCTGAATCGCTAGATTTAAAATGCTTGGCTCGACCATTGAACCCAGAGCCTGCTCAATAGCGGGTGTACGTTCGTTACTTGCCCCAAAGTTAATTTCGCCATAGCCATTTTTATTCCAAACCTGCATGCCGCTATACGGCATATGTCGCGCCAGTTTAGACCAGACATTGACTGTTTTTAACAGGTGGATGGTGGCCTGACTTAAAGCCAATACACGCGGATTGGCAACTGCAAGAGTTTTCTCTGCATCTAAAATAGGTGCGGCATCTAAAACTGTAGCCTGCACACCCCCTTGTGCCAATAAAAGTGCAGTTAAGCCTCCCACCAAGCCGCCACCAATAATGACGACATCTAACACTTGCGTTTGTTGATTTGCTGTGATCATGCTTTTAACCCCATGGCATAATTGGCGACCAAAGGTTTAATGCCTGGAATGGTATCAAACGCGACTAAGCCTGTATTACGCATAAATTTCAGGATTGGGTTTTGATTGCTAAATCCACGTACCACGCTGTCACAGAATTTAATGACTCGCTGTTGATCTTTCAAACGCGATTGTTCATAGTCACGCAGCATTGCAGCATCGCCTAAATCTGCTGACTGTGCCGCCTGTTCGGTGAGATAACGCAATAATACGTAAGCATCTCGCATACACAAGTTAAAGCCCTGCCCTGCGACTGGGTGAATGGTATGCGCTGCATTACCCATCAGTACAACGCGACCAACCGCCTGTTTTTCTGCCAGAACTTGTGACAATGGAAAACTAAAACGACGTCCTGTTTTTTCAAACTTCCCTGCACGATCACCATAGGCTTGTTGCAAGGCATTTAAAAAGTGTTGATCATTTTCATCGCCAATCCATTCATGTTCTGTACCTTTTGGCACAGGCCACACCACAGAACGGCGATATTCACCTGGCAGGGGCAGCAACGCCAAAGGCCCTAAGTGACTAAAACGCTCAAAACCCACATGCGCATGCGGCTTGGAGGTTTGCACTGTGGTCACAATCGCTACTTGGTCATAATCATGTTCCGATGCACCAATGCCCAAGGCTTTACGGCAGAAAGAATCACGACCATCGGCAGCAATCAGTAGTTTGGCAGCAAGCTGTAATTGTTCCTGACCACGTACCGCTTCAATATAGGCAAAATCTGCATCTTGTTTAAGACTGGTGACCTGCACACCATCAATCAATTCAATCAAAGGTTGTTTACGTACTTCGGTCAACAACACTCGACCTAACCATGCATTTTCAATCACCTGACCAAAGCTTTCGACTTTTTCTTGTTCGGCCAATAAACGTGCCTTGCCAAAACTATCTTGTTCGGTAATTTGAACTTCTAAAATAGGCGTAGCATGTTCTTGCAAGGCATCCCATAAACCTAGCTCTTGGTAAATTTGTACGCTGCGACGCGA
This sequence comes from Acinetobacter sp. YH01011, assembly GCF_013420785.1. Classification (NCBI taxonomy): domain Bacteria; kingdom Pseudomonadati; phylum Pseudomonadota; class Gammaproteobacteria; order Moraxellales; family Moraxellaceae; genus Acinetobacter; species Acinetobacter sp. YH01011. The sequence goes on from NZ_VOYG01000013.1 coordinate 79,415, forward strand.
CAAGGCACTGTTACGTGCATCAAAACTGGAATGATACGGCGCAAGGCTGGCATCGTCATAATTGGGGTATTGAATCGCTTCTAGCAACTTCACTGCAATGTTTGACTTAGCCAACATCAAGGCTAAGCTTAGCCCGACCATACCACCGCCTACAATGATCACTTCTTGTTGCATGCCTTGATCCTTTTTATGAGGTATTCGACTTCAAAAGATTCAATCGAAATACGTATAATCTGTAATGGATTTTATCTTACCGCAAAGTCATTTATTTTTATAATGAATTAGTGTTGAAGCTATGGAAGATGATTAGACTTCTTGCAAATGTCCAATTCAAACTATAATTATTAGTCCCTCATCTTCTTGCTCCGAGCCATGTATGACACAAGAGAAGATAAATTCAATACTTAGTATTATTGATGGCTGATGATTGATTTTAGAATAAGCTCAACGATAAAAATGATCTCACATAATGGTTATTATACAAACTATCTTTGTAATGCATATTGCATTACAATATTTCCATACATTCAATAACTGAGAGAAGTGATGGCTACTGTTAATTTCAGGGTCGATGAAGCCCTTAAAGAAAAATCTTATTCAATCCTTAAAGAACAAGGTATCTCACCTACCGATTTCTTTACCAATATTCTTGAATATGTGGCAACGACTGGAAAGCTTCCAGTACAGAAAGCGTTGCTTTCAGAAGAAGATGCTGAACTATTGGCACTTGTCCGTAAACGCATGAATGATCCTAAAGAGATGTTCGAGGAAGTCACATTAGATGACTTATAATCTTTTACGTCATAAGGACTTCACTGCAGAATGGGAAAAGCTTCCGAGTGCTATCCGCGACCAATTCAAGAAAAAATTAGCCAAAGTCATTGAGCAGCCACATATTCCAAAGAACATGCTTAAAGGTGATCTTGCTGGCTGCTATAAAATCAAATTATTAAAAGCGGGTGTCCGACTTATTTATCAGGTCAAAGATGATCAGGTCGTTATTTTGCTCATTACCGTTGGAAAGCGTGCTGATAACATTGTTTATGATGAAGCAAAAAAGCGGATCAAAGACTAAAAATTATTTACATACTCAAAATTTACACGCGCTTTCTAATAAAAAAGCTGATCACTTGACCAGCTTTGATTAGACCCAATTAAGCAGATTTAGCTTTTGCCATCAATGCTTCAATCTCTTCTACGGTTTTCACCACTTTTGAAGTCAGATTCAATGGCCCGTTCGCAGTCGCAACAATATCATCTTCAATACGGATACCTATACCACGCCATTTAGCATCTACCGTTTCATCATCGGGTGCAATGTATAGACCCGGTTCAACGGTCACCACCATACCTTCTTCATAAACACGCCAGTCTTCACCGTGTTTATAGCTGCCGACATCATGCACATCCATGCCCAACCAATGCCCTGTACCGTGCATATAAAACTGGCGATAACTTTCCGAAGCAATAATTTCTTCTAAATTGCCCTGCATAATGCCTAGATCAAGCAAACCTTGCACCAAAATACGCACCGCAACATGGTGTGGTTCTTTATAGGAGTTACCAATTTGTACAGCTTCAATTGCTGCAATTTGCGCATCCAATACAATGTTATACAGTGCTTTTTGTTCTGGACTGAATTGACCATTCACGGGAAAAGTACGGGTAATATCTGAGGCATAGCACTGATATTCACAGGCTGCATCAATCAGGACTAAATCGCCATCTTTAAGCACTTTGTCATTTTCGACATAATGCAAAATGCAGGCATTTTCACCACCACCGACAATACTGTTATAGGCAGGTACGCAGCCATTTTTACCAAAAATATAATTCAGTTCAGCTTCTAGCTCATATTCCATCATGCCTGCTTTTACTGTTTGCATGGCACGAGTATGTGCTTCTGCACTAATATTTGAAGCAATTTGCATCAGTTCCAATTCAGACTCAGTTTTATGCAAACGCATTTCATCCAGCAAACGATCTAACTGAACAATTTTGGCAGGTGCAGTATTGCCTTGACGATGTTGTGCATCAGCTTGTTGGTTCCATGCCGCAACACGTACATCAAATTCAGTCTGATGCCCCAAGCGATAGTACAACGTGTCTTTATTGACAATTTTGGCGATGATTTCTGCATCTAATTGCGCAATTGCAAAAGACTCATCTGCCTCAAACAGCTCAATTGCACCTTCTAAACCTGCGCGATAACCATTCCAGATTTCCATTTCACGGTTACGTTCACGGCAGAACAACGTGTAGGTATAACCTTCATCAATTGATTCATAGGTTTCAATCACCGCAACTGCTTCAGGTTCAGCAAAACCTGTTAAATAGAAAAAACTGCTGTCGGCACGATATTTATAATCTGCATCACGATTACGCATTGCCACAGGACTGGTTGCAATAATTGCGACACTATTGGGCCCCATCAGTTCTGCAAGTTGATCACGACGTTCTTTAAATTCGACTTGAGTCAGTTTTTTCATAAATACGGTCTACATATATAAAATGATGAAAATATGATTGTTGTAATGACTTAAAGCACCTTACACCGACATACTTAGGCACACAACGCCCGATTAACTCGGACGGTGTGGCGTAAACATTTCAACAACAGCACTTGCGTTTTGTGTGGTTTGTGCAGTTTGTTGACGCGACTTAGCATGTAAGTTTTGCAATAAAGAGCTTTCTTCTACTGGTACTTTTTTACGCCCAACAGATAAACTCACAGGAATCAAACGTACAAATTCATACAATTCCTGATAGCTTTCTTCGCCTTCTTCGTCATTGTCTGAATCTTCAAATTCAACCGCAGCAACATCTTGTAAATGCTCAATCAGTTCGATTTCATCTGAACGAATATGCCCAGAAGCCAAACCAAAACCAAGCACAACGCCTGCACACCAATCTGCCAAAGCTTGCACACGTTCTTGTAAAAGATGTTCATCATCTGGCAATAACGGCAGATAATCTAACTCATCTTCAGACAAAGCATGTGCGACATCTTCCGATTCATCGGTTAAAAGTGACAGTGCGGCTGGCTCTAATTCTGGCACATTGAGGGTTTCTAAAATCTGCTGCCACTCGGTTTCAGTTGGTGCATTTGTCACACAAACTATACCTGTCAGCAAGCCATGTAACTCACTTGGGCTTGAAATTTCTTCAATGTTAGAAAAATTGCGGAACCATTCCGACCAACCTGAAATATCGTCTTGCATTCGTTTATCCAATCTCTATACTTCGTATATATTACCTTTGTTTGCAATACTGTGCGACCACGATATGTTAGAAGAATTACAGCGTCTACAAGCGCATATTGGTGTTTTAAAAACACGAATTGATCATTATGAAAGTGAAAATACCGCCCTCAGCACAGCCAAGCAAACTGCTGAGGAACAGCATCATGCACAAATTGTGCAAAGAAACAGCATTATTACTGCCAAGCAAGATGAAATTGAGAATCTGACTGAGCAATTAAGCAGCACTCAGGCGCAATTTCAGCAGTTAAACCAAGATGCGACAGCACTGGCAGACCGTTACAGTCGTTTGGAAAAAAGCTGTACTGATTTGAAAAACCGCTTTCAGGAAATTTTGGCTGAGCGCAATGAATTACGCATTCTGAAAGAAAAAATGCTGAATGATCAGCGTATGAATCAGCATGAAATTCAGACACTCAAACAAGAACGTGAAAGATTGTTACAAAAAAATGAGCATGCCAAAGCCAAAGTTGAAGCTATTATTCAGCGTCTTGCAATTTTAGGTACAGCTCAAGATCATCATGCGCAAGAAATTCAACAACTTGCCCACCCTGCCGAAGTGAGCGAGGAAGGTTAATATGTCAGTTCAAATTCCAATTGATTTACGTGTTTTAGGACATAGTTTCCGTTTAGCCACAACTGAAGAAAAAAGAGAAGATTTAGAGCGTGCAGCACAATTATTGAATGAACGCTATGATGAGTTTCGTCGTAAAGCGCCCAATATGGAACCGAGCAAACTGATTATTGTGGTGGCTTTAGAGTTGATGCAAGAGGTTCTTTCTATGAATAAATCTTTGCAGCATTATGAGCATTGTGAGCGTTTACTCAGCACCATTTTGCAAGAAGTTGAAGCCCTTACTTAAGTGTCGTTTTTTTGACTTAAGTTTGCATAAAGGCTATGCAAACAAGCTCTATCTTTACAGTTAATTCGTGAACATGAGTTGCCAAGCAACTGAGATGGGTTATACTAATTCTAACTCTGAGGTGTTCGCCAGCGAGTCTATATCCCTGCCGATACTTAAATCTTAGGATTGTGTTCTGCATATTTAGAGCGTATGCCCATCTCGTATGGGAAACCCAGCAAGTATGCGTCGCGTCCGCCTTGAACTTTTTCGGGTTCAGGGTAACGACATGCAGCGGCATCTTCGGAGCTATTTATTTTTAAATATCTAAAAATAAAATGTCTAAAAAATATAAAATCGTTTAGAAAAATGTATCAGCAGAAACCTTAAACCGCTCAGACAGCGCTTTAATATGACGAATATTCAACTGGCGTTTGCCGCTTAAAATCTCCGAAATCACAGATTGAGTTGCAACCTCTGCCAAGTCAGATTGACCTAATCCATGTTGCGCCATCAAAAAAGCTAAAGCAGCACGACCATCTCCATGAGGAATAGGCAGGTGTTCATTTTCATAAACAGAAACCAAGTCACCGAGTTGATGAATCAGCCCCATTAAAGGATGCGTTTCATCATCACCAACAATATCTAAAAGCTCATCTAAAGCCTCGACAAGTGCATGAAAATCTTTTTCATTTTCTGGTTTACTCAGCAAAGGAGCAACGTAGTGCCAGTGATCTACAGCCTGTTTAATCATTGCGTTCATACTAATCCTCCTTCCAATGACCTTTGTCATATTCTTTATGGGATAACACATGACGAATATACACACGCTTTGCCTGATACATCACAACAGCAATAAGTCGAATCTTATTCCCACCAATATCGAATACATGAAACTTTCCAACTTTATCAACTGCTGGAAATAACTGCTTCATTTCGGCAAAGTCTTTCGGATCATTTGCCTTAATAATTCGATACCAACCATCGAGTGCTGTTTCAGCCTGTGGCCACTTGTGCATTGCCTCTATAATTCTAGCGTGGGTGATCACATGCATAATATTTTATCGCATTTTGCTATAAATCAAGTATAAACTGATTATCGCATATTGCAATATTTTATAGCGAATTAAACAAACTCAGTTTCACCAACTTGATGATAGTGACGATTAAAATAAACCAACGCCTGATCTTGTTGATTTTTTTGAATGGCAACTATTGGGCAAATAAAAATAGTATGCGTCCCCACTTCTTGAATTTGCGAAATTTCACAATCAAAGCTGACCAATGCATTTTTTAATATAGGAGCGCCCGTTTCCAAAGCAGCCCATTCAGCCTGCTTAAAACGCTCATCGGAACTCAATTTTGATGAGGCAAATGCATTGGAAAGATGTTCTTGTTCTGCATTTAGCACATTCACACACAGCACTTTATTCTCTAAAAAACTGAGATGTGAACGCGATGATTTATTCATACACACCAATAATGTTGGCGGTGTATCTGTCACGCTACATACCGCAGATGCAGTAAAACCATGACGTCCTGCATCTCCCATTGTCGTCACTACATTGACTGCACTTGATAAGAAAGACATTGCATTTTTGAAGTCTGTTGCTTTAACCATCACCGTATTCCAACACTCAACTTTTTTAGAAAGTTCAAAGGATGCTTTTTGCCTGAAAAAGCATCCCTGATTCACTTAACTTAAATTCACTTGGCTTGAATTCACTTCGCCTGATCGAACGCTTAACTAGATAATTCTTGGCGAATAATCTTCGTACCAGCAGCCAAAGCCTGTAACTTGCCTCGTGCAACCTGACGACTCAATGGTGCCATTCCACAGTTAGTCGATGGGTACAACTTGTCAGCATCGACAAATTGCAATGCTTTGCGCAATGTATCTGCAACTTCATCGGCTGTTTCAATCGTATTCGTTGCGACATCAATCGCACCCACCATCACCTTTTTACCACGGATAAGTTCAAGCAAATCCATCGGAACACGTGAGTTGTGACATTCCAGTGAGATAATATCCAAATTAGACTGCTGTAGTTTTGGGAAAACTGCTTCGTATTGACGCCATTCTGAGCCGAGTGTTTTTTTCCAATCGGTATTGGCTTTAATGCCATAGCCATAGCAAATATGCACGGCTGTTTCACATTTCAAACCTTCTAACGCGCGCTCTAATGTTGCCACGCCCCAGTCATTCACCTCATCAAAAAACACATTAAACGCAGGTTCATCAAACTGGATGATATCCACGCCTGCTGCTTCAAGTTCACGCGCTTCCTGATTCAGGATTTTGGCAAATTCCCACGCCAGTTTTTCACGGCTCTTGTAGTGCGCATCGTATAAAGTATCAATCATGGTCATAGGACCAGGCAACGCCCATTTGATGGGTTGATCTGTCAGTGAACGCAGGAATTTGGCATCTTCAACAAAGACTGGTTTTTGCCTAGAAACTGCACCCACCACAGAAGGGACACTGGCATCATAACGATCACGAATTTTGACTGTTTCACGTTTTTCAAAATCGACACCTTCAAGGTGTTCAATAAAGGTGGTGACAAAATGCTGACGGGTTTGCTCCCCATCACTCACAATATCAATCTCTGCTTGCTGTTGTTCATGCAGTGATAGACGCAGCGCATCTTGTTTTGCGTCCAGTAATTCTTGCCCTGTTAATTTCCACGCTGACCAAAGCTTTTCAGGTTCTGCGAGCCACGAAGGTTTAGGTAAGCTGCCAGCCGTTGAGGTCGGTAATAAAATAGCCATTTTGAATCTTCTATCTGTATTTTAAGTTAAGCAACACGTTCTTGATTGGCAGCATGCAGCGGCACGAACTTGGCAGCCCATTGTTCAAGAATATCTTGATAAGGCTTGATAAAGTTTTCTTCAGTCCATTTGCCCTGCTTGACTGCCAACTGACCTCGCTCAACACGGTCATATACAACTTGGGTTAATGAATAATCCTGATAATTCAAACTTGGCTGATAGACCTCGCCTGCAGGTGAGTTGGTGTTATAAATTTCAGGACGATAAATTTTCTGGAAACTTTCCATAGTACTGATGGCACTGATCAACTCAAAATCTGTGTAATCACGCAGTAAATCACCAGAAAAATAGAACGCAAGCGGTGCATTGCTATTTTCAGGTTTGAAGTAACGCACAGTTAAACCCATTTTTTCAAAGTAGTCATCGGTACGTGAATATTCATCATTTTTATATTCTGTGCCTAAGACAGGATGCACATTGGTCGTACGATAATAAGTTTTTGTGGTTGATACGCTCAGGCAAATCACAGGTTGTTTTTGAAACTCAGCTTGGAACACTGCTGAACTGACCAAATGCTGATAAAGCTTGCCATGTAAATCACCAAAACTTTCAGGCTTTTCATTTACTTTGCAGCCTAATGCTGGCAAGACCACACTAAAATCATAATCACGAACATACGATGAAAAACTGTTGCCAATCATGCCTTCAATACGTTCATTTGTTTGATGATCTGTGATCGTACTTTTTAGCATTTCAATGAATGGAAAAGTTTTGCCATTTCCTTCAATATCAATTTCTGCAGAAATAATGTCGATTTCAAGCGAATAACGATCACCTTTTGGGTTATCGCAAGATGCCAGCGAGTTAAAACGATTATTGATCATCGCTAAAGTTCTGCGTAAATTTTCCTGACGGCTTTCACCACGCGCCAAATTTGCAAAATTGGTGGTTAAACGCGTGTTGTTAGCAGGTTCATAGTTTTCGTCAAAACGAATACGTTTAATTGAACAGGTGAATGGCTTTGTCATGATGATCTACTACCCAAATTTAAAAAGTTAAAATTTCTGAATGAGGGTATTTATACTGGAACGACAAAGTGAATAAAAATGATTTAACCTCAGTCCAAAGTGAATTTTATTCACCTTAATTTAAAATATGCAGCAAAACATCTAAAAATGATGGTTTTTCTGTTATCCCTTAAATTTAAAAATTAAAATAAATATTTCAATAACAACAAGTTAAAACCAAAAAATATTTTTATTCCGATAAATATTGAAGAGTATATTTTAGAGGACAGCACATAGTTCATTCAGTAGATTTCAGCCCTGAATGAATGAAACTCAGCTTGAAGTTAGAAAATCTCAGCTTCTGATTGGCTTGGTTTAGCATCTTCGTGATCAAAATGTATTCAGTTGGTCACATCAAAAAACAACGAGAAAAAAATCGGCAGGCAAAAAAATAGGTCAATTCGTCAGTTGACCAATTGACCTTACGATAAGCTCACTCGGAGCTTCTTAGATGATGCAGTTTTATTGAACTTGTGCAGGAAAATCATCTTCTGCCAATGCAGCGGTAATTTGATCTACTGTTGCAGTGCTTTCCACAGTCACAATTTTAGTCGCTAAATCGACTTCAACTTTTGCAGCAGGATCAACATCTTGAATGGTTGCCGTGACACCACGTGCACAACCGCCACAAGTCATATTTTCAATCAATAGTTTCATTGCGAACTCCACACTTCTGCCTTTGTTGAACTGTAGTTTAAAGCTTACTATGCTGGCAAGGTCAAGCCTATTTTGGGCTAAAATTTACTTGACCTTACCATCGTGTCAATCTATATGCTAAACACATCCTCCAAATTATAGAGACGACCATGGACGCAAAACACCCAAATGCCTCTCCCTATCAGGAAACTTTGTCTATAGAAGGCATGACCTGTGCCTCATGTGTCGGGCGTGTCGAAAAAGCCTTAAAAAAAGTCGATGGTGTAGAAAAAGCTGAAGTGAATCTTGCAACAGAAAAAGCACTGATTCATGCATCGCAACCTTTAGACCGTGCACTGCTCATTAAGGCAGTGCAACGTGCAGGTTTTGATGTAGCTGCCATTCAACCAATCGAACTGTCTATTGATGGCATGACTTGTGCTTCGTGTGTAACACGTGTCGAAAAAGCCTTAAAGAAAGTGCCTGGTGTAGAACAAGCCAATGTCAATTTGGCGACTGAACATGCATGGATTCAGCCGAATGCCACTGTTTCTAGCCAAGACCTGATTCGAGCGATTCAAAAAGCAGGTTATGACGCCAAACTGCTGCAACACGACTCTAACGAACAACACGATAAAAAGAATCTGGAACAGCAACAACTGAAACGTGATTTAGTAATTTCACTGATTTTAGCCTTGCCTGTGTTTATTCTGGAAATGGGATCACACATGATTCCTGCCTTTCACATGTGGGTGATGCACAATATTGGGCAACAACAAAGTTGGTTGATTCAATTTGCTTTAACCACATTGGTGCTGCTGTTACCAGGACGTCGTTTTTATCAAAAAGGGATTCCAGCGCTGTTACATTTTGCGCCTGATATGAACTCTTTGGTGGCGGTAGGAACTTTGGCTGCATACAGTTTTTCATTGGTGGCAACGTTTATGCCGCAGCTTTTACCCGAAGGCACAGTGCATGTTTATTATGAAGCTGCGGCAGTGATTGTCAGTTTGATTTTGCTGGGTCGTTATTTTGAAGCCAAAGCCAAAGGTCGCACCTCGCAAGCCATTCAGCATTTAATTGGCATGCAAGCTAAAACTGCACGTATTCATCGGGATGGTCAAATCATTGAAGTGCCAGTGGCGGAAGTCAGCTCCAATACCATTGTCGAAATCCGCCCAGGTGAGCGCATTCCTGTAGATGGTGAAGTGATCGAAGGTCATAGTTATATAGATGAGTCAATGATTACAGGTGAGCCTGTTCCTGTAGCCAAACAAATAGGCAATCAAGTCGTAGGTGGCACCATCAACCAAAATGGCACACTAAATATTCGTGCCACTGCCATTGGTGAAGCTTCGGTGTTGGCGCAAATTATTCGCATGGTCGAGCAGGCGCAAGGGTCTAAATTACCCATTCAAGCCTTGGTGGATAAAGTAACCATGTGGTTTGTACCTGCCGTGATGTTATTGGCTGCACTTACTTTTATTGTGTGGTTTATTTTTGGCCCAGAACCTGCCCTGACCTTTGGTTTGGTCAATGCAGTCGCTGTTCTAATTATTGCCTGCCCATGTGCGATGGGTTTAGCCACACCGACTTCAATTATGGTGGGAACAGGTCGTGGCGCTGAAATGGGCGTGCTGTTTCGTAAAGGCGAAGCTTTGCAGCTTTTGCAAGATGTTAAAGTGGTCGCGGTGGATAAAACAGGAACGCTCACCGAAGGCAAACCGATATTAACCGATTTTCATGTGCAATCGGGTTTTGATGCAGATCAGGTCTTTGTACTTTTAGCATCGGTAGAAGCGAAATCTGAGCATCCCATTGCATTGGCGATTGTGCAAGCTGCAACAGAAAAGCAAGTCAGTTTACTGCCTGTTACCGAATTTGACAGCATCACAGGTTCAGGTATTGAAGCACTGGTGAATGGTCAACGTATTCAGATTGGTGCAGACCGTTATATGCAACAAATTGGGCTAGATGTTAGCGCTTTTAATGCAGAAGCTGCACGTTTAGGACAAGAAGGCAAAACACCAATTTATATGGCGATTGATCAACAACTGGCAGCCATTGTTGCCGTTGCAGACCCAATTAAAGACACGACTTTTGCTGCTATTGCAGCGTTGCATCAACTGGGTTTAAAAGTGGCGATGATTACGGGAGATAACCGACATACGGCTCAGGCAATTGCTGCACGTTTACAGATTGATCATGTGGTGGCCGAGGTTTTACCTGAAGGCAAGGTCGATGTTGTACGTGAATTACAACAGCAATTTGGACGTGTGGCTTTTGTGGGTGATGGTATTAATGATGCCCCTGCTTTGGCACAAGCCGATGTTGGAATTGCGATTGGTACAGGTACAGATGTTGCGATTGAAGCAGCCGAAGTTGTATTGATGTCGGGCAATTTACAAGGTGTGCCCAATGCAATTGCTTTGAGTAAAGCCACTATCCGCAATATTCGTCAAAATCTGTTTTGGGCATTTATTTATAATATTGCCTTGATTCCAATTGCTGCAGGCGTGCTATACCCGTTTGCAGGTATTTTGCTCTCGCCTATTTTTGCTGCGGGCGCGATGGCATTATCTTCAGTGTTTGTATTGGGTAATGCGCTCCGTTTAAAATATTTCCAAGCAGCACAGATTTAAATGCAACATACAAAAGGGTTTAGAAGATTGCTCTACGCCCTTTTTATGAGAGAAGTCACATGAATATTGGTCAAGCCTCTAAGCTATCGGATATTTCCAGCAAAATGATTCGTTATTATGAGCAAATTGGTTTACTGGATACCGCCAAACGCTCTGCTTCGGGTTATCGGATTTATTCTGAGCAAGATTTAAAAACTTTGTCTTTTATTAAGCATGCACGGGATTTGGGTTTCTCTTCTGAGCAAATGAAAGAATTGCTAGGTTTATGGAAAAATGCTGACCGACAAAGTGCAGAAGTAAAGCAGCTCACACTTAAACATATTGAAACCTTAAAACAGAAGATTGCGCAATTACAGGAAATGGCGAACTGGCTACAAAGCTCTGCAGATCATTGCTCTGGGGATGAGCAGGCAGATTGTGTGATTTTGAAGGATATTGAGTTGGGGAAGTGATTTGGAATTAAGCCTCCCCCCATTCAAACAAGACCTGACAGTTATCCACTTGTTAGAAACCATTGTTGTATCTGTCAGCTTAAATTTGACTTAGGAAATCTACATCCCTATCTTTTTTAATACATAGCATAAAAAAAATCACACTTTGGGGAAGTGTGGGGGGAAACTTGGAATATCTGTTACTTTATGGGAGCGTATTATATATAAACACAATTTGAATTGATAGATATTCTAAACAATTTACGAGATAAATTTAACACTTTTTAAGAATCTCTCCAATAAACTGCACAACAATCAAGTTTTAGCACTATTCATTACGCATATTTTAACGCGGTAATTCATACCCTTTTTCATTAATTAAACGAACCGCAGCATCACAGACTTCTGCATCATAAATTGTACCGTGTCCACGTATGACTTCTGCAAGTGCGACATCTACCCCTAATGCGAGGAGAAATAAATGACTTTAAGTCAAATACGTCTGGCGATACTAAGTCACGAGATAATTTAGGCATACTTTACCCTGCACCCAACCGATGAATGGTTTTTAGACTGACTTCGCTCACTACAGGTACGACAATATTCTGAAAAGACATCACGATATTTCCTATTTACTTGCAAGCCTGATTGAATCAATCTCTTTTATCATCTTACAAGCTATTGATCATTTTTTAAGGCATTTAAAGGTTGAAATTTAAGGAAATTTTATAAAAAACTCCAAGCTCAAACTCAAAAACCACATTACGACTTCATCTATTTTGTGAAATACCTCTCATTTTTAAACGATAAATTTTTTAGAATGATTTATGCTATATCACACATCAATAAACGAAAATTGAATAACAAGAGAGTTTGATCTATGCCACATTCTTACCACCTCGAAAAACACTATATTGAACGGTCTGGATGGTTACGTGCTGCAGTATTGGGTGCGAACGATGGGATCATTTCTGTGACCAGTTTGGTCGCAGGAATGGCAGCAAGTGGTGCAAGTACCGAAACCTTATGGATTACTTGTTTGGCGGGTTGGATTTCTGGTGCGATTTCAATGGCAGCAGGTGAATATGTATCGGTCAAATCTCAAGAGGACATTGAGCACGCCGACTTAGCCATGGAAAAACACGAATTAAAACATAACCCTGAACTTGAACTCAAAGAGCTCACACGCATTTATATACATCGTGGCTTAGAACCTCAGTTAGCAGCGCAGGTCGCCGAACAATTGACCGCACACGATGCCCTCGAAGCACATGCACGCGATGAAATTGGCATTAATGAACAAACTGCCGCACAACCTATTCAAGCAGCCCTTGCATCTGCCGTTGCCTTTTCTTTAGGTGCGATGTTGCCTATGTTATCAATTTGGCTTCTTCCTACACATGCGCTGAATTGGGGTATCGTTGTCGTAGGTGTTTTAGCTTTGGGCGTATTAGGTGCAATTTCTGGTTATTTATCTGGCGCTGCAATGTATAAAAGTACCCTACGAATTATGCTTTGGGGCATTGCAGCAATGCTCGTGACAAGCTGGATTGGGTCACTGTTTAATGTCTAAACACATATTGAACTAAAACTTTATTCGATACTATTTACTCTTTGCCAAACTGATAGGAGCTTCCCATTATGAATCAAGAGCAGGCTTGGCAAAACACATTGCGCATTGCGGTGTATTTACTGTTATTTATTATTCTTTTTGGTTGGCTACTTAAAGTTGCACAAAGTTTTTTGCTCCCTGTACTGATGTCCATTATTTCGGTTTATATCTTGGCAACTTTAACCGATTGGCTTGGGAACTTTCCAGTACTCAAACATAGTCCTGAATGGATGCGCCGCTTAATGGTGCTGATTGGATTCATTATCTCGATGTTTGCATTTAGCCATATTTTAATTATTACTGGCGAGCAAATTTTGATTTCTGCACCCAATTATCAAGCCAATTTGGAAAAAATGCTGCAATCTTTTTCTTCGCGATTTAGTTGGGCGCAAGGTCTTGATTTAAGCGTACTTCGCGAGCTTATTTTTGAACGTATCAGCGTGCAAAGTTTTATTAGTTATATGATTGGCGCAGTGAGCTCCTTTACCAGTAATGTAGTACTCATCATTGTCTATGCAATGTTTCTCATCGCAGAAAAAGGGCGCTTTTCATCTCGGCTCAGTCTAGCATTCCCCAGCCAAGGTGCAGAGCGCACCAAATATTTAATTATGAATATTAATAAAAAGATTGGTGACTATCTTGCGGTGAAGACACTCATTAATATTATTCTTGCAACTATTTCTGTCATTATTTTATGGTTATTTGGAGTCGAGCATGCCATCTTCTGGGCGCTGATCATTGGAATTCTTAACTATATTCCTTATGTCGGGTCTTTGTTAGGCGTAGTCTTTCCTGTGACTTTAACCTTGGTACAATTTGGCTCGATTCAAATGACTTTAGCCGTTGCAGTTCTTTTAACCATGGCGCAAATGTATGTTGGCAACGTACTCGAACCCAAAATGATTGGTAAAGAAATCAACCTTTCTCCTTTTGTGGTGTTGATTTCACTCTCACTTTGGTCATCGCTATGGGGGATTTCAGGCGCTATTCTTGCTGTACCTTTAACCTCGGTATTTGTGATTATTTTTGCTGAATTTGAAAGCACGCGTCCTTTTACATTATTGTTAATGGATGATGTTGAGCAAGATACAGATCAAGCGTAAATTTTGACTTGTAATCCATGCGGCAAACGCTGGCTAAAACTTAATTGATAACCATACTTTTCGAGCAATAACTTAACCAAAGATAAGCCCAAACCATGACCTTGCTGCTGCGCCGACTTACGCCAAAAACGCTGAGTCAATAAAGCAAGGTCATCATTACCCAGCCCCTGCCCTTCATCACAAATCCATAGTGCATTATCCTGATAATAAATGTGTATCGGTTGCTCAGTTTGAGCATGAACATAAGCATTTTCGATTAGATTTTTTAAAATAATGGCTAAAGTCGCATGTGGCAAAGCCAACTGCCCCAAATGCGCCCAATCAATATCAAGCCGCACCGCCAAGTTTGGATAGCCTAGTGAAAGTTCCTCAACAACGGTTTTTAAGGTCGGTGCAACGGGGATTGCTACAACAGTTTTATTCGGCTGCTGATTTTCAGTTTGACTCAGTAATAAAAGCTGCTCCAACAACGTTTCGTAGCGCAAAATACTCTGCTCTGCTTGCCTTAAGCTCGCACGTACTTTTTCTTGCTCTACTTGAGGCTGTTGCAACATTAATTGGCTGAGTTGTACAGTAAGCGTCCGCTGAACCCCATGCCTATTTTTTAATTTGAGTTGGATTTCCAGCGATGTGGCGTAATTCTTCTATTTGGGTCGCTTTATGCGTCGGCAGCCTTTTCAGCACATCACTTAAATAGGCATACGGATCCAAGCCATTCAGCTTTGCTGACTGGATTAAAGTCATGATATTCGCCGCTCGCTGGCCGCTGCGCAGCGAACCTGCAAATAACCAGTTCTTACGTCCCAACGCCCAGGGGCGCATCTGGTTTTCCACCCAGTTATTGCAAATCGGTAGATTGCCATCATCCAGATAGCGGCTTAAAGCTGGCCAACGCTTCAGAGTGTAATTGATCGCCTTGGCGGTTGGAGAACTCGATGGCACAGTCAGTTGATGTTGGTTGAGCCATTCATACAGTTGTTGCATCACCGGTTGACTATGCTGTTGTCGGTATTCGCGGCGCTGTTCTGCTGTACCATCGGTCTTTTTCCTGAGTTCTGCTTCTATCGCATACAGTTTCTGAATCAGCACTAAGGCCTGTTCAGCGACCTGACTTTTCCCAGTTACATGCAGTTCATGGAATTTACGACGTGCATGGGCCATGCAGCCCACCTCAATGACCTGGCCTGATTTAAAGCGTGCTTTATAACCACTGTAATCATCACAGACCAGATGACCCTGCCAGCCTTTCAAGAACTCTGCAGCATGCTGGCCTGAACGACTATCCTGAAAGTCATAGATCACCGCCTGAACTGGATTGTACTGTGTAGTGGCATAGGCCCAGACATAACCTTTCTTCGGTTTTTTATCATTCTCACCCATCCGCATGATGGTGACCGGCGTTTCATCGGCATGGATCACCCGCTGTTGCAGCACCACCTCTTTTAAGGCATTGGCCAGAGGTTCCAGTTCTACACCGCAGCGACCTATCTGAGAAGCATTGCTTCGCAAGAGATAACGTTGATCTAGAAAGTTCGATTCCCGCCCGCTGATAGATCAGACGTTGACGGTACAGCGGCAAATGATCGGCATATTTCGATACCAAAACATGGCTGAGCAGTTCAGGTGAAGCAATGCCTTTATCAATCACATAGGCGGGCATCGCTTGCTGAGTCAGGGTGTCACACTGATCACAGACCCATTTGCCACGCACATGCTGTTCCTTATAGAACTGTGCCGGTCTGAAATGCAGTTTTTCACTGACATCTTCGCCGATACGA
Source organism: Acinetobacter sp. YH01011 (assembly GCF_013420785.1). Taxonomy (NCBI): domain Bacteria; kingdom Pseudomonadati; phylum Pseudomonadota; class Gammaproteobacteria; order Moraxellales; family Moraxellaceae; genus Acinetobacter; species Acinetobacter sp. YH01011. The sequence goes on from NZ_VOYG01000013.1 coordinate 95,558, forward strand.
CGGAGTTGGCAGCCACAAGCACATTGGGTTGATGCAGGTTCATGCTCAATACGGATGGTGTGTAGATGATCTGGCAGTGGTCGACGTTTAGGTTTGTTGACTGTGGCTTTCTGTGTCCCTGCATCGGTTTTATCTGCATTTAATCGTTCTAATTCCAGATCAACCGCGGCAATATCTTCTTCAACCGCTTCATCCCACAGGTGGATTTGTTTTGCGGTGAGATGTTCGTTTTTACTGCCGAATTTATGCTGTTTAAACAGCGCCAGTTCATGCTCGTATTTTTGATTGAGAATAGAAAGATGCTGAACTTTAGAATCTAATTGCTGATTGGTGACTTCAAGATGTTGAACTTTGGCATCTAATTGTTGATTTGATACTTCCAGATGTTGAACTTGAGCATCTAATTGTTGTTTATCTTCTGCGAGTTGTTGATGCTGCATCGCCAACTGCCGGGTGAATTCCAGCAGTTGTTCATGGGTCAGTTGGCTTAAATCTGGCAGCGTATTCATGACCGCAGTATGCCTGAGGTCATGAGAAGAATGAAATAGAACGTTTGGAGGATGGCAGAATAGCCGAGCTTGGTTTAGAGCATCGTGACCACCTGCTGTCGTCCAATGCGCTGCCAAGGCAAACCCTGGATTAATGCCTGTAACTGTTCCGGGTTGAGAGCTACGCTTTCACCCTGGTGAACTTTAGCCCAGTGGAATTTTCCCTGTTCCAGCCGCCGGGCACACAGCCAGATGCCCAGTCCATCATGTACCAGCACTTTCATGCGATGGCCACGTTTATTACAGAACAGGTAAGCACAATGCGGTTTAATGTAGCCAAAGGCTCTCACCACCTGAGCCATGACCGTATCCATCCCTGCTCGCATATCCAGAGGTTGGGTAGAAAGCCAGATTTCATCGATACGGATCATGTTGCCAGCACCTTGAGTAATTCTGCCAAGGCAGGTATTTCTGATACTTGCCATTTCAAGCCAATTTCTGCTTTTGAGTGGGGTAAAGTAATTTGAACTTTTAACATGTCAGTAGGAGTAGGATCTAATGGTGCAGAGCAAGATAAGGCAATAAATGCAGGTTTATTCGGTAGTGGTGAGCGATCACTCCCTGGCTTAGCATCAATTAAGCGAATCCATTTGGATACAAGATTTGTATTCAATCCATGTTGCAAAGCGACTGAAGCAATTGAAACGTCCGGTGCTTTACAAGCCTGAACGATCTGCTGTTTAAATTCAGCACTGTATGTTCTTCGTTTTTTCGCAAGAGATGCGATGGATGTCTGATTATTTGTAGTCATAAATTTAAGTCCCCACTTGTTTCTAAGTGGGGACTAAATTAAGGCTTATAGGATGAATTCAGAAGGTGTGTTCAGCGGACGCTTACCAACATTTGGCAAAATTCAAAGGTGAATATATCGAATTGTCGAATCGTGAATGGGCAATTTTAATGGCTTTGGTCAGCCACCCTAATAAAATTTTCTCTAAAAGTAATTTAGAAGATAAATTATATGATTTTGACAGTGAAGTCAGCAGCAACACCATTGAAGTCTATATTCACCATTTACGCGCCAAACTTGGCAAGGACTTTATTCGTACCATTCGTGGTTTGGGCTACCGTTTAGGGCAAATTTAATGCAATCCTACTCTTTGCAAAAACGTCTGATTGTTTATGTTTCTATCTTTAGTGTCATGTTGGGCTGCGTTTTGGTATTTGCAGCGTATCGAATTGCCCTAGAAGAAATGAATGAAATTTTAGATGCACAAATGCAAAGTTTGGCAGAACGCATTGCAGCGAACCATCCTGAACCTACACAGAGCCAAATCGATTTAAATCAGAGATATAGCGAAGAAGACTTATTTGTCGATATTTGGTCATATGACGATGCTACAACACAATTACACCCTCAAGATGTGTTGCTACAACCCGTAGAAAAACCAGGGTTAATAACTGCTAGTTGAAATCTACCTATTTCTATATTATTATATACAAATGAGTAGATATGTTAGTATTGGCGTTGCAGCTAAAACACTGGGTGTTTCCATCCAAACCCTAAGAAGATGGGA